>JAICVS010000183.1 GCA_025935195.1 Ktedonobacterales bacterium
CATTTCTCTTTCAATGGAGGAGCGCAAGCGGTATGCACGACAAACGACTGAAACGGACGCTGGGCCACTTCGCGTTCGCCGGCCTGACACTGGGCGCGATGACCCTGGCCGCCTGTGGCGGCAGCGGTGGCGGCGGCACATCAAGCGCGGGATGCACGACGCCGAACGGCAAAACCGCCAGCTCCGGCTCGCAACTGGCGGCCATGCTCGGATCGCAAGGGCTGGCGGCGGCACGGCCGCAGGCGGCTAAGATTCCAAGCGCCGGGAAGAACCTCGTCATCGCCACCGAGCTTCCGGTGGTCGGCACCGACGCTTCGGTCGGCCTGCCGACGCAGTATGGCACTGACCTCGCCGTTTCGCAGAACGCCGATCTGGGCGGCGGGTACACGCTCTCGGTGCAGCACGAGAACTACGCGGGCGCCAATGGCCCGGACACCGGCATCGCCACTACGAGCGTGCAGAAGCTCGCCAGCGATAGCAACGTGATCGCTGCCGTCGGCCCCTTCAACAGCGGCATCGCCAAGGTGACTATTCCGATCTCCAACAACGCGGGCCTCGTCTTCATCAGCCCGGCGAACACCAACCCCGGCCTGACGAAGGAGCAGTTCGCCGCGGCGAACAGCATCAACTTCCAGACGCTGCACCCGGCCGGCAAGCCCAACGCCTATTTCCGCGTCCCCGGCACCGACGACGTGCAGGGCAAGGTGGACGCGCAGATTGCCGCGCAAACGCTGGGCTGCAAGACGGCGTACGTCGTGGACGACAATAGCGTTTATGGCAAAGGTCTCGCGGACTTCTTCACCACCAACTTCAAGTCCGACGGCGGCTCGACGGTGGGCAGCCGCCAGAGCATCACCGCGCAGCAGGTGAGCAACCTCGGCTCGCTGGCCGACACCATCAAGAACGCCAACCCGGACGTCGTCTTCTACGGCGGCATCACCTCCGGCGGCGGCGGCGCGCTGAAGAAGGCGCTCGTTGACAAGGGCTTCAACCACCCGATGGTCGGCGGCGACGGCATCGCCAACGATCCGAACCTGCTGACGACGGCGAGCAGCGACGCGGCGGTGGGCACGTGGGGCACGGTGGCGGCGCCCGATCTGTCGGCGCTCACGTCGGCGGCGGCGACGAAGTTCGCCAGCGACTACAAAGCGTTCGTGGCGGGCAAGCCGAACAACACGCTGTACAACTACAGCGCGATGTCGTACGACTGCGCGATGATCGAGATCAACGCGATCAAGGCCGTGATCGCCTCCGGCCAGCCGGTGACGCGCGACGCCGTGCGCGCCGAGGTGCAGAAGACCAACTACGCCGGCATCACCGGGCAGATCTCGTTCGACCAGAATGGCGACAACGCCGGCCCCAAGGTCTTCGCGGTCTACTCGGTTGACTCGTCGAAGAACTGGGTCTACAAGCAGCAACTCAATGGCTAGGCCGACGAAGCCGGCGCATGTAAGCGCGCGGATTCGCGGCGGATAGGCTATACTGAGCGCGGAGCGCGGTCCTGGATCGCGCTCCGCGCGCCATACCCAGCGGCAATCGCTGTTGGGTCGCCGGATGCGCTCGGCCATGAATGGCTGGAGGACGGACGACATGGGCATGAACGCCCCGCGTATGCAGCGGCATGCGGGCTGGGTGCCATGCTGCCCATGCCCGCGCGCGGGGGCAGGCACCCTCTACAAACAGCGCCGAGTGGTGAGCGGAAGGGGCCGGACGTGAGCATCTATCTCATACAGACCTACAATGGAATCACGCTCGGGGCTGTGTACGCGCTCGTCGCCCTGGGCTACACGCTGGTCTACGGCATCATCGAGCTGATCAATTTCGCGCACGGCGACGTGTTCATGTTCGGCACCGTGATCGCGCTGATCGTGGTGCAGATTCTCGGGCTCACCGCGCCGGTCAGCAACGTGCTGCTGCTGCTGCTGCTGATCATCGCGCTGATCGTGGTTTCGACGGTGGTGGCCGCCGCGCTCAACGTCTCGATTGAGTTTCTGGCGTATCGTCCGCTGCGCAAAGCGCCGCGACTGGCGCCGCTGATCGCGGCCATCGGCGTCTCCTTCATCATCGAGAATTTCGTCCAGCTTTGGCGCGGCGCTGGTTTCACGGCGTTTCCTGATATCTTCCCCAGCACTGCGCTCGACCATCTCGATTTCGGCTTCTTCACCATGCCCGCCACCTTCGACACCGGCTTTGGCCCGACGATCCGTGTCGTGGACATCTTCATTATCGTGGCCGCTCTCGGGCTGATGATCGGCGTCGATCGCGTCATCCGCACGACCAAGCTGGGCCGGGGGATGCGCGCGACGGCGCAGGATCCGGAGGCGGCGGCGCTGATGGGCGTCAACATCAATCGCACGATCTCGCTCACCTTTCTGATCGGCGGGGGGTTGGCAGGCGCCGCCGGGGTGCTCTACGAACTCAATGTGGGTCAGGTCTGGTTCTTCACCGGCTTCCAGCTCGGCCTGATCGCCTTCACGGCGGCGGTGCTGGGGGGCATCGGCAACATTCGTGGCGCGGTGCTGGGGGGGTTCGTGATCGGGCTGATCCAGTCGCTCGTCATTGGAAGCATTGACAACGGCGTCGCCTGGAGCGACGCCATTGTGTTCGCCATCCTGGTGCTGATCCTCGTGTTCAGGCCATCTGGCCTGCTTGGGCAGCAAGTGCCGGATAAGGTCTGAGGGCCACGGTCAGCGGGTCATATCTGAGGCCGACGGTGGCCGCGCGAACGCATCCGAAGGGGAATGGGCATGTCAACATCTGTGCCGGCGCTCTCGAAGGGGCTGCGTAGCGGCATCGGCGACGCGCGGCGACGCCTCGACGCGGCGCTCAACGACACGCAGATCGCCGGGCGGCCGCCACGCTACTATCTGACGGGCTGGCGCTTCGGTGTGCTGGCGCTGGCGGTGGCCGCGCTGCTGCCGGTGACACGGAATGGCGCGCTGCTGGCGACGGCCGTCTCGGTTGGCATCTACGTGCTGCTCGCGCTCGGCCTCAACATCGTCGTCGGCTATGCCGGGCTGCTCGACCTGGGCTATGTCGCCTTCTTCGTCATCGGCAACTACACCGTCGCCACCTTCACCGGCGGCATCATGCTGGCATCCGACCGTGTCACGGTGCTGCATATTCCCGTCGTCACGTTCTGGCTGCTGCTGCCGCTGGCCGCCCTGCTGGCGGGGGTGTTCGGCGTCTTGCTGGGGGCGCCGACGCTGCGGCTGCGCGGCGACTACCTCGCCATCGTGACGCTGGGCTTCGGTGAGATCATGCCGATCGTCTTCCAGAATATTCCCTGGTTCTTCGGGCAGTTGGGTATGAGCGCGCTGCGGCCGAACGACGTGGCGACGCCCCTCGGCCAGATCTCGTTTAACCAGTCCGATCCGCTCAATAATATGTGGTTCTACTATCTTACGCTGGCGCTGGTGGTGGTGGTGATCCTGGCCGTCTCGTCGCTGCGCGATTCGAGCCTGGGCCGCGCCTGGGTCGCCATTCGTGAGGACGAGACGGCGGCGGCGGCTTCGGGAGTGAACCTGGTGCGCACGAAGCTGCTGGCCTTCGGGCTGGGCGCCGTGACCGGCGGCATCGGCGGCGCGCTCAACGCCGCCTACCTCCAGGCCATCGCGCCGACCGACTTCAGCTTCGCGATCTCGATTACGGTGCTCGTCATGATCGTGCTGGGCGGCATCGGCAGCATCCCCGGCGTGATCCTGGGCGCGTTGCTGCTGCGCTACTTCGACGTCTCCCTGCTCGGCCAGATCAACGACGCCGTGCATCGCAGCCCGCTGGTCGCGCCCGGCGGCTCGCCGCTGCACTTCCTGGCGAGCTTCGACTTCAACACCAGCAAGCTCCTGATCTACGGCTTGATCTTGCTGACGATGATCCTGTTGCGCCCGCAGGGGCTCGTCCCGAATGTGCGGCGCCAGCGCGAGCTGAAGGGCATCGGCGCCGCCATCGAAGGCACCTCGGCCGTCGGGTTGCTGGAGCGTGAGGGGGCGGGGATGGACGAGGTGGCGGCGGATACGGTGGGAACGGCGGAGCTCGCCGGCTCAGGCTCCGACGCGCAGGGGCGGGAGGGATGACGAATATGACTGAGCCTGGAGCATCTTCTATGACCGCGCCGGAAGCCCCCGCGAGCGACAGCATGCTGCTGCTGCGCGGCGTCAGTAAGACGTTCGGCGGGCTGACCGCGGTGGACGGCCTCGACCTCGACATCAAGCGCGGCCAGATTTTCAGCATCATCGGCCCGAACGGCGCCGGCAAGACGACGGTTTTCAACCTGATCACCGGCATTTACCGGCCGAGCAGCGGCGACATGGACTTCGACGGAAGCTCCATCATCGGGCTGACGCCCGACCGTGTGCTGCGGCGTGGCATCACGCGCACCTTCCAGAACATCCGTCTGTTCAACAATATGACGGTGCTGGAGAATGTGCTGGTCGGGCAGCACGTTCACTATCCGGGAAATCTGCCGGCGGTGATGCTGCACCTGCCGAACTACCGCGCCGCCGAGCGGCGGGCGCATGAGCGCGCGCTGGACCTGCTCGGCTTCTTCGGCCCGTCGCTGGTCACGCGGCAGGATGAGTACGCCTCGAACCTCTCGTATGCGGATCGGCGGCGGCTGGAGATCGCGCGGGCGCTCGGCTCGAACCCGAAGCTGATGCTGCTGGACGAGCCGACGGCGGGTATGAACGACGCCGAGACGGCGGAGGCGGTCCGCTACATCCAACGGCTGCGCGCCGAGTTTGGGCTGACGATTCTGCTGATCGAGCACAAGCTTCAGGTGACGATGGGCATCTCGGATCGCATCGCCGTGCTGGACTACGGGAAGAAGATCGCCGAGGGGCTGCCCGCGGAGATTCAGCGCAACGAGCAGGTCATCGAGGCCTATCTTGGGCGAAAGGCCACGGTATAAAGAGCGATGCTGCAGCTACAGAACGTCAACGCCTACTACGGCCCCAACCACGTCTTGAAGGACGTGAGCCTCGAGGTGAACAAGGGCGAGATCGTCTGTTTGTTGGGCGCGAATGCCGCGGGCAAGACGACGACGATGAAGACGATCTTCGGCCTGGTCAAGCCGCGCAGCGGCACAATCACGTTGGAGGGCGAGCGCATTGACACGGTGGGCACGGACATCGTGATCAAGCGCGGGATGGCGCTGGTGCCGGAGGCGCGGCGGGTGTTCTCGCGCATGAGCGTGCGTGAGAACCTGGAGATGGGCGCGTACATGATCAGCAGCCGTGCGGCGGTCCAGGAGGATACCGAGCGCGTCTACCGGCTGTTCCCGCGCCTTAAAGAACGCGACAAGCAGGTCGCGGGGACCATGTCGGGCGGCGAGCAGCAGATGTTGGCGATTGGCCGGGCGCTGATGGCGCGGCCGCGCCTGATCTGCATGGACGAGCCTTCGATGGGACTCTCGCCGATCCTGGTGCAGACGGTGTTCGATACCATCCAGGAGATTCGCCAGCAGGGGGTGACGGTCTTGCTCGTCGAGCAGAATGCCTTCATGGCGCTCAACATCGCGGATCGAGGCTATGTGATCCAGCAGGGGCGCATTGTGCTGATGGATACGGCGAAGAACCTGTTGACCAACGATCTGGTGCGCCAGGCATATCTGGGCGGATGATGGCTGGTGATCGGCGGGTGTTGGCGGCTGCGCGGGCGGGCGGAACTGGTATGCGGATTGTCTTCTTGGGCGATAGCCTGACGGAGGGGCGGGAAGGCGCGTCGTATCTGCGCGTGCTGGGGGAATGGGTGGCAGGGACGCCGGAGCTGCGCGGGGTGGAGCTGATCAACGCGGGTGTGGGCGGCGATACCGTACACAATCTCGCGCGGCGGGTGGAGCGCGACGTGGCGCCGCACGATCCCGATTGGGTGGTGGTCTTTGCCGGCGCCAATGACTGCACAACGGCGTTGCTGCGGCGCGGATTGCCGACGCCGCGCGTGCTGCTGGGTCGTCGCTACTTCCGGCGGAGCAAGGGGCTGCGCGCCGCCGTGACGCCGGAGGCGTTCCTCGCCGGGATGCGCGTGCTCGTCGCGGCGTTGCGTGGCCGAACGCATGCCCGCATCGCTATCTGCACGCCGGCAACCTACGGCGAATCGCTGACGGCGCGACCCTGGCGCCTGCTCGACCGCTACGCGGAGGCGGCGCGGCAGGTGGCGGCCGAGCGCGAGTGCGCGCTGATCGATCTCCATCGCCGCTTCGCCGCCGAGCTGGCCGCCACACCCAAACGCAGGCCACTGGCACGAGCTTGCGGGATGCGTGCGCGCTTCATGCCGAGTGCGGCATATGAGGCACGCGCACGGGCGCGCGGCTACCGCTTCACCTACGACGGCATCCACTTGACGGATCGCGGCGCGCGGCTCGTCGCGGAGCAGATGGAGGATTGGCTGTGCGCGACGCTGGGGTGATGACGAGAACGAACACGGAGGAACGGAGGAAGCGGAGGTTCACGGAGAGGAGAGGAGAGGAGCGAGGCAGCGGCATCATCCAGGCTCGTCCGCGGCCTGGGACTCGGCCAGCGAGGCGAGCGCGGCCTGGGCCGCCTTCTCGCCGCTGCGCATCGCACCGTGAATGCTGCTGGACTCGGTGTACTCACCGGCCAGGAACAGGCCGGCCGTGGGCGTGGCGCTGCCCGGCAGCGATGCGAAGATGCCCGGCTCCTGGCGGAACTGGGCGAAGCGGATGCGGTAGGTGGCGATGTGGCGCAGCTTGCCCATGTCGGCCTTGGGGAACCAGGGCGCGAGGTCTTGCTTGCAACGTCGCGTCAGCTCGGCGTCGTCCAGCTCAGGATTGCCCAGCACGGTGACGGAGAGCAGGTGTTGCCCCGGCGGCGCGTAGGCGGGGGAGAGGTTGGTAAGCTGGACGGCGTGGTTGACGAAGGCGGCGGGGTCGGCGTTGAGCAGCAGCCTCGGCCCGTCGTACAGGCTCTCGGTGGTCGCCAGGTAGACACACATGACCGGGACGGGCGTCGCCGGAAGCTCCATTCCCGTCAGCCGCGCGGCGCTCGGCGCGTCCGTGGCAATGATGACGGCGTCGCCCTGCATCTCCTCGCCGCCGGTGAGTGTCACGCCTACGGCGCGGCCGTCCGCCGCGACGATGCCCTCGACGCGCGTCTGTAAGCGGATGGCGTCGGGCGGCAGCGCGGCGGCGAGCTGCGCGGCGATGGCGCCCATGCCATCGGCGGGGATCACGGTCTTGCCGCTCGCCAGCATCTTGTACACAAAGAGCATGGCGCGCGCGCTGGTCGCCAGCTCGCGGTCCAGGAAGATGCCGCCGAAGAAGGGGCGGGCGAAGTTGGCGATGAAGCCCTTGTCCTTGAAGTGGCGGCGGCGCAGCTCGGCGTAGGCGCTCTTGTCGCCGCGCCGGAGTGGGCCGGTGAAGATGGCTTCGAGCGAGCGGCGGCGTGTCCAGCGGCGCAGGCGCAGGGTACGTAGCTTGTCGCCGAAGGTGAGCAGCGGGTTCGCGAGCGTGGGGCCGAGCAGCGAGAGCCGCTGGTATGGGTTGCCCAGCGGATGCCAGCGGCCGTCGCGGATGAGCACGGCGCCCGGCATGAACGCCTTGGGCTGGAGGGCGCTGAGATCGAGATGCCGCCGGGCCGCGGGATAGGCGGTGAAGAGCACCTGAAAGCCGCGATCCAGCAGGAAGCCATCCGCGCTGTGGTCGGTGCGCACGCGCCCGCCGATGGCGTCCGCCGCTTCCAGCACGCGCACCTCATGCCCCGCCTCGACCAGCACCTTCGCGCAGGTCAACCCCGCCAGCCCCGCGCCTACGACCAGGATCATCTCAATCCTCTCGTCACCCAGCCACCGGCCGCGCCCGCTTGCCGCGGCCTGGTAGAAGTGTACCAGCGGAAGGAGCGCGCGCGCGAGGGGCGCACACGCTAGCCGAAGAGCTTGCCCAGCCCTTTGCGCAGGCGCTTCTCGCGCCGCGCCTCGAGATCGCCGAGCGCGGAGCGCATCCATTGCTCGGCCGCCCGCTCAACCGCGGCATCCATCTCGGGACGCGGGAACATCGCTCCGCAGGCTGTGCAGCGGTCCAGCTGCGCGGGGCTGAGCGTCCCACACCAGGCGCACTGGCGCATCCCCCCAGCCGATGATGCGGAGGTCGCGCCCGCGCTGGCATCCGGTGTGGCCGTGGGCTGGAGGGGTGTGCCGCACAGCGAGCAGAAGTGTGCGCCGGTGGCCACCGGCGCGGCGCACGCGGGGCAGACGGCCGGCGGTGTGTCTTGCGTTGGTCTCGTCTCCATAGCGCCCTCCCTCACCCTCACAAGCCGACTTACCAGAGAGGATTGATCACCAGCCCGGTAATGAGCTTGGGATAGAAGTAGGTGGATTTCTGCGGCATGCGGCCGCCGGCGTGCG
>JAICVS010000104.1 GCA_025935195.1 Ktedonobacterales bacterium
CAGGGCAGCGCCGTCCGCCAGGCGGAAGGTCCAGCGCGGGACGCTGCCCTCCAGCGCGAAGGCGGCGAGGCGCTCGAAGCCGCGTGGGGCGATGGTGCCGTCGGCGTACTCGTTCGTGCCGTGCGCGATGGTCGTGCCGTCGGCCAGTGTCACCGTCTCGTCCACCTTCGTCACCAGCACGGCGCGCTCGACTGGCGGATGTATGGCGGCGACGAGGTAGCCGGAGTACGCGCGGGTGGTGGCGCCGCAGACGGTGCCGAGGGCGTAGCCGCCGAGGCCGTTGGTGACCAGCCATTCGCGGTCGAGGTCGGCCTCCAGGTTGGCGAGGCTGGCGGGATCGAGGGCGAGCGTGGGCAGCTCCGGCGCATCCGGGGCATGAGTGGAAGAGGCGCCGTCCGCGCGTCCGGTCATGCCTATGCTCCTTTCCCTGGCGCACCATGAGCCTCTCCCCTGGCGCCGGCCGCCATGGGATTTCGCAAGGCTGAGGCCCGCGTGACGAGGGCGCTGAGGCGCTCGAAGGTGGCGCGGCGCATGCCCGCGTAGCGGTTGTACCACCAGCGATATGCCCTGTCCACCCGCCGAGCGGCTTGGCGGCGGGCGCGGCCCGCGCGTATACTGGCGGCACATGCCACGCGGCGGGTGCGGTGGAGATTCCGGGGACAGACAGTGGGAGGGCGCAATCACATGAGCGAGGGTGAGCGGCCGGTGCGCGAGCGGACGATCCGCTGGGATGATCCGGTCGAGGCGGCCAGGATCGGGCGCACGATGGATGGGACGCGCTACCTGCGCGCGATTGCCGAGGGTGCGGCGCCCGCGCCGCCGATCGCCGCGCTGCTGGACATGCGGCTCACCGAAGTAGGCGAGGGGCGGGCCGTCTTCACCCTGACGCCGCAAGAGTTCCACTACAACCCCATCGGCTCAGTGCATGGCGGCGTGGCGGCGACGCTGCTGGATTCGGCGATGGGCTGCGCTATCAACACGCTGCTGCCACAGGGCACGGGCTACACGACGCTGGAGATCAACGTCAATTACGTGCGCGCGCTGACACGCGAGACCGGCGAGGTGCGTTGCGAGGGACGAGTGATCCACCTGGGCGGCAAGATCGCCACCGCCGAAGGCACGATCACAGACGCGGCCGGCAAGCTCTACGCGCATGCCACCACCACCTGCATCGTCCTGCGTGGGTAGCGTGGCGGATTCCACCCCCATTCGCTCTTTGTCCGCCTTCCCGTCCGCTTGCCATATCACGCTGACATGCGGGCACGCGCGCGCGTATACTGTCGGCACGTTGTCTGGGCGGCGCGACGAACGAGGAAGGAGCGGGCGATGAGCGCGGATCAGACGAGAGAGACAGCGACTGAGACGACAGCGGCGGCGAACGCGGACGCGGACGCGATCTTCGCGGAGCTGGGCGAGCGCGTCACCGCCGGCATGGAGCGGCTGCGCGTGCCAGGCGTGGCCGTGGGCGTGCTGTTCGACGGCGGCGCATACACGGCGGGTTTCGGTGTGACGAGCCTGGAGAATCCGCTGCCCGTCACGGATACGACGCTCTTCCAGATCGGCTCGACCAGCAAGACTGTCACGGCGACGGCGGCGATGCGGCTGGTGGAGCAAGGCCGGCTCGACCTCGATACGCCCGTTCGCGCCTACCTGCCCGATCTGCGCCTGCGCGACGAGTCGGTCGCGGCGCGTGTCACGCTGCGCCACCTCTTCACGCACACCGGCGGCTGGGTTGGCGACTACTTCGACGACATGGGCTGGGGCGACGACGCGCTGGCGCGGATCGTAGCCAACATGGCGGAGCTGCCCCAGATGATGCCGCTCGGCGAGGTCTGGTCGTACAACAACTCCGGCTTCTACATCGCCGGGCGCGTGATCGAGGCTGTCACCGGCCAGCCGTTCGAGGCCGCGATTCACGAGCTGGTGCTGGACCCGCTCGGCATGGCTCAGTCTCTCTTCTTCGCGCACGACGTGATCACCTATCGCTTCGCTGTCGGCCATCAACTGCGCGACGATCGGGTGGTGGTGGCGCGGCCGTGGGCCTTGCCGCGCACGGCGCATCCAGCCGGCGGCATCTCCTCCACTGTGCGCGACCAGCTCACCTACGCCCGCTTCGCGATGGGCGACGGCGCGGCTCCGGCACGAGATCAGGGCGCGCGGCTGCTCGCGCCGGAGACGATGCGGCT
The DNA here is from genome assembly GCA_025935195.1 of Ktedonobacterales bacterium. Taxonomy (GTDB): domain Bacteria; phylum Chloroflexota; class Ktedonobacteria; order Ktedonobacterales; family JADMIN01; genus JAICVS01. The sequence goes on from JAICVS010000104.1 coordinate 2,187, forward strand.
GATGCAATCGCCACAGGCGCCGGCCGGCGGCAAGACCGAGGCGGTCGGCATCACCTGGATGCTGCGGCACGCGGGCGGTGTGCGCATTGTCGAGCATGGCGGCTCGACCAACGGCCAGCTCTCCGCGTTCACCATGGCGCCGGACCGCGGCTTCGCGATCACCATCCTCACCAACGCCGACCGTGGCGGCCAGCTTCACAGCGATCTGGTGAAGTGGGCGCTGGCCCGCTACCTGGGCGCGTCCGACCCGGAGCCGGAGCATCTGCCGCTCTCGCCCGATCAGCTGGCGATCTACGCCGGCCGCTACACCGGCGCGCTGGACGATCTCGATCTGACGGTGCGCGACGGCGAGCTGGTGTTGCGGGAAATCCCCAAGCCCGGCTTCCCCACGCCGGACGCGCCGCCCTCGCCACCCGACCCGCCCTCGCGGCTGGCCTTCATCGCGCCGGACCGGGTGGTCGCGCTGGACGAGCCGATGCGCGACGCGCGCGGCGAATTCGCGCGCGCCGCCGACGGCGCCATCGCCTGGCTCCGCTTCGGCAGCCGCGTTCACTCGCGCCAGCGCGACGGCGGGTGACGGACTATTCACCGCAGAGGACGCAGAGGTGGGAGATAGAGAGCGAGAGAGGGGCGAGCTATGCGACTCGGATTGAGCCTGGGCTACTGGGGATCGCGGCCGGGCGACGCGCTGCCGCTGGTGCAAGAGGCGGAGCGGCTCGGCTACGACTCGGTCTGGACGGCGGAGGCCTACGGCTCTGACGGCCTGACGCCGCTAGCGTGGATCGGCGCGCTCACCAGCCGCATCAAGCTGGGGACGGGCATCTTGCAGATGCCGGCGCGCACGCCGGCCAACACGGCGATGACCGCCGCCACGCTGGACCTGCTCAGCGGCGGCCGTGTGCTGCTCGGCCTGGGCGTCTCCGGCCCGCAGGTGGTGGAGGGCTGGCATGGCGTCCCGTACGGCAAGCCGCTCACCCGCACGCGCGAGTACATTACCATCCTGCGCGCGATCTGGGAGCGCAAGGAACCGTTGGACTTCCAGGGCGAGGAATACCGCATCCCTATCCAGGGCGGCACCGGCCTGGGCAAGCCGCTCAAGATCACCATTCACCCACTGCGCCCGCGCATCCCGATCTACCTCGCCGCTATCGGCCCCAAGAATATCGAGCTGGCGGGCGAGATCGCCGACGGCTGGCTGCCGATCTTCTTCGCGCCGGAGCGCGAGAGCGCCTATCTCGCCCCGCTCGACGCCGGCCTCGCCAAACGCGAGTCTCAGGAGCCATTCGACATCGCGCCCGCGGTCAACGTCGTGCTGGGCGACGACGTGGCAGCCTGCCGCGACGCGCTCAAGCCGATGCTCGCGCTCTACATCGGCGGCATGGGCGCGCGCGGCAAGAACTTCTACAACGACCTCGCCAGCCGCTACGGCTACGAGGCCGCGGCGCGCGAGATTCAAGACCTGTATCTGGATGGCAAGAAGAAGGCGGCCGCCGCCGCCGTGCCGGACGCGCTGGTGGATGAGGTGGCGCTCTGCGGTCCCAAGGAGCGTATCGCCGAACGGCTGGAATCGTGGAAGACATCACGGGCGACGACGCTCATCCTCGGCACCATCCAGCCGGAGGCATTGCGGGTGATGGCCGAGTTGGTGCTGTAGTGCTGTAGACGCTCGCGCCCACGAAGAAGGGGCAGGCTGGAATGCCTGCCCCAGGTGAGAGATCACGGCTCTCAGTCGTGCTTGTTCACCAGATCGGCCATGGGATGCACGTTGGCGGTGTCGCAGGTGAAGCCCAGGCAGCCCAGCTTGAAGCTGTCCTGCACGGTGGCGAGCAGCGAGTAGTGGTTGTAGGCCACGTCCGAGCTGCGCGGCCCCGCGTGCTTGTCGCCGGTGATCGCCAGCGTCACCACCTGCCCGCCGCCGGGCACCGCGTCACAGCAGCCGCGCGTGTCGCCGAAGCCGGCCGGGCCGGTGCCGGTGAAGTCGCTCTCATCCCAGGTGATGAGGATCGCGCTCTCATCGTTCCAGACCTTGGACGACATGATCGCGCCGACCGTCTGTGCCAGGAAGGCGTCGCCGGTGGCGATCAGGTTCTGCTCGTTCGAGAAGTCGCAGGGATCGGCCGCTCCGCCGCCACCGCGGCCATGCATGTCGTGGCACTGATCGGGGCTGATCCAGGCGTAGTTCGGCACGTGGCCGCTGGCGAGGTCCGTGTCGAGCTGGCTGAGGTCCACGATGTTCGCCAGTCGCGCCGGATTGGTCTGCACATCCTGGTACGACACGAAGGGGTTGTGCTTGCGCTCGTAGAGCTGGTTGCCCGCCGCGTGCGCCAGCTTGTCGGTGTTGCCGTTCGCGAAGATGGACTGCATGTAGGCCTTCCACGTCTGGTGATGGCCCTCAAGCTGATCCACGATGTTCGGCACGTTGATGGTATGGTCGTTGTCGTCCACGATGCCGTTCAGGCCGCCGGAAGTGGCGGCGATGTAGTTCGGCTGGCTGGGATGCGTGACGCCGAAGTAATCGCTCGCCAGGCCGAACTGTGCCGCCGCCGCGTTGATGAACGGCGCGTTGGCGTTGCCGATCAGGCTGTCGAAGCCGGTGTTTTCCATCATGATCACGAAGATGTGGTCGAAATGTCGCACCTGCCGGCGGTTCTCATCGCCCGACCCGCCACGATTGGCGAGCACCTGCGGGACGACGAGCGCCAACAACGTGAGCGTCAACGCGCCCGCCGCACCCAGGCGGGCCAGCAAGCGAAGGCGACGTCCGCGAGGAATCATGCGCGTCTTCCTCCTCTGTGATGGTCATCACCGAACACCTCTCGCGCGATCCGCACCAGCGCGGATCGCTCCCGGCTATTGTACTCGCTCCTCTATGATATGCCCGTGACCTTTGGCGGCCTTCGGGAGCCAACTGTATCCTGGCGATATGCGAAGGCCCCATGCCGGATCGGTGCGGCTGGGGCCTTCGAGATGTGCCGGCGCGGCGAATGCCGGCGCCGCGTGCGCTACGCGCGCTGGAACCGCCGCGGCGGATCGGCCGGCACCATGCGCCCGCCCGCCGTCTCGCGCAGCGCTTTCTCGTCGCGGCGCATGCGCCACGCGCGCACGTAGGTGGCGATCGCCGAGACGAGCATCGCGAACGTGAAGGCGCGCGTGCGCTTCCAGGCGCTGTTCACCGTCTTGCCGGTCTTCTTCACGGCGCTGCTCGTTCGGTTGCCGGTGGTGGCGGCCGCGGACGTGACCGGCTTGAGCAACGCGCGCGGCTGTGTGCCCTGCGCGGCCTTGAGCGCCCGGTCTCTGGCTTGCGCCGCCCGCATCCTGGCCCGCATGGCGGCGGCTTTCGCCTGCGCCGTCTTGTCCGCCGCCCTGGCTTGCGACGACGAAACGGGCTTGCGACCTGTCATGCCGGCGATGGCGCCCGTCAGGCGGTCGCGCGTGTCGCTCACGCCCGATCCCAGGCTCGATCCCAGGCTCGACGCGAAGCCGCGCGGCTGCTCCTTGGCGGCCTTCCGCGTGCGCATGCCTCGCTCGTCCCAGAAGCTCGTCACCGAGTCGAGGACGGAATCCCAGGTATCGCGGGCACGATCGGCGGTCTTTTGCACCGTGCCGGCGCTCGCTACGCCGGCCAGCGCATCCGCGGCCGAGTCGCGCCAGATGCTCGCCTGATCCGGCAGTGACCGCGCGCTCGCGCGCACGTTCGCGGCCCCACGCTGGATCGCTCCGCTTGCCTTCCGCGTGGTGTCGTTGGTGCGCACGGCGTCCATCCAGCCGCGGCTCTGTTGCGCGAGCGACGAGAACATGGTTGCCGGCGTCTGCTTCCGGTTGCGCCGCATGATCAGCACCGCCGCCGTCGCGCCCGCGGCGACGGGTAGCGCCACCGCCGGCACATACCACCAGCGGAAGCCGCCGCCGTTCGCGAGCTCGTCCAGCGAGTCTCCGGTCAGGTCGCCGATCGCGCCCGGCATGCCTGTGGTCTCAAGCGTCACGACCTCCACGATCTCCACCGGCTCGCCATCGCTCCCATCCGTCTCACCTCGCGGCAGTGTCACGTCGCTCCGCGGGTCCATAGCCGCATGGCGCAGATCATCAGGAATGTTACCGGCATCGGCGCCCGACGCGCCGCCGCTTCCCATCGAGCTCACAAAAAAACCCTTTCCCTCGTCTGTAATCCAGACGTAGTCTGCTACTACACGCCGCGATGAGTGGTCGCACATTTCATGCCGTCTCCTCATGCCGTCTCCCGCGCATGGGACGGAAAGCGGCGGGCCGAAACCAGCAATGCCGCATGTGATATGCCATGTCACATCTCCGGCTCTCCCCGCTTCCTCTCGCCTCCTCAGCGTGGCCGGATGCGGCCATCCCGCCGGCATCTCGTCGCGCATGACGAAACTGTCAGAATTCATGCGTGAGAATGCGGCAATTTGGGCTTTGCATGACAAGACTGTCATCGTCTGAGGGGCTATTTTTGAGACGGCGGCGCCAGCGGAATGCTAAACTGAGCATCGGAACGCATGCCCGCCCGGTCACACGGGTGGAGATGCGGGGAGGATGTGGCTCGCGTGCCGGGTCCGGGGTGCCGGGGCGGTCGAATGGGGCGTTTGAGGCGCCCGGCGCGCGAAACGGGGGCGTGGCGGCGACGGTGCGGGTGTACGGCGGTTGTGCGGGGTGGATGTGGGCGAGCCTGTACTGGCGCGAGACGGGCTTATCTCTTTGGTGGATGGCGCTGTAGGGTCGTGGAGAGGTAAGCTGAACGCTGAGTGCGCGGCGTACACTGCCGACCGAGGCTGTTCGGATGTGCGCCGCTCTCACCATCCCGCTCTCACCATCGCGCTCTTGGGCGCGGGGACGCGATGGCGGCCGTTGATTGACGAGGTGAGTGCCTGGCGCCAGTCATGTGGAGTGGAGAGGCGAGCAGGCCCGGCTGCCACGGCGGCCGGGCCTCGTGGTGCGATGCGACGTCGTGCCGGCGCGCTTGACGTATTATGGCGGAGCGCGCTACGCTGCGCAGAGATCGCGTGAGAATAGGACTGGCGAGCTATGCGGATGCCTTGGCAGTCCTAACCGTCTCGGGTCTCATATCAAACAGACTAGTGATGATAGGAGCGTACATGGCGGAGACGGCGGAGACGGCGGAGAACGAGCGCGCTACGGAGCGGCCCATGGCCGGCGAGCAGGCGCGCTCCGGCATGGTGGATGTCGCCGCGAACGGCATCGCCGCGTCGCTCTCGGAAGGTATCGTCATCGCCATCGCTCCGGGCTTTTTCGAGGTCGCCTCCGGCGACGAAGCATTCCTCTGCACGTTGCGCGGCCGGCTGCGCGTCTCGCGCCCACAAGCCCCCGCACCAGGGTCCGCGCGCCGTCCCGTGGACGCCGGAGCCGGACGCCGCTTGCACCGTGGGCCCCAGCGCGAGCGGCCGGTCACCGCTGTGGCGCCGGCTGAGAATCCGCCGGTACGGATCGCGCCCGGCGACCGCGTGCGCTTCCTGCGGCTGCGTGCCGGCGAAGGGGTGATCGAGGAGGTGCTGCCGCGCCGCGCCGCGCTCTCGCGCATGCGCAGCGAGGTCGGCACCGAGCAGATCTTGCTCGCCAACCCGGATCACGCCGTGCTGGCGTTCGCCGTGCGTGATCCGGCGCCGCACTTCGGCATGCTGGATCGCTATCTCGCCCTGTGCGAGCATGCTGGCGTGGACATCAGCATTGGCCTGAACAAAGTTGACCTGGGCATGCCGGAGGAGGTCCGCCGCGCCGCCGACCTGTACGCGCGCCTCGGCTACACCGTGCTTGCTACCAGCGCGGAGACGGGTGCGGGTGTCGAGGGCCTGCGGGCGCGGCTGCGCGACCGCACATCGCTGCTCACTGGACCCTCCGGGGTGGGCAAATCATCGCTGATGAACGTGCTCGTGCCGGGCGCGGCGCAGCGCATTGCCGCGATCAGCGAGGCCACCGGCAAGGGACGCCACACGACGACGGGCGTGCGGCTGCTGCCGCTGCCGGAGGGCGGCTGGCTGGCCGACTCGGCCGGCATCCGCGAGCTGGCGCTCTGGAACGTCCCGTCGGAGGCGCTGCCGCGCGCCTTCCGTGAGCTGCGCCCCTACGCGGATCAATGTGACTACGAGGACTGCGAGCACGGCGAGGGCGAGGAGGGGTGCGCGCTGCGCGCGGCGCTGGCGGCGGGCGCGATCACGCCGGAGCGTTGGGCCAGCTTCGCGCGATTGCTGGACGAGGCGCGCGCGCAAGAAGCGCCAGAGTGGAGACGGTGAGCAGCGGCGTACGCTATGGGGGGCTACTGCTTGCGCGCATGCTTGCCCTCGGCGTGGGAGCGGCCTTTCTCCGCGTTCGCCTGGCTGGTCTTCTTGCGCTCGACCGTCTCGACGCTCGGCACCTGTTGCAGCTCACGGATGACCGTGTTGAGCTGATCGGGGCGCTGAATCTCCAGCGTGGCGGTGATGACGGCACGGCGCTGCGCCGCTCGGACGGTGGTGCTGACCTTGAGCATGTTGATCTTCAGGTTGGTGATCACGCCGGTGACATCCGCCAGCAGGCCCTTGCGGTCCACCGCCTCGATCACGATCGGCGCGCGGAAGTGCTGCTTGCCGTCCAGCTTCGGCCAGTCCACCTCGACTTTGCGCTCCGGCTCGCGCTCTAGCAGGTGCGCCAGGTTGGCGCAGTCGGCGCGGTGAATGACCACGCCGCGCCCGCGCGTGATGAAGCCCATCAGCGCGTCGCCCGGCAGCGGGTTGCAGCAGCTCGCCAACTGGGTCAGCATCCCCTCCAGACCGCCGACGCTCGCGCCGATGCGCTCCTCGCGTGCTGGTGTAGTCGTCACTGCCGTCTCTGCCACCTCTGGCTCGGCTGCTGGCGCGGGCGGTTGCAGGTGTTCGCGCAGCCTCGCCGCCACGGCGTTGGCGCGCAGCTTGTCGCCGCCAATGGCGACGAAGAGCGATTCCACGTCTGGTTTCTGGAATGCCGCGGCCAGCCATTCCAGGTCCGCCTCCGCCAGATCATCCAGCCCCTTGCGCAGGCCGATGCCCTTCAGCTCGCGGTCTAGCCGGTCGTGGCCGATCAGGCGGTCAATGTCGCGCTCGTGGGCTTTCAGATACTTGGTGATCTTGTCGCGGGCGGACTTGGTGCGGGCGACGTGCAGCCAGTCGCGCGTGGGGTGGGCGTCTTTGCGCTTGAGAATCTCGACCACGTCGCCGTTCTTCAGCTCGTAGTCCAGCGGCACCAGCTTCTTGACCAGCCGCCCCGCCGCGTCCACGGAGGAGACACGCGCGCCGGCGACGTGGTTGCCGACATCGGTGTGAACCAGATAGGCGAAGTCGAGCGGCGTGGAGCTGGCGGGCAGCTCCTTGACATCCCCAGCCGGCGTAAAGACGAAGATCCGCTCTTTGAGCGCGTCGGCCTTGACTCCCTCGACGGCGCGCTCGGCCGCGACGCCGCTCGCGCCTTGCAGCTCCTGCTGCCACTCCTTCACCTGCCGCACCCAGGCCTGCAAAGAGGCGGCGCGTGCGGAAGCGGTGTCGCCGACATCCTTGTAGTACCAGTGCATCGCCACACCGTACTCGGCCAGCTCGTGCATCTTGGGTGTGCGGAGCTGGATCTCGGCCAGCCGGTTATCCAGGCAGAAGACCGTCGTGTGCAGCGACTCGTAGCCGTTGGGCTTGGGGTTGGCGATGAAGTCCTTGATACGCCCGTCCTTCGGCCGCCAGAGCTCATGCACATGCCCGAGCGCGAGGTAGCAGTCGGACACCGTCGGCACGATGATGCGGAACGCCAGCACGTCGTAGAGGTCGGCGAGGTCGCGGCTGCCGCTACGCCGCACCTTCTTATAGATGCTATAGAGATGCTTGACGCGCCCCGAGACATCCGCTTCCAGCCCAATCGCGCGCATCTCATCGGTGAGGATCGCGCAGACGCGCTCGACGTAGCTGCCGCGTTCCTGGGTGTATTCGGCCACGGCCTCACTGAGCCAGCGATATTCCTCCGGCTCGAGCACGGCGAACGCCAGGTCTTCCAGCTCGCCCTCCACGCGGCCCATGCCCAGGCGGCCGGCCAGCGGCGCGTAGACCTCGCGCGTCTCGCGGGCGATCAGGCGGCACTCTTCTTCGCCGTAGCTGGGCGGCGTCCATGTGTCCGCGGCCGGCTCGGCTTCAGGGAGCGGCCGTGAGGGAACACGCGCATCATGCGCGCGCCAGCGGTCGCTCGCCTCACGAGTGAGACGCATCGTGCGCAGTTGGTCCGCGATCTTGAAGACGGCCACGCGCGGATCCTCGGCCATCGCCACGAACATCTTGCGCAGGCTCTCGGCGCCGGCGTTGCGCTGCCGCGCGTGGTGGCGCGCGCGGGCGCCGTCCTCACCCTCGGCGCGGGTCCGCGCGTTACGACGCAGCGCCGCGCCGGGGCGTTGCAGCGTGTCGAAGCGCTCGATGTTGGCGATGGTCCGCACTACCGCCTCGCCAAAAGGCTCACCGAGCCGCGCGCGCACCTCGTCGAGGGTCACCAGCCCACTTTCGACCGCCTGGTAGAGCAGCACCGCGCCCAGGCTGATGGCGTCAATGTGGATCGCTTCGGCCAGCGTCTGCGCTACGCCGACGACATAGGCGATGTCCCACGCACCGGCAGCCGGCGTGCGCTCCGTATCGGCGGGCCGCGGCGCGCCGCCCAGCTCACGCGCATACGCCAGCGCGCGGCGCACGTGTACGACATCCTCCGGCAGCAGATACTCCTCGACCGCGCCCAGGAGGGAGCGCTCATCTATCGGGCCGGCGCTTGCCGTGATGCGCTCGCCCGGCGCTTCTATCGCCCGCTGGCTCATGATGTCCTCCGATCGCATCCTTTCGCGAGGTCGCGCTCGACGCTGACCACGCCGGGAACCGCCTCGAAGCGGCGGAAGACCTGCTCTAGCCGCGCCTCTGGCGACACGTCCAGCGTGAGACTCACCGCGGCTTTGCGGCGATCGGCGATGGCGTAGGCGGCGCTGCCCGAAACGTTCAGCTCCTGCGCGGCGGCGCATTCAGAGAGCGCGTGCATCAGGCCGGCGTAATCCTGCCCGGTGATGATCAGGTTGACGCGATAGGTGATCGGCTGAATCTCCGGCCAACTCACGCTGATCGGCTCGGCCCAGGCGTCCCCCGCCGCCGCGCGAGTGGTGAGCGTGCGCCGCAGCGTGCGGCAACAGTCGCGATGAATCGTCACGGCACGTCCCACGCCCGCGACGCCCGCGATGGCATCGCCGGGGCAGGGATCGCAGCAGCGCGCCAGGCGCGCGCGCGCGCGCCCGCCCGCTGGATGTGCCAGCGGCCGCGGCATGAACGCTCCGGTGGCCCGCGCGGGCGTGCCCTCCTCGCGGCGGACGCTGGCGTTGGGGCCGATGTCGAGCTTGCGCAGCGCGCGCCCGATCTTCTCACGCGCATAGCGCGTGCGCGCAATCGAGAGCCACGTCATGCTGGGGCCGGCGTCCGCGCTGGTCAGCACGCGCACCACGTCGCCGCGCCGCAGCGCGTAGTCCACCGGCACCTGCCGCGTGACGATCAGGCTGTCAGTGGTGGTGGTCTGCACGACCGCGCCGGTGGCGTGGTCGCCAATCGCTGTGTGGATCTGATAGGCCAGGTCGAGCACGGTCGAGCCATCAGGCAGCTCGCGGATGTGTCCCTTGGGCGTGAAGACGAAGACCTGCTCCTCCTGCAAGAGGTCGCCACGCACCGTGGCCTCGAACTCGGCGGCGCTCATGCCCAGCTCATTATGCCACGAGGCCAGCCGTGTCACCCAGTCAAGCACCTTGCGCACCGGCACGGGCGCGGTGTCTTCGACTTGCTGGCCGAGCGCGGCGCGCTCCAGCCAGAAGGTGGCGACGCCGTGCTGGGCGGCGCGGTGCATGCGGTGCGTGCGGATGTGAATCTGCGCGAGGCGGCCGTCCAGCGCGAAGACGGCGGTATGGAAGGACTGGTAGCCGTTGGCCTTGGGCGTCGCGATGTAGTCGCGGATGCGGTCGCCGTGGGGATGCCAGAGGTGATGGATCACGCGCAATGCCTGATAACAGTCTTCCTTGGTCTCGACGAGCACACGGAAGGCGATCAGGTCGTGGAGAGTGGCGAGGTCCATGCCGCTCTCCCGCGCCTCGCGCCAGGCGCGATACGGGTGTTTGAGCCGCCAGTTGACGCAGGCATGGATGCCCTCGGCCGCCAGCTCGCGGCGCATGCGGCCCACCATGCGGCCCACCCAGGCCGCGCGCTTCATCTCCTCGTCGGCCAGGCGGGCGACGGTCTGGGTGTAGGCGTGCGGCTCTACGAAGGAGAACGCGCGATCCTCCAGCTCGCCCTTGACCAGATACAGGCCGATGCGCCCGGCCAGCGGCGCGAAGATCTCCAGCGTCTCGCGCGCGGTGCGGGCGCGCTGCACCTCATTCATCGAGTCGAGCGTGCGCAGGTTGTGCAGGCGGTCGGCCAGCTTGAGCAGCACGACGCGCGGCTCCTCGCCCATCGCCAGGAAGAGCTTGCGTACTGTCTCCTGGCGCTCGCGCGCCTTGCGCTCGCGCTGCGCGCTCGCGTCAATCGGTGTGGCCGTGCCGCTCTGCGGATGCGCAGCGGAGCCGTTCAGGCTGGCATCCGCCGCATCCATCGCCTCGACCGCGGCGAACTTGGTCACGCCGTCTACGATGCCGGCAATCGCTGGGCCGAAGTGGGTCCGCACGTCCTCCAGCGTGAGCGTCGTATCCTCGACGGTGTCGTGCAGGAGGGCGGCGGCGATGCCGGAGGCGTCTATGGCAAGCTCGGCGAGGATGCGCGCGACCGCCAGCGGATGCTCGATGAACGGCTCGCCGGAGCGGCGCAGCACCCCGTGATGCGCCTGCTCCGCCGTCTCGTAGGCGGCGCGCACCAACTTGAGGTCGGCGGCGGACATATACTGGGCGCAGAGATCCAGCAGGGCCAACAGCGATTCCACGGGCGTCTCCGCCCGCTGGGCTGGGTCCTCGTTCGGCTCGACATGCGCCGGCGGCACTGGGGGAGCTTTCACGGATCTCCTGCCGAGCGCTTTTCGCGCGCTCGCGCGCCTACGGTCCCTTGCGTCCGAAGGGCGGCGTAGCGAATGAGCGCGGGGCGAATGCGGGACGCTTCGGACCAACGGACCAGACGACAGATCATCAGATCGATCAAACGCAGAACGCGCGGGCGGCCCCGCAGCCACCCGCGCGCCCAAAGGTCAACATTGACTGCGCGCGTTCACTCTATTATCCGCCGTTTCGCCGGCAACGTCAAGCAGGCGGAGCGCACGGACCGCGCAACAGCGGGTGATCCAAGCCGCCGGCCGGCGAATGAATTCGCGCCTGAGGGCATGCCGCGAAACCGGCCTACGCCGGTTGGGAACAGGGCGAACGGCGCGACTAGACGACGACGTTGGCGAGGCGACCAGGGACGTAGATGAACTTGCGCGGCTCACGGCCGCCGGTGGCGGCTGTCACCTTCGGTGAGGCGAGCGCGAGCGCGCGCACCGCATCCTCGCTGATGTCCGCCGCGACTTCCAGCTTGTCGCGCACCTTGCCGTTGACCTGCACGACGACGGTGATCACCGCGTCCATGGTGAGCGTGGGGTCGTACTCCGGCCAGCGCCGCAGGTGGACGCTTTCGTCGTGGCCGCGCTGGTGCCACAGCTCTTCGGCGATGTGCGGGGCCATCGGCGCGAGCAGCACGAGCAGCGTGTCAATCGCCTCCACGAAGCGCGGGTCGCGCATGACGGCGGGCGATTCCTCGCGCGCCTTGTTGAGGCCGTTGACGCACTCCATCAGCGCGGCCAGCGCCGTGTTGAAACGCAGGCCGGCGAAGTCGTCCGAGACACGCGCGACGATCTTGTGACGCAGCCGCTCGACATTCTCGCCGCCCGGCATCCTCTCTCCATCAGGAGAAGCGGCAGCCTCGTTCGCCTCTATGGTATCCGTCACCAGCGCCCAGACACGGTTGAGGAAGCGCCAGACGCCCTCGATGCCCTGATTGTTCCAGGGACCGCCCTGATCGAACGGCCCCATGAACATCAGGTAGCAGCGCACGGCGTCGGCGCCGTAGCGGCCGACCACATTGTCGGGCGCGATGACGTTGCCGCGCGACTTCGACATCTTGACGCCGTCGGGGCCGAGCACGGTGCCCTGGTGGTAGAGGCGGGTGAACGGCTCGGAGAGATCGAGCAGGCCCATGTCGCGCAGCGCCTTGACGAAGTAGCGCGCGTAGAGCAGGTGCATGGTGGCGTGCTCGGCGCCGCCGATGTACATGTCCACGGGCAGCCAGCGGTTCACCTTCTCCTCAACCCAGGCGTGGTGCGCGTCGTCGGGGTCGGCGTAGCGCAGGAAGTACCACGCGGAGCAGATGAAGGTGTCGAGCGTGTCGGTCTCGCGCGTGGCGGGTCCGCCGCAGATCGGGCAGGTGCTGTTGAGGAACTCCGGCACGTAGCGCAGCGGCGACTCACCGGTGGGCTTGAATTTCACCTCGTCGGGTAGCATCACCGGAAGCTGGTCTTCGGGGACGGGCACCGTGCCGTGTTGTGGGCAGTAGACGATGGGGATGGGCGTACCCCAGTAGCGCTGGCGGCTGATCAGCCAGTCGCGCATGCGATAGCTGATGGCGCCCTTGCCACAGTCGTGCTCTTCCAGCCAGGTGATCACGTCCGCAATGCCCTGCGCCGCCGGTGTGCCGTCGAACGGGCCGGAGTTGACCATCTCGCCCGCGCCCTTGGCGGGCCGCGCCGCGTCCCAGGTAGCGGGGTCGCTGGCCGGCTCGCCATCCGGGCGAATGACCTCCACGATGGGCAGGCCGAAGGCGCGGGCGAACTCGAAGTCGCGCTGGTCGTGCGCGGGGACGCCCATCACGGCGCCGGTGCCATAGCCCATCAGCACGTAGTCGGCGATCCAGACGGGCACCCGCTCGCCGCTGACCGGGTTCGTCACGGTCGTGCCGAGCGGGACGCCGGTTTTCTTGCGGCCGGCCTCGGTGCTGAGGCGCTCGATCTCCGTCTCGCGGCGCACCTCATCCAGATACGCTTGCACCGCCTCACGCCGCTCCGGCGCCGTCAGCCGCTCGACCAGCGGATGCTCCGGCGCGAGCACGAAGAACGTCACGCCGTAGATCGTGTCCGGCCGGGTGGTGAAGACCGGAATCTCCACCTCCTCGGCGGCAGAGGATTGAACGGCAGAGGACGCAGAGGACGCGGAGGCAGAAGGAGAGAGCGAGGATGTTGTTGCTGTTGCTGCCGCTACCTGCTCAGCAGCAATCGCTGTTGCGCCGGATGTTTTCTTTTCCTTCTCTATCTCTCCTCTGCGACCTCTGCGGTTATTTTCTTCCGCTTCCCCCTGCACACGGGCGCGGAAGCGGATCTCGGCGCCCTCGCTGCGGCCGATCCAGTTGGTCTGCATCAGCCGCGTCTTCTCCGGCCAGTCCAGGCCGTCGAAGTTGAGCAGTTGGTCGGCGTAGTCGGTGATGCGCAGCAGCCATTGGTCAATCTCGCGGCGCTCGACGGGCGTGCCGCAACGCTCGCAGGCGCCGTTGACGACCTGCTCGTTGGCGAGCGTGGTGTTGCAGGTGGGGCACCAGTTGGCGGGAGCCTTGGTGCGATACGCCTGGCCGTGCTGGTAGAACTGGAGGAAGAGCCACTGTGTCCAGCGGTAATAGTCGGGCAGGCAGGTGACCACCTCGCGCGCCCACGACCAGCCGGCGCCCATGCGCGCGAGCTGCTTGCGCATGTTGGCGACGTTGTCCAGCGTCCAGGTGCGCGGCTGGATGTTGCGCTTGATGGCGGCGTTCTCGGCGGGCAGGCCGAAGGCGTCGAAGCCGATGGGCTGCATGACGTTGTGGCCGCGCATGCGCATGTAGCGGCCGTACATATCGGCGCCAGAGTAGTTGTACCAGTGGCCGATGTGCAGGTCGCCGGAGGGGTAGGGGAACATGACGAGGTTGTAGAACTTGGGCCGCGGGTCGTTGTCATTGGCGGCGTACAGATCTTGCTCGGCCCAGCGCGACTGCCACTTCGGCTCGATCTCGGCCGGGCTGTATTTGGTGCGAGTGATCATCTCGTCGGTCCCCCTCCTCGGCGTCCTCCGCGATCTCCGCGGTTCATGCACCGTCATCCCCCACACAGCAAACGAGCCTTTCACCCCGGCTCCGGGCGAAAGGCTCATGCACCGCTGGATGAGGTTGGTGGTGGACCTGAGGGGACTCGAACCCCTGACCTTCTGCATGCCATGCAGACGCGCTCCCAGCTGCGCCACAGGCCCAAGTGTCGCGTACATCGCCGTCGCACCCGGTTGGCCCTCATGCGCCGGCCTAGCCATGATAGCACATGG
>JAICVS010000256.1 GCA_025935195.1 Ktedonobacterales bacterium
CATCTCGCCGACCAGCGCCAGCGTTTTGTCAGGGACGCGCTCGACGTCCGCCTCGATGCGCGCCCGCTCCGCCGCCAGTTCCTCGCTCTGTCGCGGTACCTCGAATTCGCGGACGAACGATTGCTCAATAGTCTGCTCGCTGACGCGAATCGTCCCCAGCCGGTATGTGCGCTCGGGCGTCCGATGCTCCAGGGCGAACTCGCCCGCCTGCTCGAAGAGAACCTCAATGATGAGGCGCTCCGAAGGCGCGATCAGCATCTCCTTGATAAACTCTTCGCGCTCGACGCGCCCGTGGTCCCGCCCGACCAGCTTCATCCGTGCGCCTGGAATGCGGATGTTGAAGATGCGGACATTGGCGGTGTTGATGAGGTAGAGCCGCACCACCTCGCCCCGGCGCGCGCCCAGGGCATATTCCGTCGCGCCGTTGACCAGCATGGCGTTGCCAAAGCGGCCCATCGCCGTCCGGTTCGACTCGGTTCGGCTATAGGGAGCGACATCGCCGTTCTCGATCAGAATGTCGTCCAGCGTGATGGTCAACTCGCGGTTGACCGGCGTCCAGTAGTCAGGATCACGCGGCGCGACGACGATGGCGCCATAGAGGCCCATCTCCTGCGCATAGTCTTCGCGAATGTGCGGGTGATACCAATAGACGCCCGGGTCGGGGAAGCGCACCTTGTAGCTGAAGCTCCCGCCCGTGGGAATCGGCGCCTGCATGCCGTGGTGGGGATGGCCGTGGGGTACGCCGTCGAACTCGTTGTCGAGCCGCAGGCCGTGCCAGTGTACCGTCGTCTCCAGGTCGGTCTCGTTGGTGAAGTTCATCGTCACCTGCGACCCCTGCGTCACGCGCAGCGTGGGGCCGGGAATCGAGCCGTTGTAGCCGAGCATGCGCACCGTCGCGTCGCCGATCCGCTTGCTGACCGGCCGCGCCGTCAGCGCGGACGTGTCCCCGTCTCGTAGCGTGACGACTTCGGGGGCAGTCGCGGTGGGCAGCCCATCAATCTCGCGCGCGAACGAGTCGCCGCTCTCCTGGCGCATCGTCGCCATGTGGCCATGACCATCGTCGTGGTGTTGGTGATCGTGGTGTTGCATCGCGTTTCATCTCCTCCGTGATAGACTCGCCGCGCCAGGCTCGTTACTCCAGGGCGGCGGGGCGATTTCAACCTGCGCCTTGAGTATGCCCGGCCGGACGCCGCCAGACCACGAAGAACTCACACCACACTCACACGCTACTCACACAAGCCAGAGATCGCCGGACGGCCATGGTTGAGGAACCGTGCATCCATTGGTCAGACTAAAGGCTGTACACAAAGGCTTCCTCTCTCGACTCAAGCAACACGGCGATAGTGGAAGGCAGGCTGGATTTGCTCGTGCGCCAAGCGCTTGAGCATCAGGCGGATCATGCCCAGATAGACCCACGTCTCACTAGTGGCAGGCAGGAATTCATAGTCCTTGCTCATTCGCCGGTTTCGTCCGATCCAGGCGAAGGTCCGCTCCACGACCCACCGATGCGGTAGGAGTTGGAAACCGCGCTGTCGGGCGGGCGGCTCCTGGTCGGCTGGCAGCCACTGGCCGCGTCCTCCGGGCCGGGCCACCACCTGTAAGCGCCAGCCGAAGGTCTCCCAGACCCAGGTCTGCAACGGGCCGGTGTAAGCGCTGTCCGCCCAGATGAGGTCCAGGCGCGGTAGGGTGGGCTGGAGGTGGTGCAGCAGCCAGGGAGCGCCAGCGCGATCCGGGATATCGGCTGGATGCACCATGACGCCGAGCACCAGGCCGAGGGTATCGACCAGCAGATGGCGTTTGCGGCCCGAGAGCTTCTTGCTCCCATCGTAGCCATGCGGGCCACCGCGCTCGCTCGTCTTGACCGACTGGCTATCGAGAATGGCGGCGCTCGGGGTTGGCTCGCGCCCTCCTCGCCGCCGCACCTGTTCGCGCAGCGTCGTGTGGATCTGCTCCCAGACCCCGCTGAGACGCCAACGGCGGAAATAGGCGTAGACGGTGGACCACGGACCAAACGTGCGGGGAAGCATGCGCCATTGGCAGCCGCTGCGGAGCACATAGAAGATCCCATTGAGGATCATCCGCAGATTCACCGAGCGCGGTCGCCCTCCCGGCTTGGCCGGCGGCAACAACGGCGCGAGCATCACCCACTCCCGGTCGCTGAGTTCCGAGGGATAGGGGGCGAAGACTACGGGTTTGGACGCTCTATCACGCATACTCCGCCTCCTTGCGCTGGGTTGACTATTGATCCCTCCTACCTTAGCGCGCCTCCTGCGGCATGACGAGTGCTCCCACCAGGGCTAGAGCCTTTATATACAGCCTTTAGAGCAACTTGCGAAAAGCTGCGGCAGGCACGGGCACGGATTATGCGGCGCAGTGGGGCATGCGAGCCTATTCGACCGATCTGAAAGAACGCTTGGTGCGAGCGGTGGCAAACGGTCTGCCCATGCGAGAAGTCGCTCGCCGCTTTGACGTCGCGGTGACGACGGTGAAACGCGCCGTGGTGCAGCAGCGTGAGACCGGCTCACTCGCGCGCAAGCCCATCCCAGGCCGCCCACGCGCGATCCGGGGTGAGCAGGACGGGATCTTGTTGGCCCGGCTGCAGGCCACACCGGATGCCACCGTGCTGGAACACTGCGCCTGGTGGGCCGAGCACTATGGCCAGCAGTTGAGCGAGGCGACGATGTGGCGCACCCTACGTCGCCTGGGCTGGACGCATAAAAAAAGACATTGGCGGCCAGCGAGCGTGACGAGGAAGCGCGCACAGCCTGGCGCGAAGCGGTCGCCTCTCTCGATCCAGCGCAGTTCGTCTTTGTCGACGAAAGCGGCACCCATACCGCGTTGACCCGCCTCTATGGGTGGGCGCCGCATGATCAGCGGGCGACCGGCTCGGTGCCCCGGAACCATGGCAAGAACACCACCTTGGTCGCGGCATTGACGCCAGAGGGACTGCGCGTACCCTGGTTGATTGAGGGAGCGATGAATACGCCGACCTTCGCCTGGTACATCCAGGAGGAACTCGGGCCGACGTTGCGGCCGGGGCAAGTGGTCGTGCTCGATAATTTGAGCGTCCATAAGGCCGCCAGCATCCGGCAGACCCTGGCGGCGCGCGGCTGTGACGTGCTCTTCCTGCCACCGTACTCGCCCGATTTCACCCCCATCGAGCAGGCGTTCTCGAAGCTCAAGGCCCTCCTGCGCGGGCTCGGCGCTCGCACCCATGAGGCGTTATGGGAGGCGGTGCGGCTGGCGCTCGACGCAATTACCCCTGCCGATGCGCACGCCTGGTTCGCTCACACGGGATACACCCTGCCTGCTCAAGCACAGTGAAAGTTGCTCTAAGCGGCAGTATCCGCAGACCGGCTCCACGGGCGCTGCAACCGCGGCGAACCCACCGGCGCACGCTCTGCCCCACCCGATTCCAGCCCGCGACCATCCGCGCCGAACCGGATCACCCACTCGGCGCCCATCAC
>JAICVS010000221.1 GCA_025935195.1 Ktedonobacterales bacterium
CCTTCCCTTTCCCGGCGACGCACCCGGTCTCAGACGGACGTGCGCGCTTAGGCCTTCGCCTCCGCCTCTGTTGCGGCTTCTTCGACCTCATGCGCCTCGGCAGCCGGCGCTTCAGGCGCTGCGGCTTCAGCAGCCGGAGCCTCGGTAGCTGGAGCTTCAGCTACCGGCGCCTCGGCAGGTGGCGCCGCTGCCGCGGGCGCCTCAGCCGTGGCCGGCTCAGCGGTGGGCTGAGCCTGAGCTACCTCGGCCGGCGGCGCGGCAGCGGCGGCAGCGGCTTGAGCAGCCGCTTGCGCGGCGGCGGCAGCCTGGGCGGCGGCGACTTGCGCGTCGGCCTCGGCCTCGCGCTGGCGCTGCTGGGTCACGACACGCGGATCGCGCAGCAGCATGAGGTGCCGGATGACATCCTCATTCACATGCAGCGTGCGCTCCAGCTCCACGACTGAGTCCGGCCGCAGCATCAGATCGAAGAAGAAGTACAGGCCGTCGCGGTGATGCTCGATGGGGTAGGCGAGGCGCCGGCGCCCCACCGCGTTCACCCGCACCACCTGACCGCCGTTCGCGGTGACGGTGTGTGTCACCCGATCGACGATGGCGCGTGCCTGTTCGTCGCCGACCTCTGGGTTGATGATCATGCCCAGATCGTAATCTCGTGTCATGCGGAGCTCTCCTGTGGGGATGCTCCCGCCGGTCAGGCGTGCGCCCGCATGCGGCGCACACTAAGGCGGGGCAGGATGGATATCTGCCGTTCTCGCACAGATCGCGAGAGCGGCCGGCGACGAGTTGCCCGCGAGGGTAGCGTCACCGGAGGCTCGCTGAGCCACCATCGCATTATAGCATTGCGCCTATGGCGCCGCAATCGCCGCGGCCCAAGGTCACCCTGCCTGGCGCGACAGTATTCTTTTGGCGGCCCGCGCAAGCGGAAATCCGGTCCTCACCCCCGGCCCCTCTCCTTGCGAGGAGAGGGGCGCCAGATCCGGCCTGGCAAGGGATGGTTCCATGCGGAATCCCCGTTAGAGCGCGGGCAGCACGCTGTCGAGCGACGACTTGACCGCCGGCCCGACGAGAAAGAGTCCGCCGAAGACCACCAGCATGACGAAGAGGATGATCAGCGCGTACTCGAGGAGCCCCTGACCGCGGTCGCGTCGCGCGCTCACTATGTCAAGCAGCATCATAGCATGGGCCTCCCGCCAGATTCATCAGAGGTGAGGAGTTGCATGGAGTACATGTCGTGGCGCAATACACGGGCGCATTCAACTATGTCCATCGCACACGTTGTCTCATTCGATTATACGAGCCGCCCGCAACCTGGTATACATATGGCTGAGGTGCGAGGTACTTTCCTCCCAGGCATGCCGGCGCGAGAACGGGGCATGTCGCGCGCCGGCAGGTCCGGGCGGGTATTGCTAGCGCGCAAGCTCGCCGCGCCGCGCCTCCAGCTTCGCCAGCGTGTCTTCGGCGGCGGCCAGTGCGTTGCGCTCCTTTTGCACGACGTCGGGCCGAGCGCGCGCGACGAAGTTGGGATTGTCCAGCGCGCGGCGCGCGCGTTCGACGGCCTGGCGCGCGGACGCGATCTGGGTATCGAGGCGGATGGTCTCCTTCTCCACGTCCAGCAGCCCGGCGAGCGGCAGGTAGACCTCGATGCCGCCGGCCACCAGCGCCATCGCCTGCTCCGGCTTCGGGGCGAGGCGGCGCTCGACACGCGGCGGCTCGGTGCGCGCGAGCTGCTCGATCAACGCGCTCTGCTGCTTGAGCAGCGGCGCTTTCGCGCCGGCGACGAGGATGGCCTGGATGCGCCGCGCCGGCTCGACCTCGGCCTGCTTGCGCGCGTCGCGGATGCGGGTGACGATCTCTTGCAGCAGCGCGAACTCCTCCTCGGCCGTCTCATCGAGCTGGGCGCGCATGGCGGCAGGGTCGGCGGGCCAGGGCGCGAGGATGAGCGCGGGCGCGGGGCGGGCGTCCTCCGGCACACCGGCGTAGAGGTGCTGCCAGACCTCCTCCGTCACGAACGGCATGAAGGGGTGCAGCAGGCGCAGCGCGCGGTCGAGCACGGCGCGCAGGATGGCGGCGGTGCGCTCGCGCTGCGCGGTGTCTTGCGGTTGGGTCTTCGAGACCTCGATGTACCAGTCACAATACTCGGACCAGAGGAACTCGAAGATCTGCCGGCCCGCCTCACCGAACTGGTACTCGTCGAGCAGGCGCGTCACGTCCAGCGAGAGGCGCTGCGCGCGGCTGACGATCCAGCGGTCGGCGAGCGTCTTGGGTTGGACGGCTTCCAGGGCGGGGATGCCGCCGGCGACGGCCGCGGTCTGGCCGATGACGTAGCGCGCGGCGTTCCAGATCTTGTTGGCGAAGTTGCGGTTGCCGACGATGCGGTTGGTGGAGAGCTTGATGTCGTTGCCGGGCGTGGAGCTGGTGGCGAGGGTGAAGCGCAGGGCGTCGGTGCCGTACTGGTCCATCAGCTCCAGCGGGTCGAGCGCGTTGCCGAGCGACTTGCTCATCTTGCGGCCCTGCTCGTCGCGGATGAGGCCGTGCAAGTAGACGGTGTGGAACGGCACGACGCCGAGGAAGTGGATGCCGGCCATTGCCATGCGCGCCACCCAGAAGAAGATGATGTCGTAGCCGGTCTCCATCACACTGGTGGGATAGTAGCGGCGCAGATCGGGTGTGTCGTCGGGCCAGCCGAGGGTGCTGAAGGGCCAGAGCCAGGAGCTGAACCAGGTGTCGAGCACGTCCGGATCCTGGGTGATCTCCGTGCTGCCGCAGTGGGCGCAGACCGCGGGCGTCTCGCGGGCGACGGTGATCTGGCCGCAGTGGGCGCAGTACCAGGCGGGGATGCGGTGGCCCCACCAGAGCTGGCGCGAGATGTTCCAGTCGCGGATGTTCTCCAGCCAGTCGGTGTAGGTCTTGCCGAAGCGCTCCGGCACGATGCGCATCTGGCCGTATTTGAGGGCGCCGAGCGCGCCGGTGGCGAGCGGGGCCATCTTGACGAACCATTGCAGCGAGATCAGCGGCTCGATCACGGTATGGCAGCGCGAGCAGTGGCCGAGGGGTATCTCGTAGTCCACCACTTTTTCGAGCAGGCCGAGGTGGTCGAACGCGGCGACGACGCCTTTGCGCGCCTCGTAGCGGTCCTGTCCGGCGAATGGGCCGGCCTCCGGCGTCATCTTGGCGTCGAAGCCGATGACCTGGATGCGCGGCAGGTGGTGGCGGGTGCCGATCTCGAAGTCGGTGGGGTCGTGGGCGGGCGTGACCTTCACCGCGCCGGTGCCGAAGCCCATTTCTACGGCGGTGTCGGCGACGATGGGGATGCGCCGGTTCATGATGGGCAGGATGACGTAGGTGCCGACGAGATCGCGGTAGCGCGGGTCGTCCGGGTTGACGGCGACGGCGGTGTCGCCCAGGATGGTCTCGGGGCGGGTGGTGGCGACGGTGATGTAGCGCTGCTCGGCCTCGGTGTCGTCCTGTTCCAGCGGGTAGCGGACGTAGTAGAGCTTGCCGGGCGTGTTCTCGACCTCGACCTCCAGGTCGGAGATCGAGCTGCGGTCCTTGGGACACCAGTTGATGATGCGCTCGCCGCGGTAGGCCAGCCCTTCTTCGTAGAGGCGGACGAAGACCTCGCGCACGGCGCGCACCAGCCCGTCGTCCAGGGTGAAACGCTCGCGCTCCCAGTCGGTGGAGACGCCGAGGCGGCGGTGCTGATCCTGGATGCGGTGCTTGTAGCGGCGCACCCAGTCCCAGACGCGCTCGACGAATTGCTCGCGACCGAGCTGATGGCGGTCCAGCCCTTCTTTGCCTAGCTCGCGCTCGACGACGACCTGGGTGGCGATGCCGGCGTGATCTTCGCCGGGCATCCAGAGCGTCGCGTCGCCGCGCATGCGGTGGTAGCGGATCATGAGGTCTTCGAGGGTGGCGGTGAGGGCGTGGCCGAGGTGCAGGGCGCCGGTGACGTTGGGTGGGGGCATGCTGATGACGAAGCGGCGGCCGTCGGCGTTGGGACGCGGCTTGAAGTAGCCGTTGCGCTCCCACCAGTCGTAGAGGCGCTGCTCGGTGGCCTGGGGATCGTAGGTCTTGGGGATGGCGTCGAGGCGGCGGGTGCCGGTGGTCGCTTCAGCTCCGGCCTCGGTGGCCGGATCGCTGGTGGATTCAGTGGTCATGGGTGATGTCCCTCATGCGCGCCGGAGAAGCCGCCGGCGGTCTGGGCGGATACCGACGTGGGCTGAGGTGCTGTCGTTCGCTGGCTCCTCGGCATGAATGCCGGGGGTAATCCCAGTTCATCACCAAGGCAAACCTAGATGATGGGTATCGATTCGGTTTCTCCAGTCTATGCTGCCACGTCCGCCGCGTCAAGCGGGCGACAAGTAGGCCATATGGCAATGTTGAGTGGGATGGTCAACATTGCCGTTTTTGCCGCTTTTTGGCCGCGTGTCGGGAGTATCATCCGCCCGGATGCCGAATTCAAGCGGCTTTCCTGCCTCCGACAACTTGACGTTTCGTGTTATGGGTGGCAAAAACGGCAAGATCGCGGCAAAAGTGGCAAGGTGGGCGGCAAGAAACGGCATGGTTTGGGGCGGTTGCGGCCACGTTTATGCTCGATCCTGCTCGTTCGATGCGCGATCCATGCCGTGACGCGCGCGGCTGCGGGCGGGTGAGGGCGGGCTGTTTGGCGTTGATATGCGGTTGTCAAGGTGCTGGCGGCGCGGGGTGGCGCAGCGATGATGGAACGAATATACCACGGAAGAGGTGGGGTGTCAAGCGAAGAACCTAACCCCCTACCCCCTTCCCTGAGAGGGAAGGGGGCATGAGGCGAGGGCAGTGGTGACGGACTGTCATTTGTGGCGGGACGAGCGGGGCTGATGCTCCAGCGGGATGAGTGAAACCGATAGTCCAGCCCAGGCAGGCCATCGGTTGAGGCATTTTGCCAATTGAAGGCGGACAGGGCATCGCGCCGTCCGCCAGCCAGCCAGCGGTTGCAGCCGCGCCTGGGGCGTGCCGCCGCGACGTCCGGCCACGCCAGACGGGGATGCGCTGTCACCGCGAAGCGGCCGCTGTCTCAGTGGATACGGTTTGCGGCCGGCCTGGCGCTAGGCGCTGCGTACACGGCGGCGGCGCGCGCCGAAGGCGATCAAGATCAGGCCGACGATCGCGACGATTGGCCCGATCACGACGAAGGTGTGGTTGCCACTCATGACGCTGCCACCGAGGACGTCGAGCCCTTGCAGGGTCCAGACGCCGCCAATGAGAACCGCCAGCACGCCAAGGATCAGCCAGGCCCAGCGCATCGTTCGCCTCCTCATGCTCTGCCGCGCAAGCGCATATCGCTGTGCGTTGAGTTGTCGTCGTTCGTTGGATTCCCGGCATGCATGCCGGGGCTCATCCTAACCTCAGATGGTACTACCGCGAGCGGTTACAGGCAGGGCGCCGGCGTGCGGCATGAGTATGCCATCCATCGCCACTATGCGCACCTGTTCGCTCCTGGCGAACACTTCATCGAAGTCGCGTGTGGCCTCGGACCGTTTGACACCCTAGCGGCGGTTGCCGGCGCCAGCGCCGGC
>JAICVS010000144.1 GCA_025935195.1 Ktedonobacterales bacterium
ACCGGTGCTTTGTCCATTAAGCTACAGGGCCGGAGCGTGCGCCCCACGGGGCGGACATCCGGCCCATTGTAGGCACATCCCGCGCCGCCGCGTCAACGCATCCCCGCCCTCCTCGGCTCCAATCCGCGACGGCGCACCGCGCGACGGTGCGCCATCCCTCCACCGGCCGGACGCTTCCGCGGATGGTCACAGCCGGTCCGACATCGGGATGAGCCCCGGCATAAATGCCGGGAGGCCAACAAACGACAACACTCTCACCCGCAGCAGTACCAAAGGCTGCTGGGTTGGGGGTGAGGGTGCCTACCCCACCCGGCAATCCTTACCTCCGCCCCTTGACACCTCGCCTATTATGTTGTAAATTAGTTCGATAACCACGCGGCCACCCAGCCGCGCCAGCACCTTAACAACCACATACTCGCCCAACTCAAGCCCATCTCACCCACGTGCAACCGCGCGCGTGGCGGCATGGACACCCCCACATCCGCACCAAATCGTGCCGTTTTTGCCGCCAACCGTGCCATTTCTTGCCGCGATCGTGCCAGATCGTTGCCGCTTTTGCCGCCCAGAACGCGAAACGTCACGGTGCCGCGAGCCGCAAACCGGCTTGAATCCGGCGTTCGAGAGGAGATCGCCCCCGATCCAACATGAAAAAGCGGCAAAAACGGCAATGGTGACCATCCCAGTCAACTTTGCCCACCCGGTGCGTCGCGGCTCCCCCTCGCCCCGTAGGGCGAGGGGGCCGGGGGTGAGGACACCCGTGCTTGACTTCACCATATGAAGCGCCATATAGTGTTGCCGACCTCAGGTGGACCCGACCCAATCCTTCCCATCTTGCCCCGTGCATGTGTATCCCCAGACGCGGGCTGCTTGCGCGTCCACACGTCGCGGCGTCGCGTAGTGCCATCCCCGTAGCGCGATCTCGCCATCCCTCGCAGTCGCCGCGGACCCTCGGCCGTTCCTGTGCATCCCGATCCCCCGCCCTGCCCGACCTTGCCCTGCCTGCTTCTCCCGCGCGAGACACCCGCGGCTTCGTCTTCGCGTCCTTCCCCGATCCAAAGGAGGACCGCCGTGATCCCGGACACCTTTGAGTACGCCGCCCCAACCTCGCTGCCAGAGGTCTTCGACCTCCTCCACCAGCGGGAGGGCGAGGCCAAGCTGCTGGCCGGCGGCCAGAGCCTCATCCCCCTGATGAAGTTCCGTCTCGCCGCCCCCGCCCTGCTGGTGGACCTGCGCAAAGTGCCGCACCTGGACGTGCTGCAAGAGCGCGATGGCTCGCTCGTCATCGGCGCGATGGTACGCGAGTCGCGGCTCGATACCTCCACCCTCATCCGCACGCGCTACCCCGGCATCCACGACGCCACCGCCGTCGTCGCCGATCCGCTCGTGCGCAACTTCGCCACCCTCGGCGGCAACCTCGCCCACGCCGACCCCGCCAACGACCACCCCGCCATGATGCTCGCGCTGCGCGCACAGGTCGTGGCCGACGGGCCGAGCGGCCGCCGCACCCTCGCCATTGACGACTTCCTCGTGGATACGCTCGAAAACGCGCTCGCCCTCGACGAAGTCCTCACCGAGATCCACGTGCCGCGGCCCGCGACGCGCTCCGGCTCCGCCTACGTCAAGCTGGAGCGCAAGGTCGGCGACTACGCCATCGCCGCCGTCGGCGCGCAGCTCACGCTCGACGGCGACACCTGCACCCAGGCCGGCATCGGCCTCACCAACGTCGGCCCCAAGGCCATCCGCGCCGCCGCCGCCGAAACCTTCCTCGTCGGCAAGCCCGTCACCGAGGAGGCCATCCGCGAGGCCGCGCGCCTGGCCGGCGACGCGGCGGACCCCGCCACCGACCTGCGCGGGCCGGCGGAGTACAAGCGCGCGATGGTGCGCACGCTCACCGCGCGGGCGCTGCGCCAGGCGTTCCAGCGCGCGACAGGAGCGACAGGAGGAGGCGCCTAATGACTAGTCCGACCAACACAGCGAAGACCCAGCACGTCACCATCACCATCAACGGCAAGCCGGTCGAGGCCGATGTCGAGCCGCGCCTGCTGCTCGTCCACTTCATCCGTGAGGTGGCCGGCCTCACCGGCACGCACATCGGCTGCGACACCACCAGTTGCGGCGCCTGCACCGTATTGGTGGACGGCACCCCGGCCAAATCCTGCACGCTGCTGGCCGTCCAGGCCGACGGCGCCGCCATCGCCACCGTCGAAGGGCTGGAGCAGGGCGGCGAGCTACATCCCGTGCAGGAGGGCTTCTTCCAGGAGCACGGCCTGCAATGCGGCTTCTGCACCCCCGGCATGATGATGACCGCCACCGCTCTGCTCGCGCGCAACCCCGATCCCAGCGAGGCCGAGATCCGCCGCGCCATCTCCGGCAACCTCTGCCGCTGCACCGGCTACGTCAACATCGTCAAGTCCATCCAGTACGCCGCGAAGAAGATCAATGCAGCCGAGACGGCCCCCGTCGCCGCGGCCGTGGGAGCGGAGGTGAGGCAGGCATGACGACGCCAGCGCAGACTCAGATACGCGGCATGGGCCACAGCGTCAAGCGCAAAGAAGACCCCCGCTTCCTGCGCGGCCGCGGCCACTACGTAGACGACATCAAGCTGCCCGGTATGCTCTACATGGACATCGCCCGCAGCCCCTACGCCCACGCCAAAATCCTCAACATTGACGCCAGCAAGGCGCTCGCGCTGCCCGGCGTGCTCGCCGTCATCACCGGCAAAGACCTCGACGCCGCCGGCCTCGCCTGGATGCCCACCCTGATGAGCGACAAGCAGATGGTCCTGCCGGTGGACCGTGTGGTCTACCAGGCGCAGGAGGTCGCCGCCGTCATCGCCACCGACCGCTACATCGCCGCCGACGCCATCACGCTGATCGACGTCGAGTACGAGCCGCTGCCCCCCGTCGTGGACCCGATCAAGGCGCTGGAGCCGGACGCTCCGCTGGTCCGCCCGGACCGCGAGCAGAAGACCAACCACATCTGGCACTGGGAGGCCGGCGACGCTGGCAAGACCGATGAGGCGTTCAACTCGGCCGAGGTCGTCGTCGCGCAAGACCTCTACATCCCACGCATCCACGTCTCATCCATCGAGACCTGCGGCTGCGTCGCCTCCTTCGACAAGGTCGAGGGCAAGCTCACCGTCTACATGACCACCCAGGCGCCGCACGCCATCCGCACCGTCTTCTCGCTCGTCTCCGGCATCCCGGAGCACAAGATTCGCATCATCTCGCCCGACATCGGCGGCGGCTTCGGCGGCAAGGTACCCGTCTATCCCGGCTACGTCATCGCCAGCGTCGCCTCCATCCAGACCGGCCTGCCGATCAAGTGGATCGAGGACCGCTCCGAAAACCTGCAAGCCGACAGCTTCGCCCGCGACTACCACATCCACGCCGAGCTGGCCGCGAAGCGCGACGGCACCATGCAAGCGTTGCGTGTCAAGACCATCGCCGACCACGGCGCCTTCGACGCCGCCGCCAACCCCTCGAAGTTCCCCGCCGGTCTCTTCAGCGTGATCACCGGCTCCTACGCGCTCGACGCCGCCCATGTCGAAGTGGATGGCGTCTACACCAACAAGCCCTCCGGCGGCGTCGCCTATCGCTGCTCCTTCCGCGTCACCGAGGCCGTCCACACCATCGAAAGGATGGTGGACACCCTTGCCCAGCAGCTTCACATGGACCCCGCCGACATCCGCATGAAGAACTTCATCCCGCCGGACGCCTTCCCCTACAAGTCCGCCACCGGCTGGGAATACGACTCCGGCAACTATCCCGCCGCGCTCCAGAAAGCGATGGACAAGGTCGGCTACGCCGAGCTGCGCCGCGAGCAGGCCGAGAAGCGCGCCCGCGGCGAGCTGATGGGCATCGGCATCTCCACCTTCACTGAGATCGTCGGCGCCGGCCCCTCGAATACCTTCGACATCCTGGGCATCAAGATGTTCGACAGCGCCGAGATTCGCGTCCACCCCACCGGCTCGGCCATCGTGCGCATCGGCGTGCAGACCCAGGGCCAGGGCCACGAGACCACCTTCGCCCAGATCGTCGCCGAAGAGCTGGGCCTGCCCGTCGAGAACATCGCCGTCGAGCATGGCGACACCGACACCGCCCCCTATGGCCTCGGCACCTACGCCAGCCGCAGCACGCCCACTGCCGGCGCCGCCACCGCCGTCGCCGCGCGCAAGATTCGCGACAAGGCGAAGAAGCTCGCCGCGCACCTGCTCGAGGCCAGCGAGGACGACATCGAATGGAGCGATTACAAGTTCCAGGTCAAGGGCGTTCCCTCGCGCTCCGTCACCATGCAACAGGTGGCCTTCGCCGCCTACACCAACCATCCGCAGGGGATGGAGGCCGGGCTGGAGGCGGTGGACTACTACGACCCGCCGAACCTCACCTTCCCCTTCGGCGCCTACATCTGCGTTGTGGATATTGATCGCGGCACCGGCGAGGTCAAGATTCGCCGCTTCGTCGCCATAGACGACTGCGGTAACGTCATCAACCCCATGATCGTCGAGGGCCAGATTCACGGCGGCCTGACCATGGGCATGGCGCCGGCGCTGCTCGAAGCCATCACCTACGACGAGAACGGCAACATCCAGCAGGGCAATCTCATGGAGTACCTGCTGCCCACCGCGATGGAGACGCCCGTCTGGGAGACGGATCGCACGGTGACACCCTCGCCGCACCATCCATTCGGCGCGAAGGGCGTCGGCGAATCCGCCACCGTCGGCGCACCGCCCGCCATCGCCAACGCCGTCGTGGATGCGTTGAGCCATCTCGGCGTCACCCACCTCGACATCCCCATCACCCCCTGGAAGGTCTACGCCATCCTCCAGGAGCATGGGGCCACCGAGGTCTAATCCCTGTGATCCGCCCGTGTGCGCGAGCGGGCGGGCGGATCGCATCCCAGTCCGCATCTCTCTTCCCAGTCCGCGGCGGCGGACGTCGCGGCCAACGGCCATCCAGGCGCGGTTTCAACCGCCGGCCACCCCGCCGCTCGGCCCATCCAGGTTCATTTCGTCCGTAGGGAACACACATGGAGGCGTAGCAGCGATGCACTTCGAGGGCACACAGCAGATCAACGCGCCGATCACGACGGTCTGGCGCTACATCAACGACCCCGACAAAGTCGCGGCCTGCGCCCCCGGCTTCAAGACGATGGAGATCCTCGGCCCCGACCACTTCAAGCCGACCATCGCCGTCGGCATCGGCGCCGTCAAAGCCACCTTCACGCTCGACGTGCGGCGTATTGACGTCAACGAGCCGACCCACGCCGCCATGACGGCGCGCGGCAACGCCGCCGGCAGCGCCGTCGAGATGCGCGCTACGATGGACCTCGCCGCCGACTCAGATAGCCTCACCACCATGGCCTGGGTTGCCGACGTCAACATCAGCGGCACCATTGCCAGCGTCGGCGCCCGCCTGATGGAAGGCACCGCCCACAAGCTCACGGCGAAGTTCTTCGACTGCTTCCGCCAGAACATCGAGGCGCCCAGCGCCGAGGAGCCCAGCCAGGCCCCCGCCACCTAGCGCCGCCTGCCATATTCCCATACACGGAGACCCACACCATGCGCGAGGACCTCTTCGCCGAAGCGCAGCGCCTGCGCGCCGAGCGCCGCCCCTTCGCCCTCGCCACCGTGGTGGCGGCGTACCAGCCCGCCTCCGGCACGCCCGGCGCCCGCGCGCTCGTCCTCCCCGACGGCACGCTGCAAGGCTGGATCGGCGGCCACTGCGCCGGGCCAACCGTCCAACGGCAGGGGCTAGAGGCCCTGCGCGATGGCTCCGCGCGCCTCGTCGTCCTCAGCCCAACCGTCAAGACGCCGGGCGAGAGCAAGGACGGCGTCGTACGCCTGCCCATGCTCTGCGCCGGCCAGGGGGAGCTGCACGTGTTCATCGAGCCGTTCCTGCCCCGCGCCGAGCTGGTCGTCATCGGCGATTCGCCCGTCGCCCGCGCGCTCGCCCGCCTCGGCGCCGTGCTCGACTTCGAGGTCTGGGCCTGCGACCCCGCCGCCGACATGGAAGCCTTCCCCGACGCCGACCGCATCGTTCCCGACCTCTCCGCCCTCTCTGCCCTGCTCTCGCCGCGCAGCCTCGTCGTCATCGCCACCATCGGCGACTACGACGAAGAGGCCGCGCGCGCCGCGCTGGCGAGCCGCGCCGGCTACGTCGGCCTGGTGGCGAGCAAGCGCCGCTTTGCCGCCGTCGAAGCCGCCCTCACCCTGCTCGATATTCCAGCGGAGCGGCGGGCGTTGCTCACCCGGCCCAAGGGGCTGCCCGGCGCCGCGCTCGTGCCCGCCGAGATCGCCTTCAGCGCCCTCGCCGAGCTGATCGAGGTGCGCCGCCGCCTACGCGGCCTGCACGACGACGCCCCAGCTCCCGCCCGCCTCGAAGCCACCGACCCCATCTGCGGCATGACGGTAGATATCGCCACCGCCCGCTACACCTCCGAGCGCGACGGCCAGACCTACTACTTCTGCTGCGCCGGCTGCAAGACCACCTTCGACGCCTCCTAAGCCGGCTAGCCCTGTTCCTGGTTCCCATGCCTTTCCATCATCGGCAGGCTGGTAAGGAGCCATTCTGCTCTCTCCTCCCTCCTCTGCGCTCTCTGCGTCCTCCGCGGTTCAATCTCCTCCTTCCTCCGTGCTACCTCCCTTGCCTCCGTGTCCTCTGTGAGTTCTCGTCCTCGTCCTCCTCGACGCGTCGCGCGTCGCATGGTAGAATGCCGGGCGCGAGGGGCCGCGATCCGTGGGACGGATGCTCACAGATGCGCCGTCGTATCCAAGAGCGACTAGAGAGACTAGAGAGGTCGGCCACATGGCGGAGCCGCGGCGCGTCGTCCTTGCCACCACCAACCCCCATAAGGTCGAAGAGTTCCGCGCCATCTACGCCGATCTTCCCGTCGCGCTCGTCACCCCCGCCGACCTGGGCCTGCGTGTCGGCGTGGACGAGACCGGCGCGACCTTTGAGCAGAACGCCATCCTCAAGGCGCTCGCCTTCGCCGAAGCCGCCGGCCTCCCCGCCCTCGCGGACGACTCCGGCCTCGAGATTGATGCGCTGGGTGGCGAGCCAGGCATCTACTCCGCGCGTTGGGCCGGCGAGGCGATGTCGTATCCTGAACGCTTCCGCATCCTCTTCCGCCGCCTGGCTGACGTCCCCGACGACCAGCGCACCGCGCGCTATCGCTGCGCCATCGCCCTGGCCGAGCCGCGCCCGCGCGGCCTTTACCAAGTCGTCGAGGGCACGCTCGAAGGCGCCATCACGCGCGAGCCGCGCGGCACCGGCGGCTTCGGCTACGACCCCATCTTCCTCGTCCCGCCGCTCGCCCGCACCGTGGCCGAGCTGCCGCCCGACGAGAAGCACGCCATCAGCCATCGCGGGCGAGCCGCCCGCGCGGCGCGCGAGCCGCTACTGCGCCTCCTCGCCCGCCCGGCCCCATCCTTCCCCACCACATCCTGACCCCCTCGTGCCTAGCGGCCTGTGCAGCGCGATGCGGCCGGCACGCGGTTTGTGGTGAAATCATGTGGAGTGTAGGCGTTGCGCCAGCCGCGACGGGAGATGGATGGGAGAAGAGTGTGGGTCCGCATCCCGTACGTGTCGCCCTCGATCTGGAGACCACCGGCCTGCACGCTGAACAGGACGCCGTCATGGAGATCGGCGCCGTCAAGTTCGCCGGCGACGAGACGGTGGACACCTTCGAGGCGCTCGTCGCGCCCGGCATCCCCATCCCCTACCGCATCCAGCGCCTGACAGGCATCACTCCCGCGCGCGTGCGCGGCGCCCCGCCGCTGGCCGAGATCGTTCCCGCGCTGCGCGCCTTCCTCGGCGATCTGCCGCTCGTCGGCCACAGCGTGCCATTCGACGCCGCCTTCCTGCGCCGCGCCGGCCTCGCCCGCCGCAATCCGCTGATTGACACCTACGAGCTGGCCTCCGCGCTGCTGCCCAACCTTCCCAGCTACACCCTCGCCGCTGTCGGCGCCGCCCTCGGCCTCAGCAGCCCCACCTACCACCGCGCGCTCGCCGACGCCGAGCTTTCCCGCGATGTCTTCCTCGCCCTGATGAAGCGGCTGGACGAACTCGACGCGGCGGCGCTCGAAGCCCTCGGCCGCCTCGCCGCCCCCGACGACTGGACTCCAGGCTACCTCATCCGCCACGCCGTGCGCCGGCAGCGCGGCGAGACGCCGACCGCCTCCCCGTTCGCCGGCCTACTCGGCGCATCCATCGGCACCTCGCTTGGCGACAAGCTCGCCGCCACCCTGGGCATGGACCCCGCCGTCCTTTCCCTGGCCATCGCGCGCGACGCCCGCCCACTGCTCACGCTGCCGCCGCCGGATGCCCTGCCGCCCGCCGCCACGACAGCGGACGGCGCCTCTCTGGCGCGCGTGATCACCCCGCACGTGCGCGGCTGCCTCGACGACGGCGGCGTGCTCGCCCTCGAAGTGCAGAATCGCGACGAGGGAGTGATTGCCTGCCTCGCCCCCGCGCTCGCCTGGGCTGCCCAGAGTGCCCAACGCCTGCTGATTAGCTGCGCCGACGCCGAGAGCGCATCACAGCTGATCCGCGCCGTGCTGCCCCACGCCTGCCAGGCCGCCGGAATCGCCGCCGAGGATATCCCTCTCGCGCTTGTCGCCGCGCCGGACGACTACCTCTGCCTGCATCGCTGGTTCGGCGCCGCACGCACCAGCGTGGATGGCCCGCTCGCCCGTGACACCGTGCGCGGCCTGGCGAAGCTGACGGTCTGGTCCGCCCGCACGGAGACTGGCCTGCGCGCCGAGGTCTCGCTCTCGGGTCAGGAGACGCTCGCCTGGGAGCGCGCCCGCGCCGGCGTCGAGTTCGCCGACTCGCGGCCTGGCTGCGTCTACCGGCGCGACGGCTACTGCTTCGCCGCCCGCGCGCAGGACGCGGCCGCCGAAGCGCGTGTCGTCGTCACTACGCATGCCGCCCTCGCCGCCCACCTCGCCGGGCGCGACACGCTGCTCCCACCGGCCGCGCGTGTCGTCATCCTCGACGCCCATCTGCTCGGCGATGCGCTGCGTGAAGCTGGCGGCGCCGCGCTGGACCGGCAGGCCTTGCTCACCGCCCTCACGACGCTCGCGCATACTCAGGGCGCCGGCCAGCACGTCGGGTTGTTTCATGCCGCCGCCGCGCGGCTGGATGCCAAACAGGCGCAGGAGCGCGAGCGGACCTGGTTCGCGCAGGTCGAGCGCACGCGCCAGGGTGTCGGCGCCTTCTTTCAGACGTTGCGCGCCCTCCTCAATGAAGCCCAGGGTGAGCCGGCCGGTGGTGCGCTCAGCGACGCGCCCGAGCATCGTACGCTGCGGCTCGACGGCCGCACACAGCAGCTTCAAGCGTGGAAAGGGATCGGTCAGGCGTGGGCCGCGCTCGACGAGCGGCTGGCCGCGCTCTCGCGCCATGCGCGTGAGGCCGCGCAGCTCGCGCTGGCGCAACGCGGCGCCGGTGCGACGCTGGCGAGCGATGGCGTCGCCGCCGATCTCGCCGCCTACGCCCACACCTTTGATACCATGCGCCAGGCGGGAGCGCGCATGCTCTCAGGCTCAGGCGATAACGCGGTCTCCTGGCTGCGCGTCCCCTACGCCCAGCCCAACGGCTCCGGCTCGCCGCCGCCCGGTCGCGCCGAGCGCCGCGGCAAACAGCGCCGCCAGACGCCTCCCCCCCAACCGGCGCCCACCGCCATGCCCGAGCCGCCGCCCGCGCAGGAGTCGCCCGTGCTCCACACCGCGCCGATCCGCGTCGGCCCGCTGCTGGAGCCGTTCTGGGCATCCGGCCGCGCGCTCGTGCTGGCGGCGCCCGCCCTCTCCGTCGGCGGCGACTTCGCCTACGTGCGCGGCAGCCTCGGCCTGCCCGACGACACGCACACGCTCACCCCCTCGATGGATTGCGCCGACCAGACGCTCATCTGCCTGCCGACGGACGTGCCGGAGCCGAACGCGCCGCAGTACCAGCGCCGCCTCGATGAGACGCTCACCCAGCTCGCCGCCGCGCTCGCCGGCAACGTCGTCGCCATCTTCCCGTCGCACGCCGCCCTGCGTGCCAGCGCGCTCAGCATCCGCCGCGCCCTCGAGCGCCACGACATCCTCGTGCTCGCCCAGGGGCAAGACGGCTCCGCCCGCCAGCTCTGGCACACCTTCCGCAACGAGCCGCGCGTCGTCCTGCTCGGCGCCGGCGCGTTCTGGGAGGGCGCGGGCCAGCCGG
Source organism: Ktedonobacterales bacterium (assembly GCA_025935195.1). Taxonomy (GTDB): domain Bacteria; phylum Chloroflexota; class Ktedonobacteria; order Ktedonobacterales; family JADMIN01; genus JAICVS01. The sequence goes on from JAICVS010000144.1 coordinate 10,203, forward strand.
AGCATCCCCCCGCCTGCGTCGTCGTCACGCGCGTGCCCTTCCCCGCGCTCAGCGATCCGCTGCTCGCCGCCCGCGCCGAGACCTGGTCCGACCCGCAGAGCCAGTTCGTCGTGCCGCACGCCGCGCTGCGCCTGCGCCAGGCGCTCGGCGGCCTCGCCTGGAGCCATCGCCAGCGCAACGCCGTCGTCCTCTTCGACCGCCGCCTCCAGACGCGCGGCTACGGCCAGACCATCCTCAGCACGCTCCCCCGCTGCACCCAGCAGCAGGACACCGTCTCCCAGATCGTCGAGCGCGTCGGCGACTGGCTCGCCCTGCCCGTGACCGCTGGGAGCTGAGGGAGGACCGCAATAACGTGAAAGAGATTACCAGTACCATCACCAGCAAGGGACGAGTTACGATTCCAGCCGAGGTCCGCAAGCGCCTTCGCCTTGGCCCGCACGCCACTGTGTCCTTCGTGCTTGAAGACGACGGCACCGTGCGGCTCGTCGCGCCCCGCTATTCGACAGTTGCCTCTTTGGCTGGCGCTGCTGGGAAGCTGGAGAAGCCACTGTCCTGGCGAGAGATGCGCGAGATTGCCCGCGAGGATGCG
>JAICVS010000177.1 GCA_025935195.1 Ktedonobacterales bacterium
ATCATGCTGATCGGCAACCTGGGACGTGAACCCGAGATGAGCTACACGCCGGCCGGCAAAGCGATCACGAAGTTCAGCCTCGCCGTAAGCCGGCGCTGGAACGATCGTGAGTCGGGTGAGCGGCGCGAAGAGACGCAGTGGTTCTACATCGTCGCGTGGGATCGGCTCGCCGAAACGTGCAGCAACTACCTCCACAAGGGTTCCAAGGTGTACATCGAGGGGCGCATGACCTCACGCAAGTACACCAACAAGGACAATGTGGAGGTAACGGCCTGGGATGTCATCGCCACCGATATGCAGATGCTCGACACCAAGGGCGCCGCACAGGCTGCCGCTGCCGGCGGTGGCTCGGCGGGCGGCTACGGCGGCGACGAGATGGGCAGCGAGGACGTCCCGTTCTAACAACCGACTGACCATGACTTGAAGGCCCAGGCGCACACAACAGTGCGACCGGGCCGGCGGCAGGGCGCATGCGCCCTGCCGCACCGGATTTACGTTCCGGCCTCGCGACACCTCTCCGCACAGGTCGGTAATCCCGCACGTAAAGGAGCATTCCAAATGCAGAGGCGTGATGGTAACATGGGACCGGTTGCCGCCGGCAGCGGCGGCCGGCCGGAGCGGCCCGATCGGCCCCCCTTCGGCGACCGCCCACCCTTCGGCGACCGCCCACCCTTCGGCGACCGCCCACCCTTCGGCGACCGTGATCGCGACCGTGATCGCGACCGTGATCGCGGCCCCCGCCCCGGCGGCCGTGGCGGGCGCGATTTCCGCTCGCGGCGCAAGGTCTGCGCGTTCTGCGTGGATCACGTGCGCGAGATTGACTACAAAGATGTCGGCCGCCTGCGCCGCTATCTTTCCGACCGGGGCAAGATCGAGCCGCGGCGCAAGACGGGCACCTGCGCCAAACACCAGCGGCGCCTGTCCGTGGCGTTGAAGAACGCCCGCTACATGGCGATGATGCCCTATACCGCGGCCCACATCCGCGGCCTGTAAACCCTGTACACTCGGCTCTCGCACCGGGCCGGGTACGCCCCCTCTCAAGGCGACAAAGGCGACCGAGGTGGTGCGGCGTATCCGGCCAACTGCCGGTTCATCTTCTGGGGAGACGCTGGACGGATTTATGAGCAATCAAACCATGCAAAAGCCAGGCGCCAAAACACGCGCCCGCCAGAAGACGACCAGCCGGTCGTCCGCCTTCCGCCGCCAGACGGCCATCGCCAGCGCGCGGCGCGACGGCAAGCCGCTGATCTTCGGCTGGGGCGGCCACCTCACGCGCATCCAGAAGACGCGCATCCAGCGGCGAGCCGCCTACTCCTTCTTCGGTCTCATCGTCGCGCTCATCCTTGGCGTCTTCATCTTCGGCTGGCTCCAGCAGAACGTCCTCATCCCCAACGCGACGATCGCCTCAGTCAACGGCGCCAAGATCACGCAAGAGACCTATCGCAAGACGCTCGCGTACAACGCCGCTGTGTTGTGGAATCACATCGAGGACGAGCTCAAGCAGCAGACGGCGCTCGCCCCGAAGGTGCAGGCTGGCGATGCCGCGGCCACCAACCAACAGAACATCCTCGACAGCCAGATTCAGGCCGATGAGTCGAATTATCAACAGGCGCAGATCACGCTGACGACGATGAATGATCTCACCGAGGATCAGCTCATCCAGCACAGCGCCCAGTCGTTCGAGCAGAAAGACGCCGCGCTCAAGTCCAAGCTGGAACCCTCACAGAAGGCCGTGGACACCGCGCTCAGCGCCTTCAAGAAGTCGTTCCCGCCCAGCACGCCCTACTCCCAGTTCCTTCAGCAGAACAACCTGACCGAAGCGGACGTGCGCGCGGCGGTGACGCTTCAGGTGCGCCGCGATCTCATGCAGACGTATCTCGCGTCGCTGCTGGTCTCGCCCACGCGTCAGGCTCACATTCGCAAGATCGAGGTCAGCTCACAGGCCGACGGCAACAGCGTGCGTGCCAAGCTGACCGCGAAGAACGCCGACTGGAAGACCATCGCCAAGCAGGATTCGCTCGACGCCAACACCAAGACCACCGGTGGCGACGCCGGCTTCGTCGCGGCGGGCCTGAGCGACGCCGGACTTGAGCTCTGGATCTTCGATCCCGCGCGCAAGGTCAACGAAATCAGCCCCGTCCTCAAGGATGCCAGCGGCACCTTCGACGTGGTCCAGATCCTTGGCTTCGACAACAAGCATCCCGTGGACGCCAAGCTGCTGGCGGACGCCAAGAACAACGCCCTCTCGCACTTCCTGGACGGGCAGCGCGTCGCGACCACCAACACCCTGACCACCCCCAATCAGGACATGATGAACGCCACGCGCAACCTGCCGGTATTCCCGGACCTGAACTTCCAGTTCCCGGCTGCCAGCCCAACTCCCGCTCCCGTGCAATAGCGCGCGGATAGCAGGCGTCTCGTCGGGATGTGGGCCGACCACGAGCCGGCAATTGGAGATATACTGACAGGGCGAGCGGTGGCTCTCCGCCGTGTCGCCCTGTCGCTTCGTCGCTTCGTCGCCCGGTCGTTTCGTGGCAAGGATGAAGACATCTCATGGCCCAGCCGTCGCCCCTCGCCCAGTATGTGACGCCGCCATCCGAGCGGCTTCCAGCCGATCCGCAACGCCTCGACGCTGAAGCCGGGCGGACGGATGTGGACGCGCAAGCGGTGGATCAGGCGGGCGAGACGAGCGATCCGCTGCTCGACACCATCTCGCTCTACCTACACATCCCCTTCTGCCACGCGAAGTGCCACTACTGTGATTTCAACTCCTACGCCGGCATGCTCGGCCTGCGTGAGCGTTACGTGGATGCGCTGCTGGCCGAGATCGCCCTCGCCGGGCGCCGCTCCCGGCTGCCGGACGGCGCACCGCGACGCTGCCGCACGATCTTCTTTGGCGGAGGCACACCGAGCCTGCTCACCTCCGCCCAGGTGCGCGCGCTGCTCGATGCCGCCCGCACGCACTTCGCGCTGGACGCGGACGCGGAGATCACGCTCGAAGCCAACCCTGGCACGCTCGAATACGGCCACCTGGATGAACTGCGCGCCGCCGGCGTCAACCGGCTCAGCATGGGCGCGCAGAGCTTCGATCCCGCCCTGCTGAAGTGGATGGGCCGCATCCATACCCCACGCGAGATCGAGACGGCCTTCGCCGCCGCGCGCGCCGCCGGCTTCGACAGTGTCAACCTCGACTTCATCTACGCCTTGCCCGGACAATCCCTCGACACGTGGCAGCGCACCCTCGATCACGCGGCTGCGCTTGCCCCCGAACACCTCTCGCTCTACTCGCTGATCGTCGAGGAAGGCACGCCGCTCTACACCTGGGTCAGCCAGGGCCGCGTGCGCCCCCCCGACGACGATCTCGCGGCGGATATGTACGAGCTGGCGGAGGCGCGCATGGCCGCGGCCGGCTACCGCCACTACGAAGTGTCGAACTGGGCGCGACCCGGCCACGAGTGCCGTCACAACCTGACGTACTGGCGCAACCTGCCCTACATCGGCCTGGGCGCCGGCGCACATGGCTGGTACACCGGCCACCGCTACGCCGAGGCGCGGCCCATCCGCGAGTACATCGCTCGCGTCACCGCCACTACCGACGCGTCAACCTCGTTGGATGAGCATACAGAACTGCCGCTGCCAGCAGGCGCCGTCGTGGATGACGAGGCGATCCCGCGCGAGCTGGAGATGGCCGAGACGGCCATGGTGGAGCTGCGATTGGTCGAGGGTCTGCGCCTGAGAGCGTTTGCCCGCCGCTTCCACACAGACTTCCAGACCGTGTTTGGCGCGCGGCTAGGCGAGGTATGGTCCGCCGGGCTGTTGGAGGTGGAAGGTGATATGCTGAGGTTGACCGACCGGGGGCGCCTCCTTGGCAACGAGGTCTTCGCGCGTTTGCTGCCGGACACTCCCGCCCTGTCCTGATGGTGGGAAACGGGTCGAGCATGCGCTCGCCCACTTGCGGCCGATCACGCCCGCCGCGGCATCCTGTCCACGGACAGTGCGTGAACACGCGCCACCCATCGCCGCCTACAGGTCCGGAGATGCTTCCGTCAGCTTCCCGTGATCGAGCAGCCAGCGCGCGAATTCGAGCCGCCGCTGGTCAATCACGCGCTCCAGATACTCGCTGTGCGCGTGGAAGTTGCGGCGCAGGTCCATCAGCCGAGCGACCTCATCGGACGTGAAGTTGCCGTTCAACGTCGCTGGTCGTCCGTTGCCGCCGTTCGTGAACTCCTGAGACAGCATGGGGGTCATCCTCTCACCGAAGGGATACGTGTCTGATTCGCCCTATTGCACGCGCCGTGCCAACTCCATAGAATAACGGGACACCGCACAGCATGCGCGACGAATACAGTCAGATGAAGGGTGTGGGCATATGTCGGACGACGTTCAGCATGGATCAGCGGGTGGCGTGGATGGCGGCCGCCCAGCGGGTGCGGAACACGTCCCGTTCGCCGCGTTGTGCCGCCCGTTCCGCATCGCCGGCGAGCTCCCGCGCCACGAGCTGAACGCGCTCGACGGCCTCACACCCCTTCAGATGCAGTTGCTGCACAATCGCGGCTTTCGTAGTGCCGAGGCGGTGCGCGCGCACCTGGATGCCGATTGGCGGGCGGAGCGCCCCGCGCTGCCCAATCTCGATCCAGCGGTCGAGCGCATCGTGCGCGCGCTGCGTGAGGGTGAACACATCGTCGTCTTTGGCGACTATGACTGCGACGGCCTTACCTCCTGCGCCCTGCTCGCGTCCTTCCTGCGCACAGCGGGCGCTAATGCCAATGTAGAGCCGTACGTGCCCACACGTGAGGATGATGGGCGCGGCCTCAACCTCACCATCGTGCGCGAGCTGGCCGAGCGCGGCGTACGCCTGATCGTCACGACTGATTGCGGCACGGCCAACGTCGCGGAGGTCGAGCTGGCCCGCGAGCTCGGCATGGATGTGATCGTAACCGATCACCACCCGCCGCTCGGCCCGGTGGCGCCGGCGCTGGCCGTGCTCAATCCGCATCTGGCGACCGATGCCACACAGCAGCGTGACCTGGCCGGCGTCGGCGTCGCGTTCCGCCTGGCGCAGACGCTCGCCGCCCGGCTCGATCGCGACGGCTTATGGCCGCCTGATAGCGCGTCCGCGCGCGGTCTGCTCGCGTCGCTGCTCGATCTCGTCGCCATCGGCACTATCGCGGATGTCGCGCCACTCACACCGGAGAACTGGATGTTGGCGCGCACCGGCCTGAAGCGCCTGCGCGATGCCCCCCGTCCCGGCCTGCGCGCGCTGATCGAGAGCGCCGGCCTGCGCCGGGACGATGTTTCAGCGCGTGACGTCTCGTTCGCGCTGGCGCCCCGCCTCAACGCCAGTGGACGGCTCGGCCAACCGATGATCGCCGTTCAGCTCTTGATGAGCGACGACGCGGCAGAGGCCAAGGGGTTGGCGGCTCAGCTCGAAGGCTTGAACGTCAAGCGGCAGCGGATCACCGAGACCATTCTGGCCGAGGCGCGACACCAGATCGCGAGCCAGATCGGCCTGGCTCCAGGCGTTGCGCCGACCGCGGAGAACGGGTTCAGCACGGTTGTCATCGCGGTTGGCAAAGACTGGCCGCTCGGCGTGTTAGGCCTGGTGGCTGGTCGGCTCTCAGAGGAGTTTCACCGGCCGGCGTTCGTGATCAGCCGTGGTGAGCACGAGTCGCGCGGCTCAGCGCGGGCACGGCACGGCGCGCGCCTGGGTGAGCTGCTGGCGGCACGTCCCGAGTTCTTCCGCCGCTTCGGCGGCCATGCCCAGGCCGCGGGTTTCACGCTCGCCACCACCGATCTCGATGCCTTCCTCGCCTACATCCGCGAGCGCCTGGCCGCGCCGCTGCCAAAGACATCTTCCTCACTTGATACTGGCGCCACGAGCGAGCGAATGGATGGGGATGCCGCGGATACTGACACCGCGAATGCGGACGAGATCGTGGTGGACTGCCGGCTGCCATTGTGGCGTGTCGTGCCGGAAGTCTACGACGCTGTGCGCGAGCTGGAGCCATTTGGGAGCGGCTTCGCGGAGCCGCTGTTCATCTGCCGGGGGGTGCGCGTCACGCGCGTCTGGCGGAGCGGCGTCGAAGGCGGCAACCTGCGGCTCGCCCTGCGCGAGGATCGTGGGGCAGGCCTCGCCTGCGAGCGTGTCGCCACCTGGGCGCGCCAGGGCCAGCTTCACGACACCGTGCGCGCCGCGCTATCCACCTTGCCCGCCCTCGATGTCGTCTACTCCCTCAGCGCGTACCGGCGCCGCCCCGATGGCCCACCCGATATCATCCCCCGCATTGTGACCGTTGCGCCAGCGGGCGAATGCGGCACCTGACAGACGTCCCTCGCATCGCGCGAATCTCCCCTTGACAGCGCGTACGTGTCCCAGTATCATTCATATACCGACTAGCAAGTATGGTTTCAAGTGCTTGATGCGTAATACCTGTACAGACTAGCCGGTATATGAATGGGTTGCGGCAGAGGTACCCGGAGCGATGCCGGGAGGGAGGCAAGGGCCGTGTACAGCGAAGCGGCATTAGCTCACGATGACGGCGCGACTGCTCCGGTGGCGGATGCAGAGGCTCCCGTTACGAATGTGGCGAACTCGGCAAGCGCATCTGGCGATGCGCGCAAACGGCGCGGTCCGGCCTTCTTCGCACCCCTGCGCGGGGCGAGCTTCCGCCGGCTGCTGCTGGGACAGACGGTCTCGCGCTTCGGCGACCAGTTCTACTTCGTCGCGATTCCCTGGCTCGTTCTGCGGGCCGGCGGCGGGCCGGCGGCGCTCTCCGCCGTGGTGGGCGCATCCGCGGTGACGCTCGGCATCTTCACGCTGGCGGGCGGTGTGCTGGCGGACCGCTACGGCCCGCGCGCGCTGATGTTGGGCGCCGATCTCGCCCGGCTCGTGATCATGGGTGGCCTGGCCGCGCTCGCCATTCTCAGCACTCCCCCGTTCTGGGCGCTGATCGCCATCTCGGCCGCGCTGGGCATAGGCGGTGGCCTCTTCTATCCCGCCTCCGGCGCGATGATCCCCTATCTGGTGCCAGAGGAGGATCGGCAGGCGGCGAACAGCTTCGACCAGATCACGATGCAGACCGGCAACTTCGTCGGCCCAAGCGTCGCTGGCGTCCTTCTCACCGTGACCCAGCTCGCCTTCGGCTTCGCGCTCGACGCCGTGAGCTTCCTTATCTCCGTGGTGACGCTTTTTGCCATCCGTATGCCCTCACGCCAGGCCGCCGCGAGCGATCAGGCCCAGATGCAGACCAAGGCGGACGCCACCGACGCCACGCAGGCAAAAGGGAAGAGTGGCCTCGCCTCGCTGATCGAGGCGGTGCGGTACCTGCGCGCGACCCCGTTCCTCTTCACCTTGCTCGGCCTGTCGCTGCTCGGCAACTTCTCGGCGAATGGCCTCTTTGAAGTCGGCATGCCGCTGCTGCTGAAGGACATGGTGGGCCTGGCCGAGGGGCCGCGGGCGATGGGATTTGTGATCGGTGGCTTCGGACTGGGCTCGATCATCGGCGCGGTCGCGGCGGGTGTGGCGAGCCGCATACCACACAAGCCGCTGGTGGCGATCATTGTGTTGGTCCCCGTCGCGACACTGATGGGCTTCGCGCCGTTCGCGGGTGCGGTGCTGCCACTGGCAGGTGTCTTCGCCGTCATGGGTGTGCTGCTCGCCCTCTCGAATGTGCTGTTCATCACCGTCATCCAGCGCCTCATCCCCATGGAGATGATGGGCCGCATGATGAGTCTGACGATGCTGGGCAGCTTCGCCGGCACGCCGCTCTCGATCTTCGTCTACGGCGCCGCCGCCACCATCGTGCCGTCCGTCGCCTGGCTCTTCGTTGCCGGGGCATCACTCTTCGGGTTCGCCTGCCTGCTGGCGCTGACACGAAAGGTCATCTGGCAGACCGCGTGAGTCCGCCGCGCGCGTAACACGGCCGTCAGCTCTACATGAGACGCCCGCTGGGAGTACAGCCTCCCAGCGGGCGTCATCGGTCGCGCTCGGTAGTACCGGTAGTACCGTCGCGCGTCTGGCGTCCGGCATGTAGCGGCTGTGAGATCGGCGGCTCAGCGCCAGACCGAGCGCGGGAAGTGGTTGGCAGTGTCCAGGTAGCCCTGCTCATCCGCTTCGATGAGCAGCTTGTGCATGAGGACGACATCCGCCTCCGGCACGGTGGCGACGGGCTGCACACAGAGACGCTCGACCATGCGCCCATGCTCGATCACCTGCACCTGGCCCGGCCCGCGCGGGACGCGGTACACGCGCCCCGACCGGCTGGGACTGTGTACGTCGAGGAAGGCCATGCCGCAGAGCTGGCGATACTCCTCGGTGGTGAGCGCGGTGCGTAACAGCGTCTCGGCGGCGTGATCGGCCGCGACGGGCCACCACGCCCGCAAGCGCAGCCACGGCCAAAGACGGCAGCTTGCCATAGGCGTATCCGACAGCAGCAGGATCATGCGGGCGGTGAAGATCATCGCGATCAGCAGGATGAGGCTGATCGGCAAGATATCTTGCATGGCTGCCGCTCAACCACCGACCACGCGCGGGATCATAATGATCTCTTCGGCGTTCGGGTCGAACTGCTGGATGCGCTCGGCAGGCTGCCCCGGACGCACCCGCACCGCCGTCGCGCCGCGCGCCCGCTGCTCCTCGAAGATGCGCTCCGCCTCTTTGATGGCGGCGACGGCCTCAGGGTCGCCCACCTCAACAGCGGTTGGATTCCACTCAAACCGGTCGTCGCCGCGGCGCGACAACACTCGTAGCATGCCCATACGGCGTCCTCCTCGTCGCGAATCTGCGCCCTGCCGGCGCATCACTCGTGCGAACGAAAGGGTCCTCGGCGTTGAGGCGGGCGCCCGCCCGCGGCCCGCGCGAGGGCCGAATTGGAACTACGACATCTGACAGATGCATCCGTGCGCGAAGCCGCCGCACCTGTCCCTACGCGTCTACCTGCCGTTTGTGTCAAGCAGTATAGCGTATGTTA
>JAICVS010000116.1 GCA_025935195.1 Ktedonobacterales bacterium
GCTCCTGTTCGGGGGTGGGTACCAGCCGGTACTGGTAGGTTGTGCGCATCGTCGCTTCCACGCCCCTACGTGCCCTTCTGGTTTTCCACGGATCGCTTCAGCGTTTCCAGCGTCACGCCGCCCACCGTAGCGCAAAAGTACCTGTTTGTCCACAGTGACGGCAGGCGGCGCTTCAGGCGGGAAACTCGGCGCGTAACGCATGCGAGCTGTACCCTTTGAGCAGTTTCACCAGCCGGTGAATGCCGAATTGGGGGTCACACCCGACGAGCAGATGGACCTGATCGGGCATGACTTCCAACATGACTTCCAACTCGATGAGTTCCTGCCCCCAGCGTTCACTCTGTGCAACCAGGATCATCTTCAGCTGCTCATCTAGCGGTGGCGTCAGCACCTTGCGCCGGTACTTGGGGCAGAACACCACGTGATACCGGCAGATGGAGGCGACGTGGTGGTTGCTGCGCATGTCGCTCATGCACGCAGTAGACACCACTAGATGACAACGCGACAACTATCAGTACCGTTGGCGTCGCCTGCGGGCGACCCGGCTTTCATCCCCAGCCCGAAAGGGCGGGGGCTTCAGCCGGCTTTAAGCTAAACGCTTTCCTAACGATACGTCGGGTATCCTCTGCGCAATCCCTTCCGCACTTCCCGTGACTGGCAAGCATACTGGCTTGCTATCGTTGCGAGGGAAGGGCGACCGCGCAGGGGGATGTTTGGCTTGCCGCCGTCTCACACGGCGAGGGGGAGAAGCAGATGATCCAGGCAGGCACGAAGGTTACACTGGACCCAGCGGCGGTGCGGGAGCTCAAAACTCGGCTGCGCGGCGAGCTGATCCAGCCGGAAGACGCCGCCTACGACGCGGCGCGCAAGGTCTACAATGGCATGATTGACCGGCATCCGGCGCTAATCGCGCGGTGTGTGGATGTCGCGGATGTCATCAGCGCGGTCAACTTCGCCCGCGAGCGGGGCCTCACGCTGGCGGTGCGCGGCGGCGGCCACAATGGTCCGGGCCTGGGCACCTGCGATGATGGTCTGGTGATCGATCTCGCGCGCATGAAGGGCATTCGCGTTGATCCCGCGCAGCGGACGGCGCGTGTGGAGGGCGGCTGCGTCTGGGGCGATGTGGACCACGCCACGCATGCGTTCGGCCTGGCAACACCCAGCGGCTTCATCTCCTCGACGGGTGTGGGCGGGCTGACGCTGGGTGGCGGCATCGGCTACCTCTCGCGCACGCACGGCCTGACGATTGACAATCTGCTCGAGGTGGACATGGTGCTCGCCGACGGCAGCGTGGTCACGGCCAACGCGGACCAGCATGCCGATCTGTTCTGGGCGGTGCGCGGCGGCGGCGGCAACTTCGGCGTCGTCACCTCGTTCCTGTACCGGCTGCACCCGATCAGCACGGTCTATGGCGGGCCGATCTTCTGGCCGCTCGAACAGGCGACCGAGCTGCTGGCGTTCTGGCGCGATTTCATTCTCAACGCGCCCGAAGACATCAACGGCTGGTTCGGCTTTGTGACGGTGCCGCCGGTGGACCCGTTCCCGGAGCAGTACCGGATGCGGAAGATGTGTGTGGTCACGTGGTGCTACACCGGGCCGCTGGACAAAGCCGAAGAGCGTTTCGCGGCGATCCGCGCGTTTGGGCCGCCCGTTATGGATGTCGCCGGACCCATCCCGTGGCCGGCGCTGCAAAGCATGTTCGACGCCTTGTTCCCGGCGGGCATGCAGTGGTACTGGAAGGCCGACTTCTTCACCGAGCTGAATGAGAAGGCCATCGAGCTGCACGCGAAGTACGCGGCGGAGCTGCCGACGCCGTTCTCGACGATGCACCTGTACCCCATCAATGGGGCGGCGCATCGCGCCGGCAAGGACGACACGGCGTTCAGCTTCCGCGACGCCAACTTCGCCGAGGTGATGGTGGGCGTTGACCCTGATCCGGCCAACAATGAGCGCATGATCGCCTGGGCCAAAGACTACTGGCTGGCGTTGCATCCATACTCGGCGGGCGGCGGCTACATCAACATGATGATGGATGAAGGCCAGGACGGGGTCAAGTCGGCGTATCGCGACAACTATGCGCGACTGGCGCGGATCAAGGCCACCTACGACCCGTCCAACCTGTTCCGTGTGAACCAGAACGTTCCGCCGCACGCATGATGCGCGTCTGATGCTGGGTCGCCGTTGCCGCGGCCCAGCAGTTCGCGCTCGTGAAGGGCCGTGTGGGCGGTGGGTGGGCGCCGGGTGGGGGACGGCCGCGCGTCGTCTTCGGCTTCACGATCACGGGCGGCAAGATTGTCGCGATCACCTTGGTCGCCGACCCCGCGCGCCTACGCGAACTCGATGTGGCGATCCTCGCCGGCTGAGGCTGACGCGCCAGGGCTCGGCGCGTTTGCCGATCACACCTTCCGCCCAAGCAGGATCAGGATAAAGCGCAGAATATGCTCACCATCCGTCATGCGCCGGTCATGACGCGATCATCGCTCCTCACCACCACCAGCACCCATCGCCCGCGCCAGATCGCCGCGGGCGAGCCGGCGCCCGCCTGGCGCCGCGTAGGCCGCCGCGATGCAGATCAGCTCCGCGCCCGTCGAGAGCAGCCGCGCCAGGATGGCGATCACCGCCGCCAGCCCCACGCCCGCCGCGCCCGGTACGATCCCTGACTGCGCCAGCAGGAACGCCAGCGTCACCTCGCGGAAGCCCAGCCCGCTCGGCGTCACGAACGCCAGGAAGCCGACATCCCAGCCGATGGCGTAGATACCGATGGCGATGGGCAGCGCCGCCGGCGGCAGCGGCGTCACCACCAGCGCGCGCGCCAGCAGATAGAATCCCGCCCCCGCTACCACCCAGCTTGCCGCCCAGCCGAGCATGACGGCCAGCACATCGCCGTAGCGCAGCGAGAACGCCACCGGCTGCCGGCCCAGCTTCGCCAGCGCGACGTTTAGCGCGGCGCGCAGCAGCCGCGGCTGCATGCCCAGCAGCAGCAGCGGCACGGCCACCGCTCCCGCGACGATCAGCGCGCCGCGCGGGATCGGCAGGGCCAGCGCGCGCGTGTCCGGCCAGAAGAAGAGGCTCAGCGCGAAGACCAGCGCCGCGGCGGCGATCTTGGTCGCCAGTTCCACCACCATGCTGGCAAATCCCGTCGCCTTGGGGACGCCGCGCCGCTCCGCCCACAGCACGCGCGTGATGATGTGCCAGACGTTGCCGGGGATGTAGCGCACCAGCTCCGCGCCCAGGTAGATGCGCTGGCTGGCGACGACGCCCAGCCGGCGGCCCATCCGCGCCAGGATCGCGCGCCAGATGAAGCCGAAAGACAGCTCTTGCGCCACCAGCAGCGCGAACGCGGCGGCGAGCAGCCCCCAGCGCACCTGCCAGTGGTAGGTCGTGAGCTGTGCCCAGCCGCGCGCCACGCTCGCGCCCAGGAAGACCGCGATCAGCGCCAGCACTGCCGCCTGGACGATGCGCTTGTGCCGCTTCAGCGGCCTCACCAGCCCCGCGATGCGCGCCGCCGCCGTACTCGCGCTCATCCGAGCACCTGCCGCACGCTGTACTCCTCTTCAGGCCGGTACGCGAAGTAGCGGATCATCTCGCTCTGCAAGCCCGCCAGGATGAAGCTGACGCCGAAGATCATCAGCAGGATGCCCACCAGCAGCAGCGGTCGGTTGTGGATCGGCTCGTGCGAGCCGAACGGTAGGAAGCGGTCTAGCACCACGTACAGGTCCACCACGAAGCCGGCCAGCGTCAGCAGCAGCCCCATCGCGCCGAAGAGCCGCAGCGGCGTGCGCAGATAGCTCATCAGGAACAACACCACCAGCAGATCGAGGAAGCCGCGCAGGAAGCGCTTGGCGCCGAACTTCGACTTGCCGTAGCGGCGCGGGTGGTGGCGCACCCGCACCTCGGCCACGCGGAAGCCGCGCTGGTGCGCCAGCACGGGGATGAAGCGGTGCAGCTCGCCGTAGAGCTTGATGTCGTCCAGCACCTCGCGCCGGTACGCCTTGAAGCCGCAGTTCATGTCGTGCAGGCGCACGCCCGTCGTCAGCGCCACCATGCTATTGAAGAAGCGCGAAGGGACGGTCTTGGTCGGCGGGTCGTGGCGGGGATATTTCCAGCCGGAGACGAGATCGTACCCCTCTTCCAGCCGCTCCAGAAAGCGCGGAATCTCGGCCGGGTCGTCTTGCAGGTCGGCGTCCATCGTGAAGACGATTGCGCCGCGCGCCCTGGCGAAGCCCGCCACCAGCGCCGGCGTCTTGCCAAAGTTGCGCCGCAGCCGCACCACGCGCACGCGCGGGTCGCGCTCGTGCAGCGCCCGCAGCGCCGCGAAGGAGCCGTCGCGGCTGCCGTCGTCCACGAACACAATCTCGTAGCCGCGGCCGATGCGCTCCAGCTCGGCGGTCAGCGCGTCGTAGAGCGGGCGCACGCTCTCCTCTTCGTTGTAGACCGGCACGACGATCGAGAGCGCCAACTCCGTCTCCGGCTCCCGCCGCGATGGCTCGACCTCCGGCAACGCGCGCGCCGCGCTCTCCGTCTGCTGCATCTGCCGTTCGCTCCGCTGTGTGTCGTTCCCGCCATTGGCCGCACCACTCATGATGCGGCCGCACCACAAATGGCGCGGCCAGAGACGCTGCCATTATGGCACCCGGCGCCGGGCCGGTCAACGCGACTGGCGGCGCGACGGCGCCCGGCGTGTTAGAATAGGCGCGGTGTGGCGGGATGGGCCATACCACACATCGGGAGGTGGGAGCGAGCGATGGAGCTTGAGATTGGCATGCGCGGCGAGGCGGCGCTGCTGGTGGGGCCGGAACATACGGCGGCGCGCTTCGGCGCGGGCGGCGTGGAGGTCTTCGGCACGCCGATGATGATCGGCCTGATGGAGAACGCGGCGTGGCAGCTCGTGCAGCCGCGCATGGCCGCCGGCGAGACGACGGTCGGCACACTGGTGAACGTGCGTCACCTCGCCGCCACGCCCATCGGCGAGCGCGTGGTGGCGACGGCCGAGCTGGTGGAGATTGATGGTCGGCGCCTGGTCTTCCGCGTCACCGCCCACGACGAGAAGGGCCTGATCGGCGAGGGCACGCACGAGCGCGCGCGCATCCTGCTGGATCGCTTTCTGGCGCGGCTCGCCACTCGCTAAGCCAAAGCGTGTATGAGATACCCATCAAGCCCATCCGTCCTTGCATCTGGCGGCGCGTAGGATACAATGAGTCTGCCACAGCCCGGACCTCCAGCGCGCGTGCGACGTGGTGCCGCGAAACGGATGCGACGCGCCGGAGCGCAATGAGGCAGGAGCCAAGCATGTCACTCATCAACATGGCGAAGCGTGAGATCAACTGCAAGATCGTCTATTACGGCATCGGTCTGAGCGGCAAAACCACCAACCTGCATTTCATCCATAAAACCATCAACCCGCGCGACATCGGCGACATGGTCTCGATTGACACCGAGACCGAGCGTACGCTGTACTTCGACCTGCTGCCCCTCGACCTCGGCCGCGTCCACGGCTTCCAGGTGCGCTTCCAGCTCTACACCGTTCCCGGTCAGGTGCTCTATCAGCAGACGCGCATCTCCGTCTTGAAGGGCGCCGACTGCGTCGTCTTCGTGGCGGACTCGCAGGCCAGTAAGCTCCAGGAGAACATCGAGAACTTCCGCGAGCTCTCCGATCAGCTCCAGCGCATGGGCCGCAACCCCGGCGAATTCCCGCTCGTGATGCAATGGAACAAGCGCGATCTGCCCGATATCCTCCCCGTTCCCGTGCTAGAGCAATACCTCAATCCCTTCCGCGCGCCCAGCTTCGAGGCCATCGCCGTTGGTGGCCGTGGCGTGATCGAGAGCCTGCGCGTCTCTATCAACTCCACGCTGCGCCGCCTCGAACGTGTCTGATACCCTATGCGCGCTAAGCATGCTCACGCCCGGTGAAATACCAGCGCGTGGGCATGCCACAGATCACGAGTGGGCGCCACATCGCCGCCTGGCGTATCGAGCGCGTCGCCCAGATCAGCGCGAGCACCGCCAGCAGCGCGAAGATGACGATGCGCGTGGCCGGATATGCCGGATGGCATAGCGTGGGTGTGGCTGCGTGGCAGATGCACAGCCCGCGCGCGGGCCATAGAATGGCGCATAGGGCGCCGTGCGCCCGGCAATCGCGAACCGCACATTGGCACGACAAACACTTTGATGTTCTATAGACACGCTGTAGACACGCGCTTTCTCTGGGCGGACGGGTGCGGCGGGCGACAGCCAGCCGGTCAGGTGGATGACGAATGTTGAGGCGCTGGGTGACACGGTGGATGGCGCGCGGCAGTCTGTCCGCGCGCGCATGCGCCCCGGCTGGCGCCGCACCCGCTCGATGGTGTTGTTCGCTCATGGTGATTGGGGGTATGAGGCGCCATGAATCTGGATCACACGGATCACATAAACCACGGGCCAGCGCGGCCCGCGCCCGTGGAAGCGGAAACGGCGGCTGAGCCGAAGCAGCGGCGGCGCATGAGCCGGCGCACCCTGCTGAAGGTGAGCGCCGGCGCCGGCCTCGCTACGGCGGGAACCGCCGCCCTGATTGACGCGCTCGTCGTCGATCCGCGGCGGCTCTCACACGCCGCGCCCTCGAAGTATCCCGACATCCAGTACGACATCGGCGCCTACATCCCGCCGGCGCAATCGCTGGGCGGCGTCATGTTCCGCTTCGGCCCCGTCTACGTGCTCTTCATTACCATGAAGCTGACGCGCGAGCCGCAGCTCCCCGACCGCATCTTATTCGACCGCGCGCTCGGCAAGGTCGAGGCGACCTACCACTTCAACCCCAGCGGCGTCATCCCCATCGTCTCGTGGGGCCTGCCCTACTTCAGCAAGCTCAAAGGCGGGCTGACGGGCAAGGTAGTGAGCAATCACATGCCGCGCCTGCTCAGCGATCCGTCGCGCTACGCGCTGGAGGAGGCGGTGCCCTCGCCCACCGACGTGCATCCCTCGAATCCGGGCGTGCGCAAGAAGACCTTCAACGTGCCGGTGGTGATCGAGGACAACGACGTGCTGCTCTCACTGCGCAGCGACAACCTCGACATCCTCAGCGACGTGGCGAACTGGCTGCAAGGCAGCGACACGCTCAAAGGCAAAGCGGTCGCCTCGCCGCAACTGCCCTTCCAGGTCACCTCCTCGCGCCTGGAGTTCGTGCAGCTCGGCCTGCCGCGCAAAATCGGCGATCGCCTGGGCCTGCCCTACGCCACGCGCCTCAACCCGCAATCGCCGATGTGGTTTGGCTACGCCGACCAGAACGCGACCGGCGCCGGCCCCGCGGCGATCACCACCTTCCAGGGCAACGCCTCGGCTCGCGTCACCAACATCACCAGCCCGGCGGACTACTTCTACAATGGCTGCATCCAGCCGCTCAACCACAACATCGAAGACCTGATGCAGTGGTTCTTCGGCGGCGACACCGTCAAGGACAACGGCTACGCGGTGCGCACGATGTACATGTACCGCGGCAACCCGGTGCCGGAGATCGGCTTCGCCGACCAGTTCACCGACGGCGGCGGGCCGGCCTTCATCGAGAACATCTACGCCGGCGCGAAGGACGCCGAGAGCGCGGCGACCGGCGCCAACATGTCGCCCTTCGATAGCAATGAGATCGTGCTCGGCCACCTGCAACTGCTGCAACGCTCCTCGCGCGCGCCGGACGGCACGCCGATGCACATCCGCATGGACGGCCCCGGCTTCGACTCGATGGACGTGCCCGACGGCACGCCGCAGCCGAAGCTGCACTTCAGCGGCTTCTTCCCCTCGACTGACTTCTTCAACACGATGCGCAAGAACGGCGCCTCGCTGGAACTGGTGAACACGTCGCGCGGCTTCGGCCAGGTGCCCGGCGAGTTCGGCGGCCAGGGCGTGGAGCCGGAGGATGACGGCATCGAGCGCTTCATCACGGCGACACGGCGGCAGATGTTCCTCTGCCCGCCGCGCCGGCACCGCTCGTTCCCGCTGATCGAGCTTTCGCACTAGCGACGCGCGCTACGCCTGGCCCATGAAGGCGCGCCGCCCCGGTCGTCTGGATCGCGATGGCGCGCCTTCTCGTGTCTTCTCGCCTGCTCTATACGACGAGCCGTGCCAATGGCAGAGCGTCGTTCAGAGGTTTTGAAGCCTGCTTGCGAAGGAGCAAGACAGAGTGAGGAGTCGAAAGTCGGTCCTTCTCGTTGCCCTACCGCTGCTCGTCGTCAGTGTGAGCGCGTGCGGTGTGACCTCTGCCAGCGCGGGAGGCGCGACACCCACGGCGACGCCAACGCTTCGGGCGACCGCTACGCCCACGGATGCACCCACGCCCACGAATACGCCGGACGCAATCGCGGTCATCTGCGCCGGGACGCCCGGCACCCAGGTTGACGCATTGCCCGCAGACGAGCCTGTGCCCACTGGCGCGATCCTCTCCAGCCAGGGGTTCGGCGGGTCGGGAACTGGTGGCGGCGCGACCGCGCTCACGTTCGAGAAGGTCGGCGTGTGCGTCAGCGGGATGACGCCCGACGCGATTCGCGCGTTCTACAGCGCGCAGATGCCGGCCAAGAGCTGGACGCAGAGCGCCACGTTTCCGTACAACGGCGGCGATCTGAATACCACCTGTCGCGACGCCTATTGCTGGAAGAAGAATCCGGGCAACAACAGCACGTCCGCCCTCGCGCTCGAGAACGTGCGCGCGTACGGCACGACGACGGCGTACACGTTGGAGCGCGTGAGCTACGGCAGCTAGAAGGCAACCGGGGTTCCTCACCCCCCAGCCCCCTCTCCGTGCGCGGAGAGGGGAGACATTTCATGCGCGTTACGCCTTGACCTCGGAGGCGTGGCGCACCGCTCGCCCTGATCGGCGCGGCGCACGCTTCGCTGCCCGCTCCGCCGTGCCAGCCTTGCCGGCCTGCGCCGCCTTCGCGGCGATGCGCGCCCGCTCCGCCTCCTCCGAGCGCCCGGCGGGCCGGCCGTGGCGCGCGGCGACGATCTGCGCCAGGATGGCGAGCGCGATCTCCTCCGGCGCGCGCGCCCCCAGGTCCAGCCCAATCGGCCCGTAGATGCCCGCGATCTGCTCGTCCGTAACGCCCACCTCGCGCAACCGCTCGTTGCGTCCCTCGCGCGTGCCGCGGCTGCCGATGGCGCCGACGTAGCTGGCCGGCGAGCGCACCGCGAAGGCCAGCGCCGGCACGTCGAACTTGTTGTCGTGGGTGAGCACGGCGATAGCGGTGGCGCTGGAGATCGGCAGCCGCGCCAGCGCCTCGTCGGGCCACTCGACCAGCAGCTCGTCGGCCTCGGGGAAGCGCTCGCGCGTCGCGAACGCCTCGCGCGCGTCCACCACGACCACGCGGTAGCCCAGCACCTTGGCGAGCCGCGTCAGCGGAATGGAGACGTGGCCGGCGCCGACGATCACCAGCGTCGGCGGCGCGGGATAGACGGCGAAGAAGACCTCCGCCTCGCCGCCCGCGATGGGGAATGTCCGCGTGGTGGACTCGCCCGCCGCGCGCAGCAGCTCAGCGGCCAGCGCGCGCGCGTCGGCGTCCAGCGCCGCGTCGCCGAGCGTGCCGGTGATGTTGCCGCCGTCGCGCGCGAAAAGCTGCGCGCCCAGCAGATCGTCGCGTCCCGGCGGCGCGGTGATCACCGTCGCCCGCACGACCGGCTGCTCGGCATGGATCGAGCGCGCCAGCGGCGCGGCGTCGCCCAATCGCTCGACGAAGACGCGAATCTCACCGCCGCACGAGAGGCCGATCTGCTCGACGTTCTGCTCCTCGGTGATGCCAAATTGCAGCAGCGCCGCCCGCCCGCCGCGGATGGCGCGCATGCCCTGCTCGATCACCGCCGGCTCGACACAGCCGCCGCTCACCGAGCCGGCGATCTCGCCGCTCTCGCTCACCGCCAGCGTCGCGCCGACGGCGCGCGGCGCCGAGCCGACCACGGAGACGACCGTCGCTAGCGCCACCTTCTCGCCGGACGCGGTCCAGCGCTCGACCTCAGGCAATACGTCACGCATCTTCACCCTCCCAGAACGGAGAATTCACCACAGAGGACACGGAGGTCATGGAGGAAACACGGAGGTTGTGGATTACCCCCAGCATGCATGCGGGAGGCCAACGGACGGCGATGTCAGGCTATTCAGCATCACCGATCGCGGTCAATCTCGACTTTGCCCGCCGCTGCCTCGGATGCCGCTGGATCGCCCGGCTTGCCCGCGCCCCGCGCGTAGGCCTCACGCAGCGCGGTCATCAGCTCCGGCAGGCGTTTGTACAGCTCTTTGCGCGTGCGTGGCGCGGCGACGGAGACGGCGTAGGCGGCGATCAGCGGGAAGGCGATGGTGGTGTCGGCGTAGACGACCACGGTGTCCGCGAGCATGTCGGGCTTGATCTTACCCCACGAGACCGCCTCGGAGGGCGTCGCGCCGGAGAGGCCGCCCCAGTGCGGCGCGTCCTGCGTGATCTGGATGAAGAAATCGTGCCCGCCCTTGTTGATGCCCAGCACCTCCCAGAGCTGCGGCTGCGTCTGCAAGTAGAAGTTCTTGGGCGAGCCGCCGCCCAGGATGATCACGCCGTTGCGCGTGGCGGCGTGGACAATGGCCGTCGTCTCATGCACGTCGAAGAGTGGGTCAATCGTCAGGCCGCCGCCGTCGAGCTGGTGGCGCGCCAGGTTCATGCCGATCGAGGAGTCGCCGGGCGAGGAGGTGTAGATCGGCACGTTCCAGCGCGCCGCCATCGCCAGCACCGAATGCTCCGCGTCCACCCCCAGCTCCAGCAGCTTCTGGCCGATCAGGTAGTGCAGCTCGGCGGTGGACATCGGCCGCTGGGGGAACGCCTTGAAGATCTCGCGCAGGAAGCGGTCCGTATCCAGCAGCACCTCGTCGCGGAAGAGCACGTCGTAGATGCGGATGACGCCGGCCTCGTGCAGCTCGGTGTCGCTGAGCTTGAACGTGCCGCGATGCAGCGCGTAGTTCAGCGCGTGGTGGATGTCGTGGTAGAGGTTGGCGCCGGTGCTGACCATGAAGTCAATCGCGCCGCGCTCCATTAGCGTGATGATGCCGCCGCCGACGCCGGCCGGGGTCATCGCGCCGGCAATGGTCAGGCAGATCGTCACGTCCTGCTCCGGATCGAGCATGCGGCGGGCGAAGAGGCGCGCGGCCTCGTTGATGCGGCCGGCGTTATACGCCTGGAACGAGCCGTCAATCAGATCGGCGACGCTGACGCCGGGGACGAGCGGGCGCGCGACGATGCGCTCGCCGGTGAGGTAATCGCCGGGGCCAGCGGCGGGGCTGGTCGCGCCTGGTGGCGGCTGATCGGCGTGGTGGTCGTGGCTGGGCGCGGGGCCTTCATGTGGTCGGTGTGGCACGGCTCTGCTGCTCCTATGGCGGTGAGCGTCGCCGCTCACGCAACGCTCCTGGTATGCGGATGGTACGGAGTGAGGCATGCGGTACGCGGTAATGAGAGTTATACCACCGCCGGGCACGGCGAACCGACGAGAGCGGCGACCTTGGCGCGGTATACTGCCATAACAAAATTGAGTGAGAGGCCAAACAGCCAGGAGGGCAACGACGATGCCGGATACCACCATGCGGCTACAGGGCAAGACCATCGGCGTCTTCGTGGCGCCGGGCTTCGAGGACTTGGAGTTCTGGGTGCCGGTGATGCGCCTGCGCGAGGAGGGCGCGCGCACGTTGATCATCGGCATGAACCGTGACACCTGCACGGGCAAGCACTGCCTGGAGGCAACGCCGGAGACAGCCGCCAAAGAGGTGCGCTCGGCGGACGTGGACGGGCTGGTGATTCCCGGCGGCTGGGCGCCGGACAAGCTGCGCCGCGACGCGGACGTGCTGCGGCTGGTGCGCGAGTGCCACGAGCAGGGCAAGATCATCGGCATCATCTGCCACGCCGGCTGGGTCGCCGCCTCGGCCAAGATCGTGCGCGGCATGCGCTTCACCGGCTCGCGCGGCATCAAGGACGACCTGGAGAACGCCGGCGCGACGTGGGTGGATGAGCCGGCCTTCCGTGAGGGCAACATCGTCTGGGGCCGCGTCGTGGAAGACATCCCCGCCTTCTGCCGCGAGCTGGTGGCCGCGCTGGTGGAAGGCAGGTGACACGATGGAGTTGGAAGCCTACTTCGACATCCGTGACGATCCCCGCTCCATCCGCATCAGGGACACGAGCGTCGGACTGGAGCAGATCGTTGCCCGCTACCACGCCGGATTCGACATGTGGAGGATGCGGCGGGACTTCCCTGACCTGAGTGAGGAACAGGTGTATGCAGCTATTGCGTACTACCTGCACAACAGGCCGGAAGTGGATGCCTACGTAGCGCGAATTGAAGAGCAGCAGCCGATCGTGATCGGCGACATCTCCGCCGACGAGAAGATACACGCCATCATTCGGGCTCACGAGGACGAGTGGGCAGCGTCGTGAAAATCCGCTTCCTGCTCGATGAGAACCGATCTCCGCTCCTCGCGGATGCTGTACGGCGGCGTAATCCCGCGATTGATGTGCTTCGCGTCGGTGATGCGGGCGCACCGCCGCTGCACACGCTTGATCCAGAACTACTGCTGTACTGTGAGCGAGACCAACGTCTGCTCGTAACGAACAACCGACACAGCATGCCGAAGCACATCGCCGATCACCTCGCCGTGGGCCATCATCACTGGGGCGTGTTCAGGCTGAGCCGCGAAATGTCCCTCGGACCGCTCAGCGAACAACTGCACCTGTTATGGTCCGCCAGCGAGGCAGAGGAATGGATCGACCAATTCGAGTGGATTCCCTGGTAGAAACGGAGGTGACGCCATGAAACTGGAAGACTACTTCGACTTCTCAGAGGCGCCGGATTACATCCGCATCCAGGGCCACCGGATCGGCATTGAGCACGTCGTGCGCCTGTACAATGAGTATCACTCCCCCGAGATGATCGCGCAGGAGTTTCCCGGCCTCAGCCTGGAGAAGATCTATGCGACGCTCGCGTATTACCTGCATAACAAGGCCGACGTGGACGCCTACATGGCCGAGCGCATTCGGTCGGCTGAGGAGCGTTGGCGCCAGGCGCAGGAAAATCCCTCACCGATGATGCTGAAGATGCGGGCCGTCAAAGAGCAGTGGCAGCGGGAAAGGCGCATGCCGAAGGGCTGCGGAACGTGACGGCATGCGCCACGACGTTGCGCTAGATTGCCAGATTCCCCTGGATGCGTGTAGAGTGAGACCGTGTTTCGGCAGCGGAGAGAGGCAGGCGATACTATGTTGCTCGAAGACTACTTCGACTTCTTCGAGAATCCCTATGCCGTACGCATCAAGGGCCGTCGCATCGGCCTGGAGCATGTCGTCGCGCGGTACAAGGACGGGCAAACCGCCGAGCAGATTGCGGCCTATTACGGCGATCTGCCGTTGGAGAGCATCTACGCCGCGATCCTCTATTATCTCCACAACCGCGAGGCAGTGGACACCTATCTGGACGAGATTGATCGGCTCACGCAAGAGCGCATTCGTGAGGCGCGGGCGAATCCTTCACCCGTCGCGCGGCGCATGAAAGCGATCAAAGAGCAGTGGGAGCGGGAAGGGCGATTTCCACGTGAAGATCCGCTTCCTGCTCGATGAGCACCTGGAACTCGATCTTATTGACGAGGTCCAGGCCTTCGATCCGTCAATCGACATCCTGCGCATCGGTATGAAGGGTGCGCCGCCGTTCGGCACCCAAGATCCGGACATCCTCATCTACTGCGAGGCGGAGCAGCGCGCCCTCGTCACCGACAACCGCCGGACCATGCCAAAACACGCCGCGGATCATTTCGCGGCCGGGCGGCACCACTGGGGAGTGCTGGTGATTCGGCCAGATACGACCTGGGGAGAGATCGTACAGGAGCTTCGCATGTTCGGGGGCGCCAGCGAGGCCGAGGAGTGGATTGATCGGGTAGAGTACATCCCATATTAGCAGGTGGTATATCCGCACCTGCGACCACATGACCGGCGCCGATGCCACCACAGCGTCAAACCACTTGCCGCCCTGACGAGACTTGTGCAAGCCATCTCCTCCGAAACCCACACGCCACGCTGTCGCTCTAACGAGCCATGCGACTGGTGCGCCACGCGACTCCGCGGTGTATCATGCACTGGCGCCCGCGTGCGGACGGCACGCGCGGCGGGCGACAAGCGACAGCACGACAGCAGAACAAGCGAAGGGCGAAGGCATGGCGATACAGAGCAGGTATCTCGACGAGGTGCGCCGGCGCGTGGTGGTCTTTGACGGCGCGATGGGCACGCAAATCCACGACCTTGGCCTGGCCGCCGAGGACTACGGCGGCGCGGTGCTGGATGGCTGCCCGGAGATCCTCGCGCTCACCCGCCCCGACGCCATCCGCGACATCCACCGCGCCTATCTGGACGCCGGCGCCGACGCGCTGGAGACCGATACCTTCACCGGCACGCGCCTCAAGCTGGACGACTACGCACTGGGCGCGCGCACCCACGAGATCAACCTGGCCGCCGCCCGGCTCGCCCGCGCCGCCGCCGACGAGTTCGCCACACCGGAGCGCCCGCGCTTCGTCGCCGGCTCGATGGGCCCCACCGGCATGCTCCCATCGTCCGACGATCCCGCGCTCTCCAACATCACCTACCAGCAGCTCGCCGAGATGTACCGCGAGCAGGCAGTGGCGCTGATCGAGGGCGGCGTGGACCTGCTGCTGATCGAGACCAGCCAGGACATCCTCGAAGTGCGCGCCGCCATCACCGGCATCCGCCGCGCCTGGGCCGAGACGGGCCGGCGCCTGCCCATCCAGGCGCAGGTCACGCTCGACACCAGCGGGCGCATGCTGCTTGGCACCGACATCGCCGCCGCCTCCGCCATCCTGGCGCACCTGGGTGTAGACCTCGTCGGCCTCAACTGCTCCACCGGCCCGGAGCACATGCGCGAGCCGGTGCGCTACCTCACCGAGAAC
>JAICVS010000175.1 GCA_025935195.1 Ktedonobacterales bacterium
CATCGCGTACTACCTGGCGCATCAGGCCGAGGTGGACGCCTGGCTGCGCGAGGGTGAGGAGCTGTACGAGCGGCGGCGAGCGGAACAGCAGGCGGCCGATCCGGAGTTCTACGCGCGGATGCGCGAGCGCATGGAGGCGGCACGTGCATCTAATGAGAGCGATTTGCGTTGAGGTGTTGTCATTCGTTGGCTCCCCGGCATGAATGCCGGGGTAATCCCTGTATCAGGCTGATTCGTGGCAATGACAACAATCCAGAGCAAAGTAGTATGAGAACTGATGAGCGGGCCGGATGTGGCACAATCGTCGCACCCGGCCCCGTTGATTCAGGTGGTTTACGCGGTTAAATCTCAGCCGGAGACCAAGCCTTGCGCGGCGGCTTCGTCGCGGGCGGCACGGCCGGCGCGGCCGGCGACGCGCTTCAGCTTGCGCGCGGTGGCGCGGCCGTCGTCGAGCGTGTCTGACAGGTTATCGGAGAGGGTATCGGCGGGGGTGCGGTTGCGTACGGCACGGATGCGTATGATGAGCAGGACGAGCGCGCCCAACGCGGCGGCGGCGCCGATGACGAGCCGGCGGAAGGCGCCGGGATCATCGCGGCGCAGGCGTTGCACGCGATCCACGGTCCGCGCCGCCTGGAACTGGGCCTCGTTACCGAGCGCGCGCAGGCGGTCGGGCGCTTCGGCGGGCAGGCGCTGGAGCGTGCCGGGCGCCTGCTGGATCGCCTGTTGGGCCTGCGCAGAGAGGTTGGAGGCCGTGTCTTTGGCCTGCGCGGCGCCGGCCTGAACGGTCTGCTTCGCCTGTTGGACGCTTCGCTGCGCCTTCTCCTTCACGGAGTCCACGGCGCGCGCTTTGATGCGCTGGGGATCGAGCTTCTCCTGCAAGGCATCAATCGTCTCGCTCATGTCGGCGCGGGTCTGCTCGATCTCGTCGCGGATCGCGTCGGGCGATTGTTTGGCGTCGGTGGTATCGCTGTTCGTTGTTGTATCTGCCATGCGTCCTCCTCAACCGGCATCGGGATGTCTCACGACATCTGCTCCTTGGCCCAGCGGGCATCCTCCTGGATGGTTTCGACGGTTTCATGCGGGGCCATATCCGTGCTCCGCAGGGTGTTGACGCCCTTCCAGATCAGCAGACCGCCGATGATCGCGACGACGATGCCGACGATCAGCGCCGAGAGCCAGGCGGGGATCGCCAGCGCCAGCGCCAGCACGATGCCGGCGATGATGGCGAGCAGGCCAGCGTAGGCCAACGCACCGCCGGCGGCGATGAAGCCGGCGTTCTTGCCGGCGGTGGACACGGTGTCGGTCATCTCCGTCTTGGCGAGGCGGATTTCCTGGCGCATGAGCGCGCTGAGCTGGCGCGTCAGGTCGCCGAAAAGCTCGCCGAGGGAGCGTTCGTCACGACTGGTTTGCATCGCTCCTCCTTTGCGATAGGCATGCGCTACGCGGCCGTCCGCCGCGACTCGGCTCGTGGAGCCGGTATAGACGGGAAGAATCCCGTTGCGCACCAGCTCTCTTATGCATCTCGCGTACCACGTGAGCTGAATGGGCAGAAGCTCATCTTGTTGGTGGATGTGGATATCCGCTTTCCGCGAGTTGCTCTAGATCGGGAAGTGGGGAAAATCCGTGTCAGAAATCCCCCGCGCGCACGCTCACCAGTAGGGGTATGCTCATGCGCGTGCGGATACGCCACGCGAGAGGATACCGCCCCCATGACCACGCCAACGCCTGCCCCAACCCCCACGCGCCCGCCCGTCACGATCCGCCCGGCCGCGCCGGCGGACTACCCCGCGCTCGTCGCCATCCAGCATCGCGCTCTGGCCGAGCCGGATGGGACGCCGATCCTGCCGATCTCGGTGGATGACCTGGCGCGGTACGACCGCGAGCGCGAGCCGCACATCCGCCTGGGCCGCTGGGTGGCCGAGGTGGACGGCCAGATCGCCGGCTGGGCCGAACACGACCAAACCGCATACCGCTACCATCCGCGCAAGTTCTGGCTGGACAGCTACGTGGACCCGACGTTTCAGGGGCGCGGCATCGGCGCGGCGCTCTACGAGACGGTGATGGAAGCGCTGCGCCCATACAAGCCGCTCGCCGTGCGCAACGCCGCACGCGAAGACTTCACGCGCGCCATCGCCTTTCTGGAGCGGCGCGGCTGGGCCGTCGCCAGCCGCACATGGGTGTCCACGCTGGATGTGGCCGCGTTCGATCCCGCGCCGTACGCGGCCGTCGCGGAGGCGGTGCGCGCGGGCGGTGTCGCGATCACGACGCTGCCAGAACTGGCGGACGATCCCGACCACGAGCGCAAGCTGTACGAGCTGGTCTGGGAGATTCGCCAGGATTTGCCCGATCTGGACGAGGCGACCAAAGAGCCGTTCGAGGTCTGGCGGACGGAGCGGCTCCATCACCCGGAGATTCCGGCCGAAGGGTATTTCGTCGCGCTGCACGCCGGGCGCTATGTCGGGCTGCTCTATCATCGTGATGAGCCGCACGAGCCGGGCGTGCTGCATATCGGCCAGCTCGGCGTGCTACGCGAGTATCGCGGCCGGCACATCGCCACGGCGCTCAAGCTGCGCGGCAACGCCTACGCCCGTGCGCACGGCTTCCATACGCTGGCAACGACCAACGACTCGCGCAACGCGCCGGTGCTGGCGATCAACGCGCGTATGGGCTTCGCGCGCAAGCTCGGCTACTCCCACCTGCTCAAGACGTTCGCGGACGGCGAACGAGGAGAGCCAAGCGAAGGCGAATGGGTATGAGCCACACGCTCGACATGTGGCAGCGCCATTCGTCATCGTCGCCGTCCGCCATACGTGTCTATGAGGGATCGCGTCCGCTCGTCGCGCACGCGCACGCGCACGAACGCGAACGCGAACTCTGCGATAGTGCGGCAGGCAGGCTCTAGGCGGTCATCCGCGGAGCCTCTGTGTCGTCACCTCCGTGTGATGGAGTCGTCCCATGCACCCACCTTCCTCCGCCCCCTCCACCATCATCCTGCTCAATGGCATTTCAAGCGCGGGGAAGACGAGCATCTCGACGGTTCTCCAGCAAACGATGGACATACCCTACTTGCGGGTGTCGCTTGATGCCTTCGAGGACATGCTCCCAGACCGCTACCAGGAAGGAGGATTGTTCGCATGGGAGACCGTCTTCTCGCAGATGCTGCGCGGGTTTCATCGCTCCATCGCCGCGTTGGCTGGCGCAGGCAATCGCCTGATCGTTGACCATGTGATGGTGTATCGCGAGGGCTGGGCAAGTACGCTTGCCGACTGCCTGGACGCGCTCGCGCCGTTCCCGGTGTATTTCGTCGGCGTGCATTGCTCGTTAGAAGAGGCCAAGCGCCGTGAGCAAGCCCGCGGCGACCGATTCGCCGGCACGGCGGAGCGTCAATTTCCGCGAGTGCATCGCCACCAGTTGTATGATGTGGAAGTTGACACCACACATACCAGCCCGGAGACGTGTGCCAAGCAGATACAGAGCTTCGTCGCTGCTCACACCCCTACAGCCTTTCCCCGCCTCCGACAGCAGCCGCGTGAGTCCATTCCGTAGGCAATTGCCGGTGAATGCCTCAAAGCTCGGCTACTGACCCTGAGCCTTCGGCTTCCAGCTCAGGTGGGCGAGCCGCCGCCCCTGCTCTGAGTCCGCGATCAGCGTCGCCAGGCGCTTCCGGCGTGTCGCCGCTTGCTTTGCGCACACGATCCACCACGTGGCGTTGCGCTGGTACCACGACGCCTGTGTCTGGAAGTAGTCCCAGGCCGTGGCGTTGGCGCGGAACTGCCGCTCGGCGTCCGCGTCGAGCTGGGGCGTCTCCTGCTCGTAGGAGTACACCGCCGACTTCGCCTCGTTGCGCCGCGCGAACGCCGCCAGACCCGCCGGGCGCATGCGGCCCTGACGCTCTAGCTCGGCCACGCGCGCGATGTTCACCGCGCTCCAGATGCTTCCCGGCTTGCGCGGCGTGAAGCGGATCGTATAGCTGGCCGCGTCAATCCCCTTGCGCACGCCGTCAATCCAGCCGACGCACAGCGCCTCGTCCACCGCCTCGGGCCAGGTGACGCTGGGCGTGCCGGTTCCTTTCTTGTGAAAGCCGACCCATAGCTCACCGGCCGTCTCGTGCTGCTCCGCGAACCACGCGCGCAGCTCATCCGGCGTCGCGAAGAAGATTACATCCATTGCTGGCATACAGTCCCCTATGCTCCGTTCACTTGTATACGCTCGTCCGCCGCCAGCGCCGCGTCCACCGCCGTATCCAGCGTCAGCGCGGACCCAGCGGCCCACTCCGCATCGAACGCTGACTCGCCAAGCGCGGCACGCGCGGCGGCGATGGTATCCTCGAACGCCGCGCGCTCGGCGGGCGGCAACGGGGTGTGGGCGCGCTCGCGCAGCGCCGCCGCCGCGGCGCACAAGAGCGCCGCCCGCCCGTGCCGGCCTTCCGCGCCGAGCGTGGCGGCCAGCCCTTCCAGGCACCAGGCGAGGTAGGTCGGGCTGCCGAACGCGCGGAAGAGCGGCAGGCTCTCGTGGTAGCGCGCCCGCGCCTGGGGATAGCGCCCTTGCTGCCGGTCGTGGTGGCCCAGCAGCGTCGTGATGATGGCGACATCCCAGGTGTCCTCGCCAGCACGTGCGAGGGCCAGCGCCTGCTCAAGCAGCGTCTCGGCACGCTCGGTCTGCGCGCGCAGCCGCGCCAGCTCCGCCAGGTGAAACAGCGCATGCGCGCCGGGGCTGCGCTCGCCGGTCAACTGTGCGTGCGCGTAGCTTGCGTTGAAGGCCGCCGCTGCCTCGTCGAGCCGGCCGTCCGCCTGAGCGATCAGGCCGATGGTCGCGTAGGCGTCGCTGAGCGCGCTCTCGTCGCCGGCAGCCTCGGCCAGGCGCACCGCTTCCGTGGCGGTGGCATCGGCGCGCGCTAATTCTCCCGCGCCCAGCAGCGTGCGCGCGAAGCCGTAGAGCCTTCCGGCGCGCAGAGCGAGCGGCGCGGCTGGATCGCCGCGCTCCCTGGCCTGGGCGTCGAGCGCGAGCATGCGCTCCTGCCAGTGTACCGCCTCGCCGACCTGGCCGCGCACATACCAGAGCCGGGTGAAGCCGAGCAGCCGCAACCCCAGCTCCGCCTCCGCGTGTCGCTCCGCCCACTCCAGCGCCGCGCGTGCGTTCGGCAGATCGAGGGCGAGCCGCGCGGCGCCCGTCCCCTCGCCCGGAGCCAGACCCGCGGCGGTCTCCGCCAATCCCGCATAATAGGCGGCGTGGCGGCGGCGGCGGCCTTCCTCCTCGCCAGTGTCGCGCAACCGCTCCAGGGCATACTCCCGCATCAGCTCCAACAGCCCGAAGCGTGGCGGGCCGTCCACCGTCATGTTGGCCTGGATCAGGCTGGCGTCCACCAGCGCCGCCAGCGCGGGAATCGCCTCGTGCGGCGCGGCTACGTCCTCGCCATCCCCGCCCCAGCAGACCGCGCAGGCCGCGTCGAGCGTCCAGCCGCCGACGAAGACGCCGAGCAAGCGGAAACAGCGGCGCTCCGGCTCCGTGAGCAGGTTGTAGCTCCAGCCGATAGCGTCCGCCATCGCGCGCTGGCGGGCCGGCAGGTCTCTGGCCCCGCCGCGCAGCAGCGCCAGCCGGTGCGCCGCCAGGTGGTCGCGCAGCCGCGGCAGCGCGAGCGTGCGGACCTGGGCGGCAACCAGCTCAATCGCCAGCGGCAGGCGATCCACCCGCTCACAGATCGCCGCCACCTCGGCCGCGTCGTACGTCCCATCTGGCCGCGCGGCCCGCGCCCGCTCGCGGAAGAGCGCCACGGCGTCGTCCAGCGGCAGCGGCTCCAGCGGCAGCGTGCGCTCGGCACGCAGGCGCAGAGGTATGCGGCTGGTCGCGAGAACGGCGAGGCCGGGGCAGCGCGCCAGCAGATCGGCGACGAACGGCGCGGCGTCCAGTACGTGCTCGGCGTTGTCAAGCACGAGCAGCAAGCGCTGAGCGCCCACGTGAGCGGACACCCGTTCGGCGAGCGCGGCGCCAGAGAGGACATCGCTCTGCTCACGCACGCCGAGCGCCTGGGCAATCGCGGCGGGGACGAGCGCCGCATCGCGGATCGCGGCCAGCTCCACGAACACCACTCCGTCCACGGCATCCGGGGAGAGGTCGCGCGCGACCGCGAGGGCGAGACGTGTCTTGCCGACGCCGCTCGGCCCCGTCAGGGTGAGCAGGCGCACCCCGTCATCGCGCAGGATGGACATGGCGTTTGCCTGATCCACCACGCGGCCGATCAGCGGGGTGGGCGGGAGCGGCAGGCTTCGCGCCAGCGCCGCGCCGGATGCGAGCGCGGGAGCGGCGGCTGCCAGAATGGGCGGCGCGAGGGCGCCATCCAGCTCTGGACGCGCGGCGGCCAGCAGCACGGCACGCTGCTGCGCGGAGAGCGCGAGGGCGGCGGCCAGGCGGTCGAGTGTGTCGCCGTGAGGGGCGCGGTGGAGGCCGCGCTCCAGGTCGGAGATCGCGCGTGTGCTCAGGCCGGCGCGAGCGGCGAGCCCCTCTTGCGAGAGGCCCGCCGCGGCGCGATAGCGCCTGAGCAGAAGGCCCAGACCGGTGCGTTGTGCCATCTGGATGATCCGATGCGCCGCAAAGAGGGCAAGACACTGTCAAGCGGCGGATATCCGTCACGTCTCAGTATACCAGCCTGGTGTCGAGTGCGGGAGCGAAATAGGTGGGAAATAGGTGAGACTTCTTCGTGGCGCCGGCGGGCCGCGCCGTCTATCCTTCCCTCAGCGCCCTCACGAGCAAACATGAGTGAGCGCGGCAGCGAGCGGAGGGGGAGCATCATGCGTCTCACACACCTGTGCGACATGGAGCTGGCATTCGACGATAATCCCGTTTTGGTGCGGCCATACGGCGGCGAGGAAGGGACGGCGTTCGGCCAGGGCAGCGGCACGGTCATGGGCGAGCGGCTGCGCGGCACGGCGCGGTGGGACAATTTCGCCCATCGGCGTGCCGACGGCTCGATGCTGCCCGACGTGCGCGGCGCCATCACGACGGAGGACGGCGCGGTGATCCTGTTCAGGATGCGCGGTCGCACCATCGGGCTGGATACCGCCGAGGGGCGCGCGGGCAATCAGTTGGTCTGGGTGCTGTTCGAGGCCGAAGACGAACGCTACCGCTGGCTCAGCGACGCGCTTTGTGTGATGGAGGGCAAGGTGCATCCCAACATCGGCCGCAACCGCGGACACGTGGGCCGTGCCCGCATCTACATCTGTGTGAATGAGCTCTTGTGACGACCGCCAAATAGTGGCCTTACGCATCGGGAAAGGGGGATGGACATGGGTATGGGCACGATCCTGATCGTCGGGGCCGGCGGGCGCCTGGGCGGCGTGGTCGCGCGGCGTTTGCTGGCCGAGGGCACGCCGGTGCGTGCGTTGAGTCGCACGCCGGCGAAGCTGGCCGACCTGCGCGCGTTGGGCGCGGACGTGGTGGCGGGCGATCTGCGTGATCCCGCCTCGCTGGCGCGGGCATGCGCGGGTGTGGACGCCGTGCTGGCCGCGGCGCATGCGTTTGTGGGCAACGCCGGGGGCAATGTGCCGGCGGCGGTGGACAACGCCGGCAACCGCCACCTGATGGACGCGGCACGCGCGGCGGGTGTGCGCCACTTCGTGCTGATGTCCATCCTCGGCACGCGCCCCGACCACCCCATTGATCTCTTCCGCTGCAAGCACGCCGCCGAGCAATACCTGCGCGCGTCCGGCCTCAGCTACACTATCCTGCGCCCTACCGCCTTCATGGAGCTGTGGGCCGAGATCATCGGCGGACCGATCACGCACGGGCAGAAGGCGCTGATCTTCGGGCGCGGCGTCAACCCCGTCAACTTCGTCTCGGTCGCCGACGTGGCGCGCTTCGCGCACCTCGCGCTGGCGGACCCACGCGCGCGCGACCGCGTGATCGAGATCGGCGGGCCGGAGAATCTCTCACTGCTGGAAATGGCGGCGACCATCGAGCGCGTGACGGGCCGCACCACCGGCCGGCGGCACATCCCACTGCCGATGATGCGCGTCATGGGCGCGCTGGCGCGGCCGATCAACCCGGCGTTCAGCCGGCAGGTGCGCACAGGTGTCCTGATGGACACCCAGGACATGACCTTCGATCCCGGCCCCACGCTCGCGGCCTTCCCAATGACACTCACGCGCCTGGAGGACGTGGTGCGCAACCAGTACACCAGCGCCGTCGCCGTGGATGGCGCCCGCGTCGGGTCATAGCTGCTAGCGTCCGGTGCGGGTCACGAGCCGCTGGGCGCGGCGTCGGCGGGCGGAGCCGCCGGTGCCGGAGCGGCGGCGCTCGCTGCCGGGGCGACTGGGCGGCCGAGGCGCAGACCGACGAGATCTACCACCAGCGCCGCGAGCGCCAGCACGAGGAACAGCAGCGGATACGGCAGCGTGATGCCAAAGAGCGCATCCAGCGAATAGCCGCCCGGTCCCACCAGCCCCAGACCCGCGCCAATCGCCAGCAGCGCCAGCGGGAACTCGATGCCGCGCTTGCTGTTCCAGAAGCCGTTTTTCCAATGGCTCCGGGCAATCGCCATGAACATCGCGCCGAACGCGCCGGCCGCGCCCAGCGGCGTCAGCAGGCCGAACGCGAGCGAGAGCCCGCCGCCCAGCTCCCCCAGCACGACCAGCCCCGTCCAGAACCAGCCCGGCCGCAAGCCTTGCCCCTGGAAGCCACGCGAGAATTTGGCGAAGCCCGCGCCACCGAACCAGCCGAGGCCCTTCTGCGCCCCATGCGCCGCCAGCGTCAGCCCGCCCACCAGCCGCAACACCAGCAGACCCACGCTCACCGTCGCCGGCATGCGTCACCATCCTTTCCTCAACCCCGCGCTGCCTTCACGCACCGTATATGGATGAGCGGCGGCCAGCCCTCATGCGCCCGCCGCCGCGTCCGCCCCAACGCCGGGGATCAGCACCACCTTGCCCGTGACCCGCCGCGCGAGGATGTCCGCCAGCGCGCGCGGCGCGTCTTCCAGCGGATACGTCGCGGAGATGAGCGGCCGCAGCCGCCCCTCGGCCAGCCACGCGACGAGCTGGCCCAGATTCGCGCGGTTGCGCTCCGGCTCGCGCGCCGCGA
>JAICVS010000129.1 GCA_025935195.1 Ktedonobacterales bacterium
CCGCGTTGATGAGCAAACTGTATCCGCCATATTGATTCGGGTCAGCCGGTGAGTCGGTTAGCAGCGTCGCGAATGTCGTCGTATCAGCAGGGTCAGGGAAGGTGACATCCACCCGCGCATCGAACGTCGACTGGCTATAGTGCGCACTGTTTACCTGTTCCAGATCGATCTCGGCGAAGGTAGCGCGCACCATCTGCATCTGTAGCCCGTCGGAGGTGCATTGTATGCTTGTGCTGGCGCCAGTACCCGGAATGATCCATGCGATTCCTTCTGGGTTATTACAATCAGGCACGGGCTGCGCCAGGAGGGTGGAGAGCGATTGCGTCGCTGTCGGCTGAACCGGAGCAGGTGACGATGTCGAAGGTGCTGTGGCAGGAATCACTTCCGTTGGAAGCGGTGTGTTGGTGACAGTCGGATCGGAAACTGGAGTTCCCTGCCCCGACAGAGTAGCGTTCACGCTCGGTGCCGGTGTCGCGCGCCGTGTCGCGGGGGTGCCAGTGGCTGGCGATGGACCGGCCACTGGCGGTGGGACTAGAAGCAATATGAGCGTAAGCAGTCCAACCGGCACAAGCGCGTACAGCCACAAGCGGCCGAAACGTATTTCGCGTAGCATCGCCGGTAGGAGCCTCTTGGTCTCCCCACGTAAGATCAGCGCCAGGATGCCGGTCAATACCACCAACACGGCGGCCGAGTCGCGGGCAAATATGTGGATCGGCTGAGGCAGCTTGCCAAAGGCATCCAGAATGATCCCGCTTAAAACCAGAAGCAGAAGGACAAAGAGTGCCAGCGCGCCAATCCGCATCCTGGGGTCATGATCAGAGACGTGTCCACCCATACCCGTCTTCGCTCCTGCCACGTTTTGGCATGAATCTCACACGGCCCGGTCGTTTCATCCGCAGTATATCACCCAGCAGTATGGAGCCAGGAGTCTATACGCTCCATATAGCTGAATGTCCTGCTGGCCGATCAGTGAGTTTTGGCGCGTGGGAGCCCGCCAGTCGCGCGAATGGTACGTCAGGAGCTCGGATGGCTCAAGGTGCGCTCGCCTCGGTATTGGATTGCGCCGGGCCATCATTGAGGTCGCGAGCGCCGTTGAATATCTCACGAGAATCCGGCTCGGCGTCGGCCAGCAGCGCGCGCAGGCTCGCCTCATCCGCATAGTACGGCCGCCCGCTGGCGGCGCGGAACTCTTCCAACGCGGCCAATCCAGCGCGGGCGGATGCGGCGGCCTCCTCGCGCCGGCCCTCCAGCAAGAGGATGGCGGCCAGCGCGCGCGGGCGCATCATGGCGTCGAAGCGGTCGCCACGGCCGCGCTCCAACCAGAAGCGCGCGAGGGCGGGGTGGCTCCGGTAGCGCGCTTCGAAGAAGGCCAGCTCGTGCGCGAACGTGCCGCTCGGCCCGCCTGAGGTGGCCTGCGTCGCCAGCGCACGGTCCAGATAGACGCCGGCGCCCTGCGCATCACCCGTATCCAGCGCCCGCGAGTAGGCCGAGACCCAGGCGCCATGTTCAGCGGACGTGCCGCGGGCTAGCGCGGCGGCGCGCAGCGCGAGGTCGGGCGGGCGGTCGCGCGGCTCGACACCGGCAAGCGTGTAGCCACGCAGCAGCGAGAGCGCGATGCGCCGCTCGCTGGCGCGGGTGCCGAGCAGCAGACCGAGCAGGATCATGCCGTCGTTCTCGATCGTGCCGAGCTTGAGCGGCACGATATTCTCGACGAAGCTCGCCAGCGAGAGCACGGCCAGCCCCGCCAGCAGCGTCTCCGCCAGCGGGTTCGGGCCGGGGAAGAACGCCGCCGCTCCGGCGCGCGCCACGGTGGCGCGTTCGAGCAGCGCGGCGCCAGCCGCCAACGCGAGCGACGAGAGCGGCCCGAAGGCAACCGTCACGGCCTCGCGGGCGCGCACGTTGCGCTCGGCGGTGGGATGGCTGGAGGTGCTGCCGCCGAACAACCGTTTCGGGCTGAGACGAGCGCGCAGGCCGAAGAGATCGCGGCGGATCGTCAGCGGGCCGATCTGCACCGCCTCAAAACGGAAATCCATCAGCCAGCCGCCGAACACGTGCGCGCCCTCATGCACGGCGCTATCGAAGACGATCAGCGCCAGCGCCAGCGGCAGGATGGCGAGACTGTGGCGCAGGTGCAGGTCGCCGATGTCCAGCGAGAGCTGGCCCGCGGCGCGTAGGGCGACGAACTGATCCTGCCAGATCACGAGGGCGGTGATGCGGACGAGCAGGATGGCACAGATCAGCGCAATGCCAACAATCACCCCGGCAAGTAGTCGTATGGACGAGGCCGGCTCGCTCGACACCGGCTCACTCGACACCGGCTCGCTCGGTGGCAGCTCACCGGGAAGCACGGCTTCTACACTCCCCGGCGGCATGGGCGTGCTGAACGGCATACGCTCCATCGTCTTCCCTTCCCCCCAATCGCCGCTACGACATCCGCTCGTGAGCGCACTGTAGTGGAAATGCGAGCGAGTGGCAAGAGCGGGATGGGAAGTTCCTCACTCTCCGACCCTCTCTCCTCGCCGGCGGGGAGAGAGGGTGGCAGAGCGATGGCTATGGCGAGGAAAATGGGGGTATGTCCTGACGGGTGCGCAAGGTGTCTATGAGGAAGGCGACTATGCGCTTGACGCACCCACAGCGCAAGCGTACCCGCCGCCGCGCACAAGTAAGTGGCTTATTCGATGCCGCCCCGAATGATGCCCGTGATGTGGCCGTCGGGATCGGCGAACATCGCCATCGTGACGGCGCCAGGAATCTCGGTGACGGGCATGACCATCGTCGCGCCCAGGTTCACGGCTTTGTCGAGGTAGGCTTGCGGGTCATCCACCTCGACGTAGATGCTGACACGGCTCACTCCTTCGCTCGGCCCGACGGCGCCGTTGATGCCGCGCTCGGTCTGTGTGTCCACCATGCCGTAGTCGTATGGGTTGTCCGCGTCAATCTTCCAGCCGAATAGCTCTGAATAGAACCGCTGGAGCTCCTGGCCTTTGCTCTTGTCGTTGGACATGATCTCCCAATGGACGACGGGATTAGGCATGCTGCCGCTCCTTTCGCTGAGCGATACGACCGGCACCGTGCTCTTCGTGGCCGGCCCTTCTTTCGCATGGCACAGCATCCACGCTCGGCCCACCTTTCATCCATAGTACATTCGTACAACTTCGGATAGGACTTCCGCCGCGCTGCTGTCGTGTGGAGAGGGTGATCCCGCTGTCGTGCTGGCGAGGCGAGCATGCCGCCGTATCGTGATAGAATGCGGGCAGGCGCGCATGCTGGAAAGTGAGGCTCGCTATGCCGCTCCAGATCGATCACGTCACCATCGCCGGCATGGAGTTGGACCCCATGCGCCGGGCGTTCGCCGAGGTTGGGCTGGCGACCGAGTACGGCGGCGCGCATTCCGGCGGCGTCACGCATATGGCGCTGCTTGGCTTCGACGACGGCTCCTATATCGAGCTGATCGCCGCGGCTGACCCTGGCCGTGCGAACCTCAGCGGCACGCGCTGGGCCGCGCAGATCGCCGGCAACGCGGGGCCGGCCGCCTGGGCCGCGCGCGTCGAGGACATCGCCGCCGAGTCCGCGCGCATCCTGTCTCTGGGCGTGCCGGTCGCCGGGCCGATTGAGATGAGCCGGCAGCGGCCGGATGGCGCGCTGGTCGAGTGGGAGCTGGCCTTTCTGGGGGATCAGCCCGCTGGCGCGGTGTTGCCCTTCCTGATCCAGGATCATACGCCACGGGATCGGCGCGTCGTCCCCTCGCCGAGCGTCGCCGGCTCCGAGCTGCGCGGTGTCGCCCGTGTCGTCCTCGGTGTGCATCGCATCGAGCCGGCCGCCGCCCTCTTCCAGCGCGCCTACGGCTGGCCTGATCCGGTTGTTCACCAGGACGGCTTCGACGCGCAACTGGCGCATTTCGCCGGCACGCCCGTCATCCTCGCCGCGCCGGCTGGAAATGAGAGCTGGCTGGCGGAGCGGCTGGAGCGATTCGGTGAGATGCCCTGCGCGTTCCTCCTGGGCAGTGTGGACATTGGGGTGTCGGCCCAGCGGCCGCGGCTGGAACGCGCCGGCGAGTGGTTCGGCCAGCGGGTGGCCTGGTTCGACCGCGCGCGTTTGCACGGCATACGGCTCGGCGTCATCCAGGTGAACTGAAGCGGCACACTAGGCAGCCCGCACCCCCGGTCCCCCGCGCCATGCGCGGCGCGGGGGAGTCACGTCGTGACAGGCGGGGATATTCCCGTGGGGAAGCGACGCTATTGGGCGTCCCGCGCGACGGCGGTGTGCTGGTCGCGCTCCGCGGGAGCGTGCGGCTCGTCGTGTGGGCGATCCCAGCTCTCGCGCTTCATGACGAGCGCGAACACCCAGACGCTCAGCAGGATCACCACTAGCGAGATCAGTGGCAGGATGAGTGGCGTGTATGCGGTGTCCATGCGAATGGCGCTCCTTGTGTCGTCGGACACATGCACGTCGGTTACTTCCCACACCAGTACGGGCGAAGGATACAAGTACGTGGCGGCGCACGCCGCACGGGCGTACCCTGGCAGTGCGTGCCAGTGGCACCATAGATGTTGTAGCAGACGCCGCTGAGGCGGCGCTAAACCGCTGCTGAGATAGGGATAAGAGTTTGGCTGGCGGGAAGGGTTGGTATGCGCTGTGCTTTGCGACTGTGGCGAGGGCTGAAATCCGCTTGTGGGCGCCAGGCCAGCGGTCGTGCTGTGCGATGAATGCGAGGAGGCGCATCGTGTCAACGTGGCCGGAGCCGCATGGGCGCTTGAGCGAGCCGCGCCGTGCCGGGTGTCTTATCTGGGCGGTGATTGGCTTCGTTTTGGGCGCGCTCGCCATCATTTTCGTCCTCATAGCGTTGCCTTCCCCGCGGCCGGCTACTCCGCCACTACCGGCGACATCCGGCCACATCACCGTCACGCTTGACGACGTGACCATTACCCAACTCGCCGCCGCCGGTGTCCAGAACGCTCACCTGCC
Source organism: Ktedonobacterales bacterium (assembly GCA_025935195.1). Classification (GTDB taxonomy): domain Bacteria; phylum Chloroflexota; class Ktedonobacteria; order Ktedonobacterales; family JADMIN01; genus JAICVS01. The sequence goes on from JAICVS010000129.1 coordinate 4,966, forward strand.
TGTTCCCGTGAGCAACGTCCACGCCCACATTCAGGACGGTGGCGCGCTCACCATCGCCGGTGATGCGACGCTGCCGCTTGTGGGCACGCGCCCATTCGCCGCCGCCGCCCAGCTCTCTGTCGCCGATGGGCGTCTGGCGGTCCACCTCACACGCGGCGCCATCGGCGATCTGTCGCTGCCCGCTCCCACGCTCGCCGCGCTGGAGTCCGCCCTCAACGACCGCCTCGCCGACCTTGACCTCGCCATCTTCCCCGGTGCGCCGCGCTACGTGATCACGGGACTGACGAGCAGCGATGGCCGCCTCACGCTCATGCTCGCGCCTGGCTGAGTGCCGGCGGTCAGTGGAGTAGGGTGGATGCGGAGTGTGGCGGTATCCTGGCTCGCTCAACTCATCAATTTTGCGTAGTGGCACCGGAATCACTCGTTTCTCTCTTGCCAACTGAGCCGGAAACCGCTAGAATGCGCCAAACAGCCAGACGACCTGTGGGGCATCGTTTCTCGCATCACTCCTCGTGGCACTTGCCACGCCTGGACGGCCGTATCGCGGCCGTAAAGCCTGCGCCCGCTCGCTCGTCTCAACGACTGTATGGGAATCATCTCTCGTGCGCCACGCTGGCGTGGCGCGGAAAGGGGCCGCGATGTCCACCGCAACCACAACAGCAGCAGGCACGAAAACCTCGGTTCTCGATCGCGTCGCGCTGATCGGGACCGTGCTGGGGGTGATCGTGCTCGCCGTGCCGCTGGCGTACACGGGGTACGCCGCGCTGACCGGCAATGTCACGCTGGAAAGTACCGACGACATTAGCAATCTGCTGCGCAACGGCTTGATCGTGACGGTCGTGGCACTCGTGTTGGGCCTGCTGGCGTTCGTCTTCGGCCTGCTGGGCGCCATCCGCCGCAAGGGCGTGGGCCGGGTTGTCACCACGGTGATCGCGCTGCTGGTGCTGGCGGGCTCGGCGGTCTTCCTCTTGCTCGGCGTGCTGCCGCGGGCGAGCGCGATGCAGACGGTGCGGGACAAGACGGCGCCGTTCGCCACGACGATGCGTGATACCTGCAAGACGCCGCTCAACCAGACGCAGAAAGACCTGTTCACCGCGTTGGTCCACACGACGAACTCGCTCACGGATGATAAGAGTTTCGCCACGTTCATGCAGGCGGACGCCGCCGCGCTGGACAACGACGCGACGACGCTCAACAACAGCCTGGCCAAGCTCAACAGCACGACCGTGCCTGATGCCAAGTACCAGCCGCTGCTCGACGACTGTAAAGCGTCGGTGAAGGCGACGCACGACTTCCTCAAGGATCCTACCAGCGCCAACGCCATTCCGCTGCCGCCGCCGTTCAACGCGCTGGCACCCAAGATTGACGGCGTGGATCTGCTGACCAACTCGGCCGCGCTGGCCACCGGGCAGACGCCGCTTGGCAAGCTGCCGGCTGGAACGGTGGAGCCGCTGGTGCAACAGGCGCTCTCGCAGGCGGTCTCGACCTCGAATCCCAAGCTTACGGCCGAGGGCGACCAGCTCACGCAGGATCTGAAAGATACGCTGACGAACACGATGTCGCCTTTCAAGGTGGACACCGACAACATCGTGCAGTAGTGCGCACGATTGATACGTGTGATACGTGCCGGCCACGGTGATGGCTGGCCCATACCGGCGCCGTGGGCTGTGTGCTCGCGGCGCCGGTGTATGCATCGGCCCGTGCGCATTCAAGGGCGGGCGGACCGGATGGGCGGGCGGATCGGATGGGCGGCAATCAGGTTGACCGCGGCAGTCACCATTGCCGTTTTTGCCGCTTTTTGGCCGTGTATCGAGGGAATTCTCCTCGCCACCCCTGGATGCAAGAGGATTTGCCGGGGTTGCCGTTGATCTGGAGGCGGCAAAAAGTGGAGTCTCTGCTGACGCTCCAGTACGCATTGGAGCGTACGCTGGTATGCGGTGTGGGCATCCTCTGCCGAAGTGCCAGCGCGGGATCGGGATGGACTGAAGCGGGATCGCTGATCGTTCTTCGGGTGTTCATGTGCGTGTTCCCAGCAGATATGAGAACTTATGTTCTTGTTGTAAGTGTACCATCGGTGGGGAGCGGGCGCAAGGGTGGGACGGATAGGCGGGGCGCGGGATGTGGCAGGTTCGCAACTCAGCCGGTGTCTCAGCCGTATCACCGTGCGAGCGCGCATAGCAGGGGCAGGGTGACGAGTTGGGGATGGGCCGACACAGCCCGTTCGGCCTATTCGGCTTCCCTGTGTAGCTCGCCCTGTGGTAGCCTCTCTCCGCGGCACGAGCGTACGGCGCGGTGCGGATGGAGTTCGTCGGGAGGTGGGAGCGTGGGCAGGGTCCGCTACCGGCAGCCGGCTGAGGTGCGCGAGAAGGCCATCGAGACGGCGGTTGCCAAGTACGATGCGGGGTGTGAGGGCTGCGCGGCGGCATACCTCGACGTGGCGCGCGTCCACGGGGCGACCGAGGAGCAGGCCGCGCGGGCTGGACTGGGGCGGCGCGGCTTCCTCAAGCTCACCGGCGCGATCTTTGCCGCCGGCGTGGCCGCCAGCGCCGCCGATCTGGTCATTCAGACGCGCCGCGCCGACGCCGCCACACGGGTGAGCGTGCCGGGGCGGGGGGCGTTTGGCGTGGATAGCTGCACGCCGCTCGCGGTGGCCACCGGCGCACTGATGCCCTGCGATTTCTACATTGCCGAGATCGGCGCACCCGCCTATAGCCTCGATTGCTACGACGCCAACACCGCTGCTCACGCCGGCCCGGACTACACGCACGGTTACTGGGGCTTCGCCGGTCCAGGGGGCGCGGACGATCCGTTCGTCTGGGGCCGCCAGCAGGCGTTCGACGCGCTGGCCGCGGTGAGCAAGATGCCCGGTATTGGGGGGCATACACTCTTTGCCGATGTCGAATTCGGCTTCGGCGGCTGGGACGGCGCGGAGGCGCACCCCGACCGCAACGCCCGCCTGCTCGACGGTTTCCTCACCACCATTGCCGCCGCGCAGTATGTGCCCGGCGTCTACATTAACAATCACGACCGCGACGCCTGGTTTGGCGGCGATTATCGCGCGCCCGTGCCGTTCGTTTACTGGGTGGCGGGCGGACCGCACGCCGGCAGGATGTGCGCGCCCTGCGATCCGACCTGTGATACGCTCACGACGGTGCGCCAGCTCTGGAACGATTCTGTCAGCCAGGAGACGTTCGCGGGCCAGCGCGCCGCGCTGTGGCAGTACTGGCTGAGTGACTTCGGCTGCGGCGGGGATTTCGTGTATACACCGCAGTCCGGCCACCTCGCCTTCACCCCCGTGTCGTGACGCTCGTTGTACAATTGCTCGCGATTCCGGCCATGCTACAGGGACGGATGCAGCCGCCGCCGCGTTCACCAGTTCACAAAATCTCTCCCGCTGTCCTCTCTCATCCTCTGCGTCCTCTGCGTCCTCTGTGGTTCGATCTCCGTCATCCCGGAAGGGAGCGCCGGCCATGCTCGCGGACACCGATCTGGCAACTCTCTATCAACGGCCGGCCGAGCTGGCGCGGCGGCTCATCCAGTTCGATACGACCAATCCGCCGGGCAACGAGGCGGCCTGTGTGACGTTCATCCGCGAGGCGTTGGCCGCCGCCGGAATCGAATCCACCCTGCTCGCCCGCGATCCGGGTCGCCCCAATCTGATCGCGCGCCTGCCTGGGCGCGGCGAGGCGCCGCCGCTGCTGCTGCAGGGGCATGTGGATGTGGTGACGACCGAGCATCAGGATTGGACGCATCCGCCCTTCGCCGGCATCGTCGCGGATGGCTTTCTGTGGGGTCGCGGCGCGCTCGATATGAAGGGCGGCGTGGCGATGCTGGTCGCCGCCTTCCTGCGCGCCAAAGCTGAGGGGGCGGCGCTGCCGGGCGATGTGATCCTGTGCGTGCTGGCGGATGAGGAGGCGGGCGGCGACTATGGGGCGCGTTTTCTCGTCGAGCGGCACCCGGAGCTCTTCGCGGGCGTGCGTTACGCGCTAGGTGAGCTGGGCGGCTTCTCTTTCACACTGGGTGGCCGGCGCTTCTATCCGATCATGGTCGGTGAGAAGCAGTCCTGTGTGGTGCGCGCCACGGTGCGCGGACCCGGCGGCCACGGCTCGCTGGCGCTGCGCGGCGGCGCGGCGGCAAAGCTGGGGCGCTTCCTGACCCGGCTCGACCGGCGGCGCCTGCCCGTTCATGTCACGCCGGCCGCGCGGGCGATGATCACGGCGCTGGCGGATGCGCTGCCGCGGCCCACCGGCCTCGTGCTGCGGCGCGCGCTCAATCCGCGGCTGACCAACCGTGTGCTGGACCTGCTGGGCGAGCGCGGCGCGCTCTTCGATCCGCTGCTGCACCATACGGCCAACGCGACGATCGTGCGCGGCGGGGAGAAAAACAACGTCATCCCCAGCGAGATCACGGTCGAGCTGGACGGGCGCATGCTGCCGGGATTCAGCGCGGATGGCTTCCTGGGCGAGCTGCGCGCGCTGGCCGGGCCGGATGTGGCCTTCGAGATCATCCACCACGACCCCAACCCGGCGGTGCCTGATCTGTCGCTGTTCAGCATGCTGGCGGATGTGCTGCGCGCGGCCGATCCGGGCGGCATTCCCATCCCGCTGCTGCTGGCCGGCGTGACGGATGGGCGCTTCTTCTCGCGGTTGGGCATCCAGACGTATGGCTTCCTGCCGATGCGGCTGCCCGACGGCTGGAACTTCACGTCGCTGCTGCACGCGGCGGACGAGCGCATCCCGGTGGAGGCGCTGGCCTTCGGGACGGACGCGATCTATCAGGCGATGCGGCGATACGGAGGTATGGGATCGCGGCCGTGATGGCGTGAGGGAGAGTGCGCGATGGATGCGGAGACGAGGCGTCGTGGTGGGTGAGGCCATGCGAGGCAGGCCGCGCCCCTACCCTCTCGCAGCCAGTTCGTTCTGACTGCAACGGATAATCGCAGCGTGCCTGGATGCATGCTGATAGCTCAGTTGCGGGAGAGGGCATGCCGCCCGGCATGAATGCCGAGGGTAATCCCGGCGTCAGTGGCACACACTCCAATGACCCGGAACGATTCCGTCCGCGGCTCATCCGGAGATTCGTTCTTCCTACGCCGTCGTCTCATGCAACCGCCCCAGCCGCCGCATCTCCGGCCAGGCGAGGGCTACCAGGCCGACGACGATGATGGTGCCGATGCCGCCGGCCGCGACGGAGAGCACCGGACCGAAGATGGCGGCGACCAGCCCGGACTCGAAGCCGCCCAGCTCGTTGGAGGCGGTGACGAAGACGCCGTTGACGGCGTAGACGCGCCCGCGCACCTCGTCCGGCGCGCGTGTCAGCAGCAGGGTGCTGCGGACGACGACGCTGATGTTATCCAGCGCGCCCAGCAGCGCCAGCATCAGCAGCGAGAGCAGGAACGAGCGCGAGAGGCCGAAGACGACGGTGGCCACGCCGAAGCCCGCCACGGCCAGCAGCAGCGTGCGCCCGGCGCGGCGCAGCGGCGGCAGGTGCGCCAGCGCCAGCGCCATCAGCACCGCGCCGACCGAGGGCGCCGCGCGCAGCACGCCCAGGCCCGTCGCGCCGACGTGCAGGATGTCCACGGCGAAGACGGGCAGCAGCGTGGTGGCGCCGCCGAAGAGCACGGCGAACAGGTCCAGCGTGATCGCCGCCAGCACGACCTGGGTGCGGCGGATGAACTGGATGCCCGCCGCGAGCGAGCGCACATCTGTGGCTTCACCAGCCGGCTTGATGACCTGGCGGCTGCCACGAATCTGGGCGACGAGCGCGACCGCCAGCAGCGCGGCCGCCGCGTTTATCAGATAGACGCCGGTGGCGTGGCCCGTCAGCGCGATCAGTCCGCCACCCACCGCCGGGCCTAAGACGGCGGCGAGCTGCCACGAGCTGCTGCTCCACGTCGCGGCGTTGGCGAAGGCCGCGCTCGGCACCACTTGCGGCACGAGCGAGGAGTTCGCGGGGTTGTTGAACGCCTGCCCCGCGCCGAGCAGAAACAGGCAGAGGTACACCAGCGGCAGTGGGCCGGTGGTCGCGGAGAGCAGGGTTAATCCGAGTGAGCAGGCGGCCATCAATGCTTGCGAGGCAAGTACGATGCGCCGCCGGTCGTAGCGGTCCGCGAGCTGGCCGGCTGGCAGCGCGAGCAGCGCGACCGGGACGATCTGCACCAGCCCCACCAGCCCCAGCGCCAGCGTCGAGCGCGTGCGCAGGTAGAGCTCCCAGCCCACCGCTATCGTGAGCATCTGCTCACCGAGCGTCGCGAGGAAGTTCGCCGCCAGGAAGAGGCGGAAATCGCGCACGCGCAGCGCCGCGTAGGCATCATGCGCCAGCGCCGCACCGGCTGATGCGGCTGTCTCCTCCCGCGTCAGTTCCGCGCGCTCTCCGACTCCGCTCACGATCCATCCGTTCCAGCTCCGATGACGATGCCGCGCGGCATATTATAGCGCCCGGCACGCCTCCCGTGCCGGTTGGGGCATGGTGGGCGAGCCGGGCGCGTGTAATGGGGGCGTGTAACGGCGCGCGTATATGCAAGTGTCCTGTTCAGGAGGGCAAGAGGGGCCGCTCGACTCTGGGGTATCCTTCGCGGGAGTCGAGCGACCTTTCGTCTTGCCGGCGGGCGGTGAGGGATTCCGTGAGGAATGTAGGCTAGCCGTTGCCGCCGTGGTCGTCGGAGCCGCCGCTGCCGCTCCCACCCGACGAGCCAGAGCCGCCGCTGCCGGAGCCACCGGAGCCGCCGTGGTCGTCGCCCTGGTCCTCGTTCACGTCCTCGCCATGCACGCGGCTGGCCGCGACCGTACCATCCGCCTGGGTTGCGCCGTGGATTTCGACGGTCATGCCGGCTTTCAGGTCGCCGAGCTTGGTGAGGCCGCCGTCGAAGACGGTGCTGGCGGAGACCTTGACCGTCACCGAGGCGCCGCCGCTCTGCTTGAGCACGAAGCTGGAGCCGGAGGCGTCCACGCTCGACACCGTGCCGGTGGCCTCATGCTCGTTGGCGTCGTTGTCGTTGGCGTCCTGCCCGTGGTCGTCGTTGGCGTCGTTGTCCGCGCCGGGCGTGCCCTTCGCGGCGCCGTCGTGACCCTTGTCGTCGTTGGCATCGTGGCCGGCGGCGTCCTGGCCGTGATCGTCGTTGGCGTCATGCGTGCCGGTGGCGGCGTGCAGCGCCTGCGAGACGACGGGCACCTGGGCGCCGGTGGCCGCCGCGGCGACGGATGCGCCGCCGCCCGCGACCAGGGTGGCGCCGATGGCGGCGAGGGCGATCTTGCTCTTGAGGAGCAGGGCGAGCTTGTCGAGCATGGGACTTTCACTCCTTCGCGCTGGTGGCGCGTGGCGGGGCTTCAGGATACCCCGGTCTGCCGCGCGCCCTGTGTGTATTGACATCATGAGGTTGCGCGCGAGCGGCGGGATGTTATGGGGCCAGCACGGATGCGGGATGGTTTCATCCATAATGCGTAGGACGCGGCTGAGGTGACGCGGCCAGGCGGCGAGGCGTTTCACGTGCCGGGGCTGTCACGATTGCTCTGACTTGCTGCCAGGCGACGCCGGGCAAAGGTGAGCGTCACGCGCGGCCATGCATGGCCGGCGCACGGCG
>JAICVS010000185.1 GCA_025935195.1 Ktedonobacterales bacterium
TGGCGCGGTGCCCACCCCCTGGAAGCATCACCGGGACATGCTGGCATGGTTGTATTGGCGGGATGGCGGGATGATGATGAGATGGATCGCTGGAACAACCGGCGTTGAGTGCGCGCGTGTGCTGGCACATCGCGCGCCGCTCAGCGAATGACGCACCGTCATTCCGCCGGGGGCCGGGCGCATCAGGTATCTCAGAGGCTTCACTCCCCATCGCCATGCGCCGGCCACTCATTTCATTGCCACCAACCCCGCCCGCGCCGCCAACCGCTTGACATCCTCTCTTTCTTGTGGTATTTTCGTTCTATCATCATGGCGCCACCCCGCGCCGCCAGCACCTTGAACCACCGCATCCCGCGCCAAACATCGCGCCCTCATCCAGCGGCAGCCGCTCACGTCGCGGCGTGAAGGTGGCCGCAACCAGCCCAAACCGTGCCGTTTTTGCCGCCCACCGTGCCGTTTCTTGCCGCGATCTTGCCAGATCGTTGCCACTTTTGCCGCCCATAACACGAAACGTCAAGTTGTCAGATCGCGCCACACGCCTTGAATTCGGCATTCAAGATGGATCGGAGGTCGCAACACCTGCGAAAAGCGGCAAAAACGGCAATGTTCACCGCGCCGGTCAACATTGCCACCCCATCTCCTCGCCGCCCGTCACCCATTCGGCCCGCGCGGTTTCGCCCGGCGCCCGCATGGAGTAAGCTATAGAGAGTCTCTTGCCGCCCGCGGAGCGGAAAGGATCCCGTATGCGCCGCTATCGCTTCATCCAGCTCGATGTCTTCACACACACGCCGTTCGGCGGGAACCAGCTCGCCGTGTTCCCTGAGGCAGAGGGCCTCAGCGATACCGAGATGCAGGCCATCGCCCGCGAGATGAACTTCTCGGAAACCACCTTCGTGCTGCCCGCGAGCGACGCGCGGGCGCTGCGCCGCGTGCGCATCTTCACCCCCAGCACCGAGCTGCCGATGGCCGGCCACCCCACCGTCGGCACGACCTTCGCGCTGGCGCACGAAGGCGTCATCCGTGCGGCCGATCCCTCGCCCATCTACCTACAGCTCGGCATCGGCACGCTGCCGATTGATCTGCTCTTCGCGGGCGACGCGCTCAGCTTCGTCTGGATGCACCAGCCCGCGCCGGTCTTCCAGCCCTGGCAGGGCGACCGCGCCCAACTGGCGGCGGCGCTCGGTCTCACCCTAGACGACCTCGACGCGACGCTGCCCATCGAGCATGGCTCGGCGGGCGTGTCGTTCGTCTACATTCCACTGCGCTCGCTGGCGGCGCTCGGCCGGGCGCGACCCGGCGCGGACCTCACGGCGGCGCTGGCTGCCACCTCCGGCAACACCGGCGCTCATCTCTTCACGCTGGACACCCCACCAGGCACGCTGCCAGGCGGCGCGGACGCGCGCGCGCGCATGTTCGCGCCGGGGATGGGCGTGGCCGAAGACCCGGCGACCGGCTCGGCGGCTGGCCCGTTCGGCGTCTACCTCGTGCGCCACGCCCGCGCGACGCCGGACGCGAGCGGCGCGGCGCGCATCCGCCTGGAGCAGGGCGTGGAGATGGAGCGGCCAAGCGTGATTACGATTGCCGTCCAAATGGACGGTGAAACGGTACGCGATGTGCGAGTAGGAGGTGAAGCCGTGGTCGTGGCGGAGGGTGAGCTATTCGTCCCCTAGCCTGGATTCTTCCTGGATTCTTCCTGGTTTCTTCAATGGAAAGCTGTTTGTCACGTGTGACCTTGCTCCCCCTCTCCGCGCACGGAGAGGGGGCCGGGCGGGTGAGGACTCCCCGCCGCGTGGAGGAGTGTGGAGACGTGGAGATGCCGGAGCTGCTCGCGGCGCTGCCCGCGGCCGAGGTGCATGGACCCACGACGGACGCCGTCACCGCCGTCACACACGACTCGGCGGCGGTGACGCCCGGCGCCTGCTTCGTCGCGATTAAAGGGTATCGCGCCGACGGCCACGACTTCATCCCCGATGCGCTCGCGCGCGGCGCGGCGCTCATCGTCGGTCAGCGTCCCGTCCCCGCGGGCTTCCCCACGGACCGCGCCTATGCGCGTGTGGCGGACGCGCGCCGCGATCTGGCCGTGCTGGCCGGCGCGTTCTACGGCCAGCCATCGCGGCGCATGGAGGTGATCGGCGTCACCGGCACCGACGGCAAGACCTCCACCACCAAGCTGCTCGACGCCATCCTCTCGGCGGCTGGCCGGCGCACCGGCTACATGACCACGGTGGACTTCAAGACGCTGGATACACGCTGGCTCAACAACACGCGCTTCACCGTGCTGGAAGCGCCGGAGGTTCAGCGCATGCTCGCCTCCATGGCCGATGCCGGCGTCGAGTGCGCCACCGTCGAGACCACCTCCAGCGCGCTCGCGCTCGACCGCGTCTATGGCGTCGCCTACGACATCGCCGTAGTGACGAACATCACGCTGGAGCACCTGGACGTTCACGGCACGCTGGAGGCGTACCGTCGCGCGAAGGCGATGCTGTTCGAGGCGGTGGACCCGGATGCCCCCAAGAACCTGCCGTTCCGCGTGCCGCGCGCCTGCGTGCTCAACGCCGACGACTCGTCCTACGCCTATCTGCGCGACTTCTGCCGCGCGCCCATCCTCACCTACGGCATCGAAGCGGCGGCCGACGTGCGCGCCAGCGACCTGGAGCTGGACGTGGATGGCAGTCGCTTCCGTGTGACACTGCCGGACGGCGTGAGCTTCATGGTGCGCACGCCGCTGGTGGCGCGCTTCAACGTCGCCAACTGCCTGGCCGCCATCGCGGTCGGCCACCTGCACGCCATTGCCCCGGAGGTGATGGCGGAGGCGCTGGCGCGCTTCGAGCCGGTCGCCGGCCGTATGGAGCGCATCGCCCGCGGCCAGCCGTTCGCCGTGGTCGTGGACTACGCCCACACACCCGAAAGCCTGGAGTTGGTGCTGAACGTGCTGCGTCCGGTCACGCCCGGGCGGCTGATCGCGGTCTTCGGCTCCGCGGGCGAGCGCGACCGTGTGAAGCGCCCGCTGATGGGCGAGGTCGCGGCCCGGCTCGCCGACTTCGCCGTGATCACGGATGAAGACCCGCGCGAGGAGGACGCGCTCGCGATCCTGCGTGAGATCGCGGCCGGCGCCGAGCAGGCCGGCGCCCGCGAGGGCGAGCGCTACATCTGCGTCGTCGGCCGGCGCGCGGGCATCGCCGCGGCATTCCAGCGCGCACAGCCCGGCGACACGGTTCTGCTGGCGGGCAAAGGGCACGAGCAAAGCCTGATCGTCGGGCGCGACAAGCTGCCATGGGACGATCGGGCTGTGGCCCGCGACGAGCTGGCGGCGCTCAGTTATGCTGGAAGCAGGGAGGCGAGCATCTGACGAAGACCGCTACATGGAATGGCCGTCGCCTGAACGGACGACCGCTTCCATGCGACAAACGGCATACACACGACAATAGCGGCGCGACGGAGGATCCGGCGCCAGGGTGGCAGGTGGCAGCGTGATGATACAGATGTTGCTCAGCACAACCGGCGTGGCCTTCATCGTCGCCGCGATCGGGAGCTTCGTGGGGCTGACGCTCTTCCCGTGGTTCCGTAGCGGCGAGAAGAAAGAGGGCCACTTCCGCCCCGACCAGTCCACCGGCAGCTACCGCGTCGAAAAGGGACGCGGCCTGCGCCGTGCGCGCATCTCGCATGCCTCCGCCAGCGAGCTGCCGATCGTCGGCGGCCCGGCGATGCTGCTCGGCGTGGCGGTCGCGGGCGTAGCCGCCGGCTTTGCGCTCGGCTTCGGCTTCGAGCAATGGGAGCTGCTCGGCATTCTGCTGGCGGCGATGCTCGGCTACGGCCTGGTCGGCTTCTACGACGACTGGCAGAAGGTCCATCGCGGCGTCGGCATCTCCGAGTTGCGCAAGGCCATCGGCGTCGTGACAGTCTCACTCGCCGCCGCCATCGCGCTCAACCGCCTGATCGTGCCGCCCTACTTCGCGCACCTGACGGCACGCCTGGCCTACCCGCCCTATAGCGATATGCCGGTGCTTGGCAGCATCCTCGTCCATGCCCATTTCGCCTGGATCGTCTTCTTCCTGCTGCTGACGGTGGCCGTCTGCGGCACCACCTCACTAGCGGTGGACTTCGCCGACGGTATGGACGGCCTCTGTGGCGGGCTGGCGGTGAGCGCGGCGCTCTCCTTCGCCGCCATCCTGCTGACGCTGGATGAAACGGACCTGTGGCCAGCGGCGGTGGCCGCGCTCGCCATCGTCGGCGCGTCCGCTGGCTTCCTGCCCTTCAACTGGCCCTCGTCGTGGCGGGCGCGCAACCAGGGCCGCGGCAAGCGCCGCGCGCGCATCATCATGGGTGACACCGGTTCGCTCGCCATCGGCGGGCTACTGGCACTGGTAGCAATCGTCGCCCGGCTGGAGTTCGTGCTGCTCTTCATCGGCGGCGTCTTCGTCTTGGAAGGCCTCTCGGCGCTCATCTCAGCCCGTATCCTCGTCAAGTTCTACCGCCGCTTCCTGGCGCTGGAACGCTACGGCGGACCGCGTGGCTTCCCGCATACCGAGTTCCCGCTGCCCTTCCTGGCGACGCCGATGCACCACCATTATGACCTGCTCGGCTGGGACCGCAAGCGCCTGGTCTACGGCGCCTGGCTGTTGAGCGCGGGGCTGGGCGTGCTGGGGGTGGCAAGCACCGTCGGCACCTTCACCTGGGAACGCTACCTGGCGCGCTTCGTCGCCTTCCTCATCCTGGTCGCGGTCTGGCAGGTCGGCCCGTGGACGCGCAACTTCTTCATCGGACTGACCACGCCATCCAAAGCGCAGCCAGACGCGCCGCGCCGCCTCACCCTCAACTACGGCTTCCCTTTCCGCCTGTTCGGTCGCCCGCTCTATCATCGTGTGGACACCACGGAGGTCGCTGAGGGCACACTCCAGACGGCGGCGGAGCGGCTCACGCTCTGGCAGCGCATGAGCGTCTTCGACGCCCGCGCCACCCTTGGCTTCTACTGCTACCGCGCCGACGCCCTGGAAGATGCGAACCGCGTCTGGTCGCGCCTGCCAGCGGGGAATCTTGCGAAGCGGCCGGAGATTGCCGAGCTGGTGGCGGCGGCACGCCACGCGCTGGCGCTACGCGCGGACGACCATCTGCCGGCGTTCGCGGCGGGAGAAAGCGGCCTGCCGCGCGCGACCGAGGCGCCGGGAGCCGCCGGCCCCACGGGGCTAGCGGGGGTAGACCCAGCGGCGACCGTCCCCGCGCAACGGCGGCTGAACGGCGACGATCCGAATGGGAGCGCATGGCGCATGCCCTCACCCTCGCTGACCGGCTCCGTGGTCGGCCAAGCGCCGCGTGGGCCGCGCCTGGAGCCTCTGGAGCCGTCCAGCCAGGGCGACACGCCGGCATCCCCTTCCCCCTACACGACCAATCCGCCCGTCGCCCCGGCCGGGGCGCCACTGTGGAGCGCGAGCCGCTGGGCCGCGGCGAGCAGCTCAGGCGGCGATCTGCCACAGCCGCCGCGGGCGCGTGGGGATGTGCCGCCGGCCGGCTGATCCCCGGCTGCGAACGGACTGGGCGGAAGTAGGGGCCGCGGCGTTCAGGCTTGATGTACTCGAGGAGATCGAGCAACAGCCGGCGCAGAGCCAGGCCGAATTCCTCGATGATCTGCGAACGCTCGAGCAGCTCTTGCGCGCGCGCCTTGACGCCTCCAAAGCGTATTAGCAGGATGCGGACATCCAGCGGCCCACTGAAGCGTCCAGCTAGTGAACTGGCTCAACGGCACGCTCGGCGGTGGCCGGGACACCCGATACATTCAAGTCGTCACGTAGGCCTGCGAGGACGCGCGCGAGCGCATCGGTATCCGCCGCGGTGCCAACGGTGAGGCGGACGTGGCGGGCGAGGTCGGGGGTGCGGAAGTAGCGCAAGATGATGCCGGTGGACTCCATGCGCACGCGGAACGCGGCGACTGAGAGGCGCGGGTCGGTGATCTCGGCGAGCACGAAGTTGCCACGCGAGGGGAAGACACGCAGATACGGCTGCTCGGCGAGGATGGCGGCGAGGTGGTCGCGCTCGGCCACCAACTCGGCGATGCGGCGGCGCAGGTAGGGCAGGTCGGCCAGCGTCTCACGGGCGGCGATGTGCGCGGCGAGGTTGACCTCGAAAGGGAGCTGGAGCTTGCGCACGTGGGGAACGATCCAGGTGGGGAAGGCGCCGTAGCCCAGGCGCAGGCCCGCCAACCCGGCCCATTTGCTGAATGTGCGTAGCACGACCAGATTGTCGTGATCGGGGACGTGCTGGATGGGGCTATGCGCCAGCGCGTCGTCGCCGGCGAACTCGATATAGGCTTCGTCCACGACCACCAGCCGTCCGGTCGCGAGCAGCGCGTCGAGGTCAGCGCGGGCGAGCAGGTTGCCGGTGGGGTTGTTGGGCGAGCACAGGACGATCACCCTGGTATCGTCGCGCAGGGCGCCGAGCACGGCGGGCAGGTCAATCTCGTAATCGTCGCGGCGCGGCACGGCGATCAGCTCGGCGCCGGCAAGCGTGGTGGCGGTGGTGTAGAGGCTGAAGGTGGGCGAGCAGGTGAGCACGCTGTCGCCGGGACCGAGGAAGACGCGCCAGAGCTGGGCGATCAGCTCGTTGCTGCCGTTGCTGAACACAAGGTGGCACGGAGCCACGCCGGTGTAGCGAGCGAGATCGTCGCTGAGGGTGTGGCCGTCGGGATCGGGGTAGAGGTTGTAGGCAGTGAAGACACCGAGCGCCGCCGCGACGCGCGGGCTGGGCGGATAGGGACTCTCGTTGCTGTTCAGCTTGATGAGCCGCTCCACCGGCACGCCGGTGCGGGCGCTAAAGGCGTCGAGCGATTCACCGGGGACATACTCCTCGACGCGGGCAATGTCCGGACGGATGGACGGTCTACGATTTCCGCGCTCCACAGCAACACTCCTCCTGCGTCCTGCCGATCCCCTTCCCGTGCGCCGACCGCGGCGGCCGCCAGCGTCCGCACCGATGGCGAAGCCGCGTCCGGTTGGGCGCAGACGATCACCGCAAGCATCAGGCCAGCGCGGCCGAGACGGTCCGCGAGGGAACGGCACACTCACGCCGCATTATACGGGCGGCGCTTCAAGCGGTCAACCAGAAGCAAACGATGGTGGTACTTCTGCGCCGCGAGCGAGCAGGGGCGAAGATGCTGAGGATCCTGTGACTATCCGGGCTCGCGGCCAGACCATCTCGAAGTATCTTTCGCGCTCTCATCCGAGACGACGCCGCCGGACGTGAAGACATGTGCGGTGTCGGCCCTAACAGCCAATCCAGAAAGTGAGGTGGCGTGACGAATCGTGCGGTAAATGATGCGGCACGGGCTGCGCAGCGCTCGCTTTGGGCGGAATGTGTGGCCGATAGCCGTGGGCGGTCGCGGTCTCCCGACAGGCATCGTCCGCCAATGCCACCTCTGGCACCAAAGTGCATAATTCCGATAGAATGGCTCTACATCACCCATCCCTCGCGGAACGGCCGTGCGCCGCACCTGCGGCGGGACGCGAGTGCCGTGAGCACGAATTCGCTACCGCAAGGAGCTGCCCGATGACCACACATCCGCCTAATCCTTCCGGCCCCAACACCGCCAACGGCTCCGGAGCCGCCGACAGTCCCAATGGCCTCGTCCACCCCTTCCGCCTCGATACGCTCGCCGTCCACGCCGGCCAGCGCCCCGACCCCTACACCGGCGCGCGCGCCATGCCCATCTATCAGACCTCCAGCTTCGTCTTCGAAGACACCGAATCCGCCGCCGCCTACTTCAATTTGCAGGAGTACGGCAACATCTACTCGCGCATCAACAACCCCACCGTCGCCGCCTTCGAGGAGCGCGTTGCCGCGCTGGAGGGCGGCGCGGGCGCCGTCGCCTTCGCCTCCGGCCTCGCCGCCCAGGCCTCCGCCCTCTTCACGCTGCTCCAGCCCGGCGACCACATCGTCGCGTCCAGCGCGCTCTACGGCGGCACCGTCACCCAGTTCAAGCATGTCCTCGGCAAGCTTGGCGTGGCGACCACCTTCGTGGACCCCGACCTCCTCGACAAGTGGCGCGGCGCCATCCGCGAGAACACCAAGGCCCTCTTCGGCGAGACCATCGGCAA
>JAICVS010000017.1 GCA_025935195.1 Ktedonobacterales bacterium
CAACCAGTACATTATTGCATAGTCGTAAAGAGGGTTAAGTATTCCCATGATTCGGCATGAGAAGATATGCCGGGAAGTGATATTACGACCGCTCGCCGATCAATGTACTTTCCGTTCAATATAAAAGAGGAGTGGTGACGATTGATGAGCGATGCTGACTTGGACGAGGATATTGCTTGTTCGCGGCCTACCGGCGTGAATGCCAAGGATAGTTCTCATCAATCACGAGCAGCGAATACTCCAATGACGGAGACCAAATTGGTATGATGGGGCGCGCGGAAAGGGTTGCCGGCCGAGGGGAAGGCAGGTTTCCACCGGCCGGCAACATGTGATGAGATCGGCGGTTAGAACGAGCCCGGCTGAGTGGGGGCGTCCGGGCCGGCGGAGCCGTGGACAGGCCATTGTGGCGGATAGGGCTGCGTCGGCGCGGGATAGGGCTGCTGTGGCTGCGCGAGCGGGGGATAGATGGGGTTCGCCGCTGGCGTGGGGTAAGAGGGCTGTTGCGTCGCGGCAACCGTCGGCGCGTCCGGCCCGGTCGGGTAGTTGCCGGTCTGTCCACTGGGATAGGGTGGTTGCATGGATGGCGGCCCGCCGAGCATGGGCGTAGAGGCGGGGCCGGGCATGCCCGCGGAACCGTTATGCACCGGCGGTGGGGCCTGTACGACTGTCGCGCGCGCGGGGGCGGACCGCCGCTTGCGCCGGCCGGTCAGCAGGCGCACGATGCCGCGGATGCCGCGCCAGATCAGGAAGGCGATCACGATAAAGAGGAAGAAGCCGACGAAGGGCAGCAAAGTGAGCACGAGCACGGAGAGCACCACCAGCCCGTCTTCGACGAGGCTGACGATTGGGTTGCCGTGGCCGATGGTGCCGGCTGTCACCACGGGCCGTGTGGCCGCCTTGGCGCCGTGGAAGACCAGCGCCAGCAGCGCGCCCGCGATGGCCGCGACCCACATGTTGACGTCGCTCAGGCTGTTCTGCGTTCCCGCCATGATGACGGCGCCGGAGACGGGGCGGATGACGGTGTGGATGAGGTCGCTCAGGTGATCGATCACCGGCACCTTATCAATGGTGAACTCGACGATCACCAGGATCGCCAGGATGACTAGCACCGGCGGGGAGCTGAGATCCGTGAAGCCCGGCTGCAGCGGCACGAGTGGGCTAGCGCCAGTGCCGGCCAGGCCGACCGCCAGCAGCGGCAGATACGCGCGCAGCCCCGCCGTGGAGCTGAGGCCAAGCGCGGCCAGCAGCAGCCCGATCGCCAGCGGGTCCGCCGGGTTAAGCGTTGCGCTCGATGCCAGTATCATGACCACCCCTTCCCTCTCCAGGCCCCCTCCAGACTCATGGGGCCACGACGCACCAGGCGCCGCGGTTGTCGCCTCAATCGTCGGCCGCCGCCCAGCGATGCGCCGCGCCGCCCTCTCGGCTGCGCGCACGCGACAGTGTACCATGACTTGCCGTGTTGTGGGAGGTGAGTGAAAGTCGCCCGCGGGAGGTGGGATGTGTCGCCACGGGGGCGGGCCAGCGAAGGGACGGGCCGGTCGAACACGCCGCCCCATCCCGACCGCCATCTACCGCTACGACCCGTTGCCATGTTGCCCCTTCCCTCGCAGGGAAGGATGTTGGATGTTAGGTCGGCTTGACAGGGGCCAGCTTGCATCCTATGCTGCCCTCACCACGGCGGCCCCGCTCGCTCCGTGCCGGGCCTGCCGCCTTTCCCCCGCAACCAGACCGCATCGCACCGCTCACCAGACATCCCACCCGTAGACATCGAGAAACATCGAAACCTCAAGAGACATCCAGAAAGGCGTGCGTGCATGGGACGACTTGATGGCCGCGTCGCGCTGGTCACTGGGGCCGCGCGTGGCATCGGCGCGGCAACCGCCACACGGCTGGCAGCCGACGGCGCGCGTGTCGCGCTCGCCGACCTCGACCTCGCCGGCTGCCAACAGACCGCCGCACAGATCACCGCCGCAGGCGGCGAAGCCCTCCCGCTCGAATGCGACGTGTCGGACGCCGCCGCCGTCGCGCGCACCGTCACCGCCGCCGCCGACCGCTTCGGCTCGCTCGACATCCTCGTCAACAACGCCGGCATCACCCGCGACAACCTGCTCTTCAAGATGAGCGACGACGACTTCGACCGCGTGCTCAACGTCCACCTGCGCGGCGCCTTTTACTGCGCCCGCGCCGCCCAGAAGCACATGGTGGCGAAGAAGTGGGGCCGCATCATCAGCCTCTCCTCGACCTCCGCCCTCGGCAACCGCGGCCAGGTCAACTACTCCGCCGCCAAAGCCGGCCTCCAGGGCCTCACCCGCACCCTCGCCGTCGAGCTGGGTCAGTTCGGCATCACCGCCAACGCCGTTGCCCCCGGCTTCATAGACACCGAGATGACGCGCGCCACCGCCCAGCGCATGGGCATCACCTTCGAGCAGATGACCACCGCCGCCTCACAGCGCATCGCGCTCGCCCGCGTCGGCCAGCCCGCCGAAGTCGCCAGCGTGATCGCCTTCCTCGCCTCCGACGACGCCAGCTTCGTCAGCGGCCAGATCATCTACGTCGCCGGCGGCCCCGTCGGGATGAGCATGTAGCCGGCCCTAGATTGGCCGGCCATCTAGCGGCCATACGAGAATCGAGGCATATCATGGACCTGGGGCGCATGCTGGCCCAGACCGCCGCCCGCCAGCCCGACAAGACGGCCATCATCTTCCGTGATCAGCGCACCAGCTACGCCGAGTTCGACGCCCGCGCCAATCAGGTCGCCAACGCCCTCGTCACGCTGGGCATCGAGCCGGGCGACCGCGTGGCCCTCTACATCCACAACCTGCCGCTCTTCATGGAAGCCTACTACGGCATCCTCAAGGCCGGCGGCTCGGTCGTGCCGATGAACGTGCTCTACAAGGCCGGCGAGGTCGAATACATCCTCAAGGATAGCGGCGCCCGCGCCATCCTCACCTTCGGCCCCTTTGCCGAGGTCGCCGCCGCCGCCGCCGCCAACGCCCCCGACCTGCGCCACGTGATCGTCGCCGCGCCGCACGCCCTGCCCAACACCCTCGCCTGGGCCGACGTCTTCGGCAGCGCGCCGGCCACCGCGCCCAACGTGGACGTGCATCCCGAACAGGTGGCCGTCATCTGCTACACATCCGGCACCACCGGCCGGCCCAAGGGCGCCATGCTCAGCCATCGCAACCTGCTCGCCAACTGTGAGCAGTGCATGATGATCCCCAACATCGCCACCCAGCCCGACGACGTGGTCTGGCTCGCCCTGCCGCTCTTCCACATCTACGCCATGAACCTGGGCATGAACCTCACCGTACTCAACGGCGCGACCGTCGCCCTCGTCGAGCGCTTCGAGCCGGTCTCCAGCCTGGAGGTCGTGCAGAAGTACCGCTGCACCGTGCTCTACGGCGCCCCGCCCATGTTCGTCGCCTGGGCGCAGATTCCCAGCATCCGCGACTACGACCTCGCCAGCCTGCGCTACGTCGCCTCCGGCGCCGCCGCCCTGCCTGTCAAGGTAATGGAGACGTTCCAGGCCGTCGCCGGCGCGCCGATCAGCGAGGGCTACGGCCTCTCCGAAGCCGCCCCCGTCGTCAGCTCGAACGCCGCCGGCCCCGTCGTCAAGCCCGGCACCGTCGGCCCCGCCATCCCCGGTGTCGAGGTCAAGATCGTGGACGAGGCCGGCAATGAGGTGCCGCGCGGCGAGATGGGCGAGTTGATCTGCCGCGGCGCCAACATCATGGTCGGCTACTGGCACCAGCCTGAGGCCACCGCCGAGGCACTGCAAGATGGCTGGCTGCACACCGGCGACCTCGCCACCATGGACAGCGACGGCTACATCTCGATCGTGGACCGCAAGAAAGACATGATCAACGTCTCCGGCTTCAACGTCTACCCGCGTGAGGTCGAGGAGGTGCTCTTCCGCCACCCCGCCGTCGCGGATGCCGCCGTCGTGCAGTATCCCGATCCGTATCAGGGCGAGTCGGTGATGGCCTTCGTCGTGCTCAAGCAGGACGCCACCGCCACTGAAGACGAGATCATCGAGTTCTGCCGCAGCCAGATCGCCGTCTTCAAGTCGCCCCGGCGCATCGTCTTCCGCGGCGAGCTGCCCAAGAACAACACCGGTAAGGTGCTGCGCCGCGAGCTGCGCACCCAGGCCGAAGCCGTCTAACCTGTGTCGCGCTACTCCCCCTCGCCCGTGGGGCGAGGGGGCCGGGGGTGACGAACCCCGTCGCGGAAAGGAGCGACCGCCATGATTTCGGCGCTGGTCCTGTTGAACGTGCGCCGCGACGCCATCAACGCGACGGCGCAAGCGCTGCTCGGCATCCCCGGCGTGGCGGAAGTCTACTCCGTCACCGGCGAGTACGACCTCGTCGTCGTGCTGCACCTGGCGCGCTACGAAGACCTCGCGGAAGTCGTCACCGAGCGCATGATCGCCCTCGACGCGATCACCCGCACGCAGACGATGATGGCCTTCAAAGCCTACTCGCGCGAAGACCTGGAGCAAGCCTGGGACATCGGCGTGGAATAAACCGCGTGCGCCGCGATGCCGGGATGAGCCATGGCATTCATGCCGGTAAGCAGACGTGCGATAATATCTCGCCCCTAAGCGGTATCAGCCACGGCCCGGCTTGCCTCGGCCTGGCCTCCGTCGCCGCCCGCTCCCGCGCCCGGCGTGATCCTCATTCGCGTCAGCCTCTAGCTCCGCCCGCACGTGCGCCCGGTGCTGATAGCGCTTGCGCGTCTGGCGGTCGGGCGCGTTCAGATGTGTGGTGAGGTCGTCTACACGCGCCGCGCTGCCGCCCAGCGCGCTCACCGCCGTCCGCACCTCCAGATCGTCGCTGACACAGACCACCTGCGTCCCGTCCCGCCGCTCGCGCGCGGCGAGGCGCGCAATCACGCTGTCGGCCGTCTCGCCCCGCCGCGTGAAGACCACCCGCCCGCGCGCCATCCCGCGCAGCGCCGTCACGCTCTCGGCGGATCCGTCGCCGTCGAAGACCACGATCACCCGGTGCGGCGTGTGGCGATAGCGGCCGACGATCTGCGCACACAACGCCTCGCGCCCCGCTTCCAGGCTCAGCTTCTCCGCCGCCGCCATCCCCGGCGTGTTGCGGATTACGTTGTAGCCGTCCACCAGGATCGTTAGGATCGCCGCCGGGTCCATGTCACGAGCCGCCTTCCTTACATCCATTCTTATGCCCGCGCCCTCATGCCTCATGCGTCGATCAGTGGCGCAGATGATCGATCATCGCCCGCATCTGCTCGATGAACTGGCCCAACATCACCCGCACGTCTACGCCGGTAAGCTGGCGCAGCGCCCCGTTCACGCCGGACGAGACCTCCGCCGCCACCAGCGCGCCGACCAGCGCCACGATACCCAGCAGCAGCGCCGCGCTGGCAACACGCTCCAGCGCCGCGAGCAGCCGCCAGGCGATGCCGTCTCGCGCCGGTGGCTCACCCCTGGGGAGCGACGATGATTCGTCACGTGGTGGCGCTGGATCCGGTGGAAAGGCGCCATCTGTGGCGAATGCCGGAACGCCGGGGGATGGTAGCATGTTCACTGGAACGGGCGGAAAGGTGGACCGGGGCGCGTTGGCGGGCATGGGCGGGTAGCTTGGTAGCGGCGGGCGCACGGGCGTGGGGCGTCGCTTGGCTCCATTGGCGGGCCGCGACGGGGCCGCCGCCTCCAGTGAGGGGAGATGGGCGAGCAGATCAGCCGCACTCGGCTCTCCCATGCCCATGCTCACCGCCGGATAGATCTCGGACCAGCCGCGCGGGCGTTCCAGAGGCGAGCCGCAGAACTCACAGGTGGTCGCGTTACCGCTGTTCAGCTTCTCACAGACGGGGCAGATCTGAATCAGTTGGAGCTGGCAGTTGGTGCAGCGCGTCACGAAGTCGTAGTTGGAGGTGTGGCAGCGTGGGCATTCCACCATGGTCGAGGTGGCGCTGCCCTCGCGGGCCGTGAAGCTACGCAAGCCGCCACTTGAGATGGCGGCACGCTCCGGCGCGAGCATCGTGGCACGAGCGCGTTCCCCGCCGGGCATATCTGGCTCGATCAGGGCCACATGGCGCACGGTCGGGGCGAGCGCGACCATATCCTCGTCGAGCGGACCACGCGCCGTGTGCGGCGCATCTGGGACCGGGCGCAGCGTCAGCTCGCCGGTGGTAACAGACCCCTGCATCCAGAGCCGGACCATGCTGTCCGGCGTGGATCTGTCCGGCGCGCGTGCCGCCTCCCGCGCGGATGTGGGAGGCCGCCGCACATCGGCCGCGTGCGCGACGAGGAGCTGCTTGAGCCAGGGTGGCTGTTCGGCGTCGCTGAAGCGGCCCGGTGAGAGGCGTTCCAGCCGCCCATCGCTGAGCGGGGCGAAGCCGCCGAAGCCGCGGCCGGGCGAGCGCGCCAGCCCGCGGTTGAGCACACACTCGCCGCACATGCGATTGTCGTGATCCCAGCAGCCTGGGCACGCCTGCCGCTGGCAGCGGAAGCACTCGATCAGCAGCTCCCGCACGGATGCGTCGAACTCCGCGAACGCCGCCAGCTTCACGTCTTCGATGGATGGCGGGAACGGGTTGTCCAATGTCTGCATGGCGGCGCGCGCAACCTCGATTGCCACGCCGGGCGTGGCATAGCGGGCGCCGCAGATCGGACACTCCAGCCCGAAGCGGACGGCGTGGTCATCGCAGAGATCGGCATAGTGTGGCTGCCAGGCAGGAGTCGCCGCCATGATCGCATGTCCTCCCCACCCGTCCCTGGGTGATTCCGCGGCTTCCGGCGCCGGTCGCCCACACGGCCGGCGTGGCGGCGCACCCCTCGCCCAAGAAGCCGCGCCGCGTCTGTGCCTTGCTCCAGTATGCGCCTTGCGCGCTGAAAAGGCAATCACGCCGCGAGGAGCTGCTATTCGCTCTCTGTCACGTCAATTTCTGTCATGTCAGCGGGTGCCGCGTCCTGCCCTGTTGCCCAGCCGCGCTGGCGCCAGATCTCGTAGAGGGCAATCGAGCCAGCGTTGGCCGCGTTGAGCGAGCGGACATGCCCGCGCATGGGCAGGCGGATGAGCAGGTCGCAGTGGTCGCGCACCAGCCGGCTGATACCCTTGCCCTCGTTGCCCACCACTAGCGCGATCGGCCCGGTCAGGTTGGCCTGGTCGAAGCGCGTCTTGGCCTCGCCGTCCAGGCCGATACACCACAGCCCGCGCTTCTTGAGGTCGTCGAGCACGCGGGTCAGGTTGGTGACGCGTGCCACCGGTAGGAATTCCACGGCCCCGGCGGAGGTCTTGTCCACGGCCGGGGTCAGGCCGGCGGCGCGATGCTCCGGGATGACGATGCCGTGCGCGCCCACCGCCTCGGCCGTGCGGATGAGCGAGCCGAGGTTCTGCACGTCCTGGATGGCGTCCAGCACGACCACCAGCGGCGGCTCGCCCAGGTCTTCGGCGCGGCGCAGGATGTCGTCAATCTCGGCGTACTGGCGTGGGGCCGTCACCGCCAGGATGCCCTGGTGGTTGGCGTGGTTGCTGATCTCGTCGAGGTGGCGGCGCGACGAGTTCTCCACCGGCACGCCCACGCGCCGCGCCTGATCGAGCACCTGGGTCAACGCGGGGTCACGCGGGCCTTGCGCGACGAGGATGCGATGCACGCGCCGGCGCGAGCGCAGCGCCTCCAGCACGGGATAGCGGCCCCAGATGTAATCGGCCATAGCGTGCGGTCCTCTCTCCCCGGCCTCCCGCCCATGTCGGCCGCTCTGGAGCGGCGCGGGCGGGCGTTCTCCAGCGTTAGCGTTCCTGGCGCGGCGACCAAGTGGCGCCCTGTGGCGTGTCTTTGAGGACCACGCCGTACGTTTCGTCGAGCTGCTTGCGGATGCGGTCGGCCTCGGCCCACTGCTTCGCCTGGCGTGCCTCGGCGCGCTGGGCGATCAGCGCCTCGATGGCCGCGACTTGCTCAGGGCTGGGCCCGACGGTCAAAGTGAGACTGGCAGTACCCACGCCCGGAGCAGTTCCACTGCTATCCACACCATATGCCAGCGCGATGCCCAGCACATCGCTCAACTCATCCAACACGGCTTGAGACTCTCTCAGCGCCCCAAGGATTGTGGGCGTCGCGGTCTCTCCAACACCGTGGGAGAAGTCATTGATACGATGCACCAGCTCGTCCAGGGCGGCCAGCGCCTCGGAGGTGTTGAGGTCGTCGTCCATCGCCGCGACGAAGGCCGCGCGCCCCGCCGTGAGCTGCTCCGCCAGCGCGCGCTCGGCCTCGCCCGGCTCGCCAGGCGCGGAGGGCGCGACACGCGCCTCAGCCCAGGCGATCAGCCGCTTCAGTGTGGCCGCTGCCTCGGCCCAGCGCCGCCAGCGCGCCGCGAAGGCGCGTAGCTGCTCCGCGGAGAAGGCGAAGTTGTCGCGGTACTGCTTGCCCAGCAGGTACATGCGCAGCGCCGGCGCTGGGATGCCCTCGGCCAGCAGCGAGCGGATGGTGACGAAGGCGCCGGAGTGGGCCATCTTTTCCAGCGCCGCGGTCTCGTCGTCGCTGGCGGGCAGGCTGAGCATGCCGGTGTGCAGCCAGTAGCGTACGAAGGGATGCGCGCCGGTCAGGCTCTCGGTCTGGGCGATCTCGTTCTCGTGGTGCGGGAAGATCAGGTCGGAGCCGCCGCCGTGGATGTCAATCCGCTCGCCAAGCGTCTCCATCGCCATCGTCGAGCATTCGATGTGCCAGCCGGGGCGGCCCTTGCCCCAGGGGCTTTCCCACCAGGGCTCGCCGGGTTTGGCGGACTTCCAGAGCGCGAAGTCACGCGGGTCGCGCTTGCGCTCGTCCGGCTCGATGCGCGCGCCGGCCAGCATCGCGTCCGCGTCGCGGCCGGAGAGCGCGCCGTAGGTGGGGAAGCTGGGCACCCAGAAGTACACGTCGCCGTCCACGACGTAGGCATGCCCCTTGTCAATCAGCCCTTGCACGAAGGCGATGATGTTGGGGATGAACTCGGTGACGTAGGTGAAGATGTCGGCCCGGCGCACGCCGAGGCGGTCCATGTCACGGAAGTACGTCTCGGTGTAGCGCCGCGCCGCCTCGGAGGGCGGCATGCCATCGCGCAGGCCGGCGGCGATGATCTTGTCGTCAATGTCGGTGAAGTTCTGGACGTAGGTGACGGGGTAGCCGCGATATTCGAGGTAGCGGCGGATGGTGTCGTTGACGACGAAGAGGCGGGCGTGGCCCAGATGCGGCTCGTTCTTGGGCGTCAGGCCGCAGACGTACATCTTGACGGGCAGCGCGATTGGCTCGAAGGTCTCTTTGCGGCCGGAAGCGGTATTGTAGACCTGCATGGTATGTCGCTCCATGGATTGCTCCAAACGTGGTGGCGGCGCGGGACTTCACGGAATTCGCGTGATTCGCACGGCATCACTCGTGCCGCGTGCGGCGTTGATTCGTTGCCGATCGCGGTTGTATGCAATCGGCGCATGAGCGGGCGCCCGCCGGTGGGCCGCTTCAGATGGTCGCGAGGTGTGATCGTGGTGGCGATGCGGCTCATCAGCGGCGGGCGCTGGTACAGGAGCAACAGGAGCGGGGGGCGGCGAGCACGATGACGGCAACCGGGCGTGTGGCGGCCGGCAGGGTCCGAGTCTCGTCGAGGTGGTTACGCTCAGGATACATGGATTCCGTCCTGATTCAGTGGTTCACATCGGGAGACGGCGCGTTCCCATTGATTATGCCTGATCGCGGTGGCAGGCGTCAATGCGGCAACAGCCGGCCGGAGATTGCAATCACGCCGAGGGGCCGGTGGCCGCGACGTCCGCTGTCGCGGACTGGAGAGAGAGGCGGCGCGGTGTCCGCATCTCTTTGTCAAAATGCATCAACCGCGCCTGAGGGCTGCGCCACGAAACCGGCCTGCGCCAGTTGGGGGCAGAGCGGCTGGCGGCAATGTTGACCGCGGCAGTGAACATTGCCGTTTTTGCCGCTTTTTGGCAATGTGTCGGGCATGCCATCGCCTCGAACCCCGAATTCAAGGGGATTTGCCGGGTGCGCGAACTTGACGTTTCGTGTTATGGGTGGCAAAAACGGCAAGAAATGGCAAGAAACGGCAAGAGGGATGGCAACGGATGGCACGGTGGGCGGCAACAACGGCAACGTTTCGTGATGGTACGGCACTGTTCACGTCGTCCGGCCTGGGGTTGCCCTGGCGAGAGGTCGCGATGTTCGGCACGATATGCGGTTGTTCAAGGTGCTGGCGGCGCGGGGTGGCGCCGTGGTAATGGAACTAATTTACCATGAAAAGCAAGGCATGTCAAGATGGTCGGTTGGCGTTGGATGGGGAGTGTGTGATGCCAGCAAGCAGATGTGTGTTCAGCAGCTTCAGGTCTGCCAACGCGAGGGCGAGCAGACGGCTGCGCGGCGCCACGCGGCGGGCGAGCGGCGGCGCGAGGGTGAGACGCCGGATGTCGAACTGGGCGCCTGGCTGGGCGAACAGGGAGCGGATGTGACGGCGCGTGATGCCGCGCACGGCGGGGTTGCGCGGATTATCGAAGGCGAAGTCGTAGACGATCACCATGCCGCCGGGCTTGAGGACGCGCCACATCTCGGCGGCGATGCGGCGGCGCAGCGGCTCGTCGAGGATAGAGCTGAACATGGTGTAGGTGGTGACGAGGTCGAAGTGGGCATCGGCAAAGGGCAGCTCGTGCGCGCTGCCGCGGACCCATTGCATGGCGGGGTTCAGGTGGCGGGCGCGCTCGATACGCTCCGGCAGCAGGTCAATGCCGGTGAGGTGTTCGGGCATGGCGCCATAGTCGAGCAGCCGGCGGAGCTGACTGCCGCTGCCACAGCCAATATCCAGCACGGTGGTCTCGGCCAGGTCCGTGAGGTGGTGGCGGCGCAGCAGATCGAGCAGGGCACGCTCTATGCCATGGACGTGTAGCAGCGCGGCATCGTTGAAGAGGCTGTAGGCGCCCGGCGGCACGCGCTGGCCGGCGGCGCGGCGGTGATATTCTTCAGTGATGCGCGCCAGCTCGCGCTGGGTATCGTCCAGTTGGTTGAGCATCGCACAAACTCCGTACTCGATCAGTGCAGGAGAATGGCGAGCATGAAGTGTGCCGCGCGGCGGCGCTACGCTAGGACTATCCGGTACACGGCTATGTCTCCTCGGCCGGACGGCATAGAATACAAGAGATACTCCGGAGGTGCATGGTGAGTGAGGTGTACATTCACCCGTCCGCCGAGGTCTCGCCACGGGCGGAGATCGGCGCGGGGAGCAAGGTATGGAGCAACGCGCAGATCCGCGAGGGAGCGCGCATCGGGTCCGAGGTGATCATCGGGCGCAACGTCTACGTTGACAACGATGTGAGCATCGGCAGCCGGGTGAAGATACAGAACAACGTCTCGGTCTATCACGGAGTGACCATCGAGGATGGCGTCTTCGTGGGTCCGCACGTCTGCTTCACCAACGACCTGATCCCACGGGCGATCACGCCGTCGGGCGCGCTGAAGTCGCTGGATGACTGGACGGTGACGCCGATCAGGGTGCGGTATGGGGCGTCGATCGGGGCGAACTCGACCATCGTGCCGGGCGTGACCATCGGCTCGTTCGCGCTGGTGGGCAGCGGCTCGGTGGTGACGCGGGACGTGCCGGCGCACGCGCTAGTCTACGGCAATCCAGCGCGCGTGCGGGCCTGGGTCTGCAAGTGTGGGCGCAAGCTGGAAGAGGTCGTTGAGACGGCAGAGACGGTGCGCGGCACCTGCCCGGACTGCCACGAGACCTATACGCTGGCGCGTGAATCGCGGCCGTGATGGGCCTTGCCACGTGAGGACGGACAGATCACCCGCGCGGGCCGGCGGTTGCAACCGCGCCTGGGGGCCGTTGGCCGCGACGTCCGCCGTCGCGGACTCGGATACAACGATGTATCCGCATCTCGCGGGAAAAGCGCATAATGATTGGCGAATAACGGGCGGGGCATGAATGCCTGTCAGGACCGTGACGATCTCGCCAGAAACCATGTGATACACGTGAGTCGAGAGGGGAGCAGGATGATTGCGATAGCCCATCCGCAGATCGGGCCGGAGGAGCAGGAGGCGGTGGCGAAGGTGCTGGCGTCTGGGCAGTTGGCCCAGGGCAAGCAGGTGGAGGAGTTCGAGCGCCGCTTCGCCGAGTTGTGCGGGGTGACGGAGGCGGTGGCCGTCTCGTCGGGGACGGCGGCGCTGCACGTGGCGCTGCTGGCGCACGGCATCGGCGCGGGCGACGAGGTGATCACGACGCCGTTCAGCTTCGCCGCCACCGGCAACACCATCCTGCTGGTCGGCGCGACGCCGGTCTTCGTGGATATCGAGCCGGACACGCTGAACATCGATCCCGCAGAGGTGGAGGCGGCGATCACGCCGCGGACGAAGGCGATCATGCCGGTCCATCTCTACGGCAATCCGGCGGACATGGATCGGCTGATGGCAATCGCGGAGAAGCACCACCTGGCGATGATCGAGGACGCCTGCCAGGCGCACGCGGCGGCGATCCGCGGGCAGCGCGTGGGCAGCTTCGGCACGGGCTGCTTCTCGTTCTATCCGACGAAGAACATGACGACGGGCGAGGGCGGCATCGTGACGACCAACGACGCCGCGATTGCCGAGCAGGCGCGGCTCTGGCGCAGCCACGGGCAGAAGGTGCGCTACCTGCATACCGGCATCGGCTACAACTACCGCATGACGGACATCCAGGGAGCGATCGGCGTGGCGCAGATCGAGAAGCTGGCGGGGTTCACCGAGCGCCGGCTGGCGAACGCGGCGTACCTGAGCGAGCGCCTGGGCGAGTACGTACGTACGCCGGTGGTGCGGCCGGGCCACACGCACGTCTATCACCAGTACACCATCCGCGTGCCGCGCGAGCGCGACGCCTTCCAGGCCGCGCTGGCCGAGCGCGGCGTCGGCACGGCGATTCACTATCCACGGCCGATCCACAAGCAGCCGTACTATCAGGAGCGCGGGTTCGACAAGGCGCTGCCGGTGGCGGAGCAGGCGGCGGAGCAGGTGCTCTCGCTGCCGGTGCATCCGGCGCTCGCGCAGGCGGACCTGGAGACCATCGCGCGTGAGGTGATCGCCCTATGCCGCTGAAGGTAGCTGTCGTGGGCGCAGGCTCGATGGGCATGAACCATCTGCGCGTCCTCAAGGATTTTGGCGAGGAGAAGGTGCGGCTGGTGGGCGTGGCGGAGCCGCAGCCGGCGGCGCGCTCGCGCGCCAGCAACCGCTTTCAAGTACAGGGCTTTAGCGATTACCGTGAGATGATCGCCGAGGCCACGCCGGATGTCGTCGCGATTGTGGTGCCGACTGATCTGCACTTCGAGGTGGCGTCGCACGCGCTGGACGCCGGCGTGAATGTGCTGGTGGAGAAGCCGATCACGGCGACGGTGGCGCAGGCGGAGCAATTGATCGCGCTGGCGCGAGAGCGCGGCGCGCAACTGGCGGTGGGCCATGTCGAGCGATTCAATCCGGCGGTGCTGGAGCTGAAGCGCCAGCTCGACGGCGGCAACGTCGGGCGCATCTTCTACCTGCACGCGCGCCGCCTCGGCCCGTTCCCGCCGCGCATCCGCGACGTGGGCGTGATCCTGGACCTGGCGACGCACGACCTCGATGTCATGCGCTATCTGGCGGGGTCGGAGGTGCGCCATGTCTTCGCGGAGACGCAGCAGCGTGTTCACCAGACGCACGAAGACCTGCTGCTGGGCCTGATCCGCTTCGGCAACGCGGCCATCGGCATGCTGGATGTGAACTGGCTGACGCCCACGAAGATCCGTGAGCTGACGGTGACAGGCGAGCGCGGCATGTACCTGGTCAACTATCTGAGCCAGGACTTGTATTTCTACGAGAACGACTATACGGCCACCGAGTGGGACACGATGCGCTCGCTGACGGGCGTGAGCGAGGGCACGATGACGCGCCTGAAGGTGCAGAAGTCGGAGCCATTGCGGCTCGAATGGGAGAACGTGCTGGCAGCGGTGCGCGACGGCACGGATGTGAAGGTGACGGGCGAGGACGGCCTGGCGGTGCTGCGACTGGCGCACCAGCTCATGCGGGCGGCGGAGAAACCGGAGGTCATTTCATGAGCGACGAGGCGGCTCCCCAGATGACAGCGAGCGCGAAGAATGGAGCCGGAGCGGGGGGCGTGGTCGCCGTCGTCGGGCTCGGCAAGATCGGGCTGCCGCTGGCGATTCAATATATTCAGCACGGCCGGCGCGTGATCGGCTGCGACATCAACCTGGCGGTGGTGGAGGGCATCAACCGCGGCGAATGCCACGTCCACGAGGAGGTGGGCATGGAGGCGGAGGTCGCCAGGGCGGTCGCGGATGGGCTGCTACGCGCGACGACGGACACGACAGCGGCGGTGCGCGAGGCGGATGTGGTGGTGGTGATCGTGCCGGTGGTGGTGCGCGGGCAGGGCGAGGTGGCCTTCGAGGGCATTGACGCGGCGACGCGCGCGGTGGGCAAGGGGCTGCATACTGGCGCGCTGGTGATCTACGAGACGACGCTGCCGGTCGGCACGACATCGGGCCGCTTCCGCGCAATGCTGGAGCGTGAGTCGAATCTCGTGGCCGGGCGCGATTTCTTGCTCGGCTACAGCCCGGAGCGGGTCTCGTCGGGGGTGATCTTCCGCGACCTGCGCATCTATCCGAAGGTGGTCGGCGGCGTGGACGCGGCCAGCACGGCGGCGGCGGTGGCGTTCTATCGCGCGGTGCTGGATGCCGAGGTGATCGAGATGCGGTCGGCGGACGACGCGGAGTTCGTCAAGCTGATCGAGACGACCTACCGCGACGTGAATATCGCGCTCGCCAACGAGTACGCGCGCTTCGCGGACGCGCACGGGCTGGACATGACGGCGGCCGCCGCGGCGGCGAACACGCAGCCGTACTCGCACATCCACCAGCCGGGCGTGGGCGTGGGCGGCCACTGCATCCCCGTGTACCCGTACTTCCTGATGCGCGGGGCGGCGGAGGGCGGGCTGACGCTGCCGCGACGGGCGCGGATCGTCAACGATGCGATGGCGGAGTATGCGGTGGACCGCATCGAGGCGGTGATTGGGCCGGTGGCGGGGCAATCAGTACTCATCCTGGGCGTGGCGTATCGCGGCGACGTGAAGGAGACGGCGTTCACCAGCGCGGCGCTGCTGCGGGATGCGCTGGCGGCGCGGGGGGCGGAGGTGTACGCCGACGATCCGCTCTTCACGGATGACGAGCTACGCGCGCACGGCTACACGCCGATCACGCCGGAGCGGAGCGGCGCGGTGCGCGCGCTGATCGTGCAGGCGGCGCATTCGGCCTATCAGCGGCTCGACCTGGGCGCGTATCCGGCGTGCCGGGTGGTGCTGGATGGGCGCCGCGCGCTGGCACGTGCGACAGTCGAGGCGGCGGGCATGGCCTACGTGGCGATGGGCGACGGGCGGCTGGCGGCGGAGCGAACGAGAACCACCACAGAGGACACAGAGGTGACGGAGGTTCACGGAGGAGGGAAGAGCGGTGCGGTGGAGACTGCCCCAACCGCAACCGCCAGATCAAATCCTGTAGAATAGTGTGCCGCGCCGCGGCGTGCATAGCCCAATTGTTGAGCGCGTTGTTCACTGCTTCACGGCGTGCTACGCTGGCGACACGCGCCGCGAGGCGGACGAGCGACGGCGTGGTGATGGCATCGTGAAGGATGCGGCGAGACGAGGAGGCGGGCATGACGCAACCGGCCGGCGATTGGGCGCGCGAGCGCGAGCAGGAAGATGCGGCGTTGCTGCATGTGGCGGACAAGCGCGTGGTCACCATCGGCGGCGGCACCGGCTCGTTCACCGTGCTCTCGCGGCTGAAGCGCTATCCCTGTCAGATCACGGCGATCGTCACGATGTCGGACAGCGGCGGCAGCTCGCGGCGGCTGATGGATGAGTTCGGCCAGTTGCCCGTGGGCGATCTGCGCCAGGCGTTGGTCGCGCTCTCGCGCAAGGGGGCGCTCTGGCGCGAGGCGTTCACCTTCCGCTTCCGTGAGGGCAACGGACGGGCGGCGCTGGTGGAGGGCGATGCGGGAGCGGAGATGGAGGCGCCGGCGACGCAGGCGGGTGTCGGCGGCCACGCGCTCGGCAACCTGATCCTCTCGGCGTTGCAGGAGATCAACGAGGGCGACCTGCTGTGGGGCATCAGGGATGCGCAGGAGCTGCTGGACACGGCCGGGCAGGTGCTACCCGTGACGCTGGAGCATACGTCGCTGTGCGCTGAGCTGGAAGACGGCCAGATCGTGCGCGGCGAGAGTGCTATTGACACACGCGGTGAGCGCGACGAGCCGGGGGCAATGTCGCCGGTGCGGCGGGTCTTTCTGGAGCCGGCGGCGCGCGCCTGCGCGGAGGCGCTGCGCGCCATCCGGCGCGCGGACGTGATCGTGCTAGGGCCGGGCGATCTCTACACGAGCATCGTGCCGAATCTGCTGGTGGAGGGCGTGGCGGAGGCGATCCGCGCCTCGGAGGCGCAGAAGGTCTACGTCTGCAACCTGATGACCAAGCACGGCGAGACGGACGGCTACCGCGCCTCGGACTTCGTGCGGCGGATTCACGAATACCTGGGCGAGCGGGTGGATCGGGTGATCCTGCACGACGGATCGTTCCCGGAGCAACTGGTGGACGAGTACGCGGCGAAGGCGCAACGGCCGGTGGAGGCCGACGTGTCCGCCATCCAGCGGGTGGTGCCGGAGGTGGTCGTCGCGCCGCTGCTGGCCGTCCACGGCGAGACACTGGTGCGACACGATGCCGCGCGGCTGGTGAACGCGATCTTCGCGCCGCATCACCTGGATGCGCTCATCCCCGCCCGGAATGCGGATCGCGTGGTGGCAGAGGCACGAGCGCCGCGCCTGTGATGCGCGAGGCGTGGACGTGAGAGGCGTGGACGTGAGAGGCGCGCGCGATACGAAGAGAGGACGCGAACAGCAGCTATGGCGACGCGACAACTCCCTCTGGTCTCGCTGGTGGTCGCCACGCGCAATGAGGCCAAGCATCTGCCCGCGCTGCTGGAGTCGCTCGCCGCGAGCGAGTATCCGGTGGAGCGCATCGAAGTGCTCATCGTAGATGGGGAGTCCACGGACGGCACGCGCGAGGTTGCGCAAGGGTACGTCTCGCGGCTGCCAGGGCTGCGGATAGTTCCCAATCCGCGGCGCATCACGCCGGCGGCCTTCAATCGCGGCATCGAGGCCAGCCACGGCGACTATGTGGGGCTGGTGTCGGGCCACTCGACGCTCAGCCCCAGCTACGTCGCGGAGACGGTGGCGGCGTTCGAGCGGCTGGGCGCGGAGGCGGATTGCATCGGCGGGGTGTATACGAACGTCGGCGAGGGCTTCTGGGGCGAGGTCATCGCGCGGTTGATCTCGTCGCCGGCGGTCGTCGGCAATGCCAAGTTCCGCTTCAGCCAGCAGGAGCAGCGGGTTGATACGGTGACGGGCACCTACCGGCGCGAGGTGTACGCGCGCATCGGGCTGTACGATGAGCGGCTGCTGCGCAATCAGGACAACGAATTCAACGCGCGGCTGCGGCGCGCGGGCGGCAAGATTTTTTTGGTGCCGCGCATTCGCATGGCGTATCAGGTGCGCGGCACGCTGCGCGGCGCGCTGACGCAGTTCTTCCGCAACGGCAAGTGGACGATCTATACGCAATTGCTGCATCCCTACGCGATGAGCTTGCGGCATTTCGTGCCGCTGGGTTTTGTCGTCGGCGGTGTTGGCGTCGTCGCGCTGGCGGTGGCGCTGGGCAACCCGTGGGTCGCGGTCGTGCCCGCCGCGCTGTACGGCGCGGTCGTGCTGCGCGGGGCGTCCGGTCATGGCTTCGCGCCGCGCCAGCTCGCCGCGGCCGTTGTCGCGCAGCCGTTGCTCCACTTCGCCTATGGGATCGGCTCGCTCGTGGGCATCGCGACCAGCCCCCGCTTCCTGGCGCGCAGTCGCGGCTATACGCCGCCGCGCTCCGGCGCGTCCCTGGGCGCGAGCGCGGGCGTGGCGCTGACGGACAGCTCGCGCGAGGTATGAGCGTTCCCGCGCGAAGGGAGAAACGAC
The DNA here is from genome assembly GCA_025935195.1 of Ktedonobacterales bacterium. GTDB lineage: Bacteria > Chloroflexota > Ktedonobacteria > Ktedonobacterales > JADMIN01 > JAICVS01. Next base: position 18,004 of record JAICVS010000017.1, read on the forward strand.
CTGCCCGCACCCCGTACGATAGTGCTGATCAGTTGCATGGCGACGGCCGCGGGTCTACGATGCGTAGGATGTGAGCCGGGAGATGGGGCGGCTGTGGTGACATGGGCGTCCGAACGGGCGCGTGCGGCACGCATGATGCGGTAAAGCGTATCAAGCAGCGCGCGCCCCCGCACCGCACGTTGGCTATTGGCGTTACGGCCGGCGCCCGCTCCCGTCACAGCTAATGGCCGCAAGGGCCGAGATGCGGCGGCGGCTGGGATGGGTTTGGGGCGGTGGCGGTGATGCATCGCTTCATCGGCGCATGCCAGTTATTTGACAATTGACGCTGCTGTGAGGAGGGGGCCATGACGACGCAGGGCCGCATTTCGGATGAGGGCGTGATCACGGCCGCGACGGGGCAAGAGCGGGGCCGGAGCCGACCGCCGCGGGCCGCGTTCCTGCCGTTCGCGCTCCCGCACATCACGCAGGCCGAGATTGATGAGGTGGTGGATACGTTGCGCTCTGGCTGGATCGCGGCGGGGCCGAAGGTCAAGCGCTTCGAGCGCGAGTTCGCCGAGGTGATCGGCGCGCAACACGCTACCGCCCTCTCGTCCGCGACCGCCGCGCTCCATCTGGCGCTGGATGCGGTTGGCGTGGGGCCGGGCGATGAAGTGATCGTGCCGGTCTACACCTTCACCTCGTCGGCGGCGGTGGTCGTTCACTGTGGCGCGCGCATCGTCTTCGCCGATGTGGATCCCGCGACCTGCAATCTGGACCCGGCCAAGCTGGAGGCGCTGATCACGCCGCGCACGCGCGTGATCGTCGTCGTCCACATCGCCGGTCTGCCGGCTGAGATGGATCCCATCCTCGCCATCGCCCGCGCGCACAACCTGCCGGTTGTCGAGGACGCCGCGCACGCCTTCCCGGCGCGCTATCGCGGTCGCATGATCGGCACCATTGGTGATCTGACCGCGTTCAGCTTCTACGCGACGAAGACGCTGGCGACGGGGGATGGCGGGCTGCTCGCCACCGACAACGCGGAGTACGCGCAGCGGGTGGCGCTGATGGCGATGCACGGCATGAGCCGCGACGCCTGGAAGCGGTACACGGCTGAGGGGTCGTGGTATTACGAGATCGTCGCGGCGGGCTTCAAGTACAACATGACGGACATCGCCGCCGCGCTCGGCCTGCAACAGCTCGCGCGGCGCGAGTGGCTGCTGGAGCGGCGCCAGGCCATCGCGGCACGCTACACTGAGGCGTTCGCGCCCTATGCGGAGCTGGAGACGCCGCCCAATCCCGCGCACGTCCAGCACGCCTGGCATCTCTATATGCTGCGGCTGCGGCCGGAGCGGCTCACGATTGGCCGCGACGAGTTCATCAAGCGCCTAAGCGCCGCCAATATCGGTACCAGCGTTCACTTCATCCCGCTGCACATCCAGCCGTACTACCGGGACACATACGGCCTGGCGCCGAGCGACTTCCCGGCCGCGCTCGACGCCTATCAGCGGGAGATCTCGCTGCCGATCTATCCGAGCATGAGCGAGGATGACGTGGAGGATGTGATCGCGGCGGTGACGGCGATTGTCGAGGCGCATCGCCGGTAGGGAGGGCAAGATGGTGAAACGCGCACTGGACGTGGCGATCTCCGCCGCGTTCCTCGTCGTGCTCTCGCCCGTGATGGCGGCGATCGCCATCGCCGTCTACCTGAGCGATCCCGGCCCGATCATCTTCCGTGGGCGGCGCATCGGCCGCTACGGCCGATCCTTCGCAATCTTCAAATATCGCTCGATGCGCCAGCGAACCGCTCCCGGCGCGGCGATCACGGTCGGACGCGATCCGCGTGTGACATCCGTCGGGCGTGTGCTGCGCGCGACCAAGCTGGATGAGCTGCCGCAGCTGGTCAATGTGCTGCGCGGCGATATGAGCCTGGTCGGTCCGCGGCCGGAGGCGCCCGAATACGTGGAGAAATACACGCTGGAGCAGCGTGAGGTGCTGAATGTGCGGCCGGGCATCACTGGGCCATCGCAGGTGGCGTTTCGGCATGAGGAGGAGCTGCTGATCGGCCCCGATCCGGAGTGGTATTACCTGACGACGGTGATGCCGGCGAAGCTGGCGATTGACCGCGAGTACGCGCGCAACGTCTCGGTCTGGCTGGACCTGCGCATCCTCGCGCGAACCGCCGTTTCACTCGTGCGCCCATTGCCGCCACCGCTGCCGCCGCGTCAGATACATGAGGAACCCACGAAACCACAACCGCTGATAACCGCCGGCACGCGCGACGCCTAGCGCGACAGGGAGGATGGGACGATGTCCGAGAGGAAGACAGAGGTCGAGTCCGCGCCGGCCGCGGAAGTGGAGCGGCCCGCGCTCGCGGCTGCCGCGCGGCGCTTTGCCGCCGAGCAGATCTGGCGGCGTATCCGCAACTACGGACCATCGGTGGTCATAGACATCCTGGTTGTGACGGCCGCCTTCGAGGTCGCCACGATGCTGCGCTTCGTGGAAACGTCCACCATGCGGCGCGAGATGCGCGATCTGCTGCCGGCGAACCTGCTGGTGGGGTGCGTCTATGCCATCATTTCCTACCTGTTCGGGTTGCATCGCCGCCTCTGGCGCTATGCCAGCCTGAAGGAAGGGCTGGCGCTGGCGCAGGCCGTCGCCGTGATGACCGTGCTCGTGACGGTGTTGGATCTGATCTTCCAGCATGACGTCCGCGCCATCCCCCTGGGCATCGTGATCGCTGGCGGGATGCTCAGCTACCTGTTCCTGGGCTTCGTCAAGCTGCTGCCACGCCTCTTCCTGACACGCAGCGCGCTGCGCGCGGACGACAGCACCAAGCGCGTGCTGATCATCGGCGCGGGGGCGGCCGGTGCGGCGCTGGCCGCGCGCCTGCTGAGTGCGCCGCACGAATATCAGACCGTCGCGTTCCTCGACGACGACCCGAACAAGTGGCGCCGCCGCATCCACGACACCCAGATCGTCGGGCCGATCTCGTCGCTCGGCGAGGTGGTCGAACGGTACGCGGTGGACGTGATCGCCATCGCCATCCCGTCGGCCAGCCGCGAGCGCATCAGCGAGATCATCACCCAATGCCAGCAGACGGATGTCAGCATCAAGATCGTGCATGGCGTTCACGAGATGGTGGATGGGCAGGCCAACCCGCTGCACCTGCGCGAGGTCAACATCGCGGACTTGCTGGGCCGCGAGGTCGTGCCGCTCAAGACGGACGAGGCGCGTAGCATCCTGCGCGACAAGACGGTGCTGGTGACGGGCGCGGCGGGGTCGATCGGCTCCGAGCTGTGCCGCCAGCTCGTCAGCTACGGCCCGCGCGCCGTCGTGGCGCTGGACAACAACGAGACGGGGCTGTTCGACCTCGCCGAGAGCCTGCGCGGCCAGGAGCACGCCGACCGGCTCGTGCTGCGTATCGGCGACATCACCTCGCGCGTGCAGATGTCGCGGCTCTTCAGCGCCGCCAAGCCTGACCTGATCTTCCACGCCGCCGCCTATAAGCACGTGCCGCTCTTGGAGCAGCACCCGGATCAGGCGATTCGCACGAATGTGCTGGGTACGTACGAGCTGTGCAATCTCGCCCGCGATCATCGTGTCGGCACGTTCGTCTTCGTCTCCACCGACAAGGCGGCCGATCCGGTGAATGTGCTGGGCGCATCCAAGCGCGCTGGCGAGCTGGTGGTGCAGACGCTGGCCCAGGCGCCCGACAGCGCCACCAAGTTCTGCGCCGTCCGCTTCGGCAACGTGATCGGCAGCCGGGGCAGTGTGGTGCCAACCTTCCTGAAGCAGATCGAGGCGGGTGGGCCCGTCACCGTCACCGATCCCGGCGTGACGCGCTACTTCATGACGATCCCGGAGGCATGCGGCCTGGTGATCGTCACGGCTTCTATCGCGGACAAGGGCGGCCTCTTCATCCTCGACATGGGCGAGCCGGTCTCCATCGCGGATGTGGCGGTGAAGATGATCCGCCTGCGCGGCCTGCGCGTCGGCCAGGATGTACCCATCGTCTACACCGGCCTGCGGCCCGGCGAGAAGATGCACGAGGTGCTAGCCTCTCCCTCTGAGGAGCTGCTGCCTACGCGCCAGGGCAAGATCTTCACGGTCGCCTACAACGGCGACACCATCCCTGAGCCGGAGCTGGCGCGTCGTGTGGAGCGACTTCAGACCGTGCTTGCCGCCGATGATCCCCGCATCCTTCACGATGAGCTGTTCGCCGCCATCCGCACGCCGGTGCATGCGTAGGAACGCAGCCGGCCTACCTGCGCGCGGGCCGCGTCACGTCGATCACTTACACCCGCTGGCCGAGGATGATGCCGCTAGCTGCCGCCATGATGCCTGCCGTGAGCGTGCCGAGCGCCTTTATTCTGGCGTGGAGGGTGTGCCCGCGGCGTGAGTGGGCATGCGTTTCGAGGCTCAACGCGCTGAACAAGGAACCGCCCATGACGCTGCAATTCGAACGCTACGCCAAGGTGGCCCGATATCTTGATCCTCAGGCGGAGTTCGCGGAACGCGCGATTCCGTGCGAGGTGCGCCGCGACCCGCTCACTGGCCGCAGTGGGCGCGTCGCCCACGTCGCCGGGTTCCACCCGCACCCGGTCGATTTCTCCGGCCTGATCGAAGCGACCCGAGTGGGATGCCCGTTTTGTCCGGAGCGCATCCTGGCGGTGACGCCGCGCTTCCCGCCGGACCTGGTGCCGGATGACGAGGGGGAGGGGGACGGGCGGGTGCGGCGGGGGCAGACGACACTCGTGCCCAACCTCGCGCCGTACGACGAGCATAGCGCCGTGGCCGTTATGAGCCGCGACCATTATGTGCCGCTGGATGCCTTCACGCCGGAGCTGCTCGCCGACGCTTTCGCGGCCAGCATCGCCTACTTCCGCTCTGTGCAACGCCAGCCGCGCACGACGTATCAGCTCGCCTTCTGGAATTACCTGCCCGCGTCGGGCGGCACGCAGATTCACCCGCACCTGCAATTGTTCGCGACGGATACGCCCGGCAACACGCTGGAGGAGGAGCTGGCGGCCAGCGCCCGCTACTTCGCGGCGGAAGGGCGCCTCTACTGGGCGGATCTGGTGCGCGAGGAGGCGCGCGCGGGTGAGCGCATGATCGCGGAGGGGCGGCACAGTGTGTGGCTGACCAGCTTCGTGTCGCAGAGCTTGCTGGCGGACGTGCTGGCGATCTTCCCCGAGCAGCGCACGCTGACCACTCTGCCCGACGACGCGCTCGACGAGTTCTGCCGCGGGTTGAGCGCGTTGCTGGGGCGGCTCGCGGCGCAGGGTATCTACAGCTTCAATCTGGCGTGGTTCCCCGGCACACCCGATCGCGAGGATGTCTGGCTGCATGCCCGGCTCTCGCCGCGGGTGTATCTGACGCCGCGCATTTGGGGCACGGACACGAGCGCGCTGCAGCACCTGTACGGCGAGCACTTCATGGTGCAAACGCCGGAGGACGCCGCGCGTGGGTTGCGCACGATCCCGCGGCTGTGACGGCCGCTCATTGCGTTTATTCCTCAGGCGGCAGCGGCGGCTCTCCCACGGCGCACAGTAGCGGCGGCGGCGCCTCCCCCGCATCATCTTCCGCACCCAGCCGCAGTCCGAGCACGCCCGCCAGCTCGCGCAGCGTCGCAATCTGCGCCGGCGCCCGCACCTCCAGCGTGTGCGCCGCCAGCTGGTCTAGCGCCGCCAGCGCCCGCGGGGTGTGGAAGTCATCCTCGAGCGCCGCCGCCATCTCCAGATATGCCTGTTGGCAGGCCGCGTCGCGCGCCCATTGCGACTCGTCACCCCGCGCCGGTGCGCAGCTCGCGGCCGTGCGCAGCCGCTCCGCTAGCGCCGCGCACGCACGCATATCCTCGACCGTATACTCCCAGGCGTCGCGGTAGTGGTGCGAGAGCAGCATCACGCGCACCGCATCCGCGCTGTAGTCTGGTAAGAGGTCACGCACGCGCACCAGATTGCCGAGCGACTTGCTCATCTTCTCATTGGCGTACTCGACCATCGCGCAGTGCATCCAAACGCGCACGAAGGGGCGCACGCCCGTCGCGTTCTCGCTCTGCGCGATCTCGCAGGTGTGGTGCGGGAAGATCAGGTCGGCGCCGCCGCCGTGGATGTCCACCGTCGCGCCCAGATACTTCAGTGCCATCGCGCTGCATTCGATGTGCCAGCCGGGCCGCCCCGGGCCCCACGGACTGGGCCACGCCGGCTCGCCCGGCTGCCGCCCCTGCCAGAGCACGAAGTCCAGCGGGTTCCGCTTGCGCGGGTCGTCGGGGAAGTTGCCGCGCTCGTTGGCCGTGCGCAGCCAGGCGTCGTAGCCGACGTAGCCGGCGGCGTCCGCCAGCACGCCGAAGCCGGGATCGCGCTCGATTGAGTAGTAGACCCAGCCGTCACGCACGTACGCCAGGCCTTTGCTGATCAGCGAACCGATCAGCTCCTGCATTTTCGCCGTCTCGCGGCTCGCCCACACGTAGTGATCGGGCATGCGCACGTTCAGTGCGCGCAGATCGGCCAGATAGCGGGCGACCTCTTGCCGGCCCAGCTCATCCCAGGCCAGCCCCAGCTCTTTCGCCTTGCGCAGGATGTCGTCGTCTATGTCGGTGACGTTCTGGACGTAGAGCACGTCCAGCCCACGCCATCGCAGGTAGCGCGCGAGGGTGTCATAGACGACGTTGATGAAGGCATGCCCCAGGTGCGTCGTGTCGTACGGCGTGATGCCGCAGACGTAGAGCGTGACCCGATTGCCCGTCGGCTCCAGCGGCTCGATCCGCTGGGTCAGCGTGTTAAAGAGACGCATGCTGCGTGACGCCCTCCTGGGGTTGAAGCTCCGGCAAGCGGAACAGTGTGTTCGCGTTGCGTGTGGTCAGATCGGCCAATTCCTCGAAGCGCAGGCCGCGCAGCTCCGCCATCCGCCGCGCCACCAGCGCTACGTGCCGCGGCTCGTTGCGCTTGCCGCGGAAGGGCGGGGGTGTCAGGTATGGGCTGTCGGTCTCGACGAGGATGCGCTCGGCGGGCGCCCATGCCGCGACCTCGGCCAGCTCGACGTTCTTGGCGAATGTCACCGGCCCCGCGAAGGAGAGGTAGAAGCCTAGGCCGAGCGCATCCTGGGCCATGGTCTTGTCGCCGATGAAGCAGTGGAAGACGCCGCGCACGCCGCGCGCGTGCGCGTGCAGCATCGCCACCATCTCGGCATGCGACTCGCGGTTGTGCAGGATCACCGGCAGGTCAAGCTCATGCGCCAGCGCGAGCTGCGCCTCCAGCGCCGCGAGCTGGGTCGCACGCGGGGAGAGGTTACGGTAGAAGTCCAGGCCGATCTCGCCAATCGCGACTACGCCCGCCGTGCGGGCCAGCGCGCGCTGGCCCGCTAGCGCCTCGTCCGTCAGCGTTGCCGCGTCGTGCGGGTGGGTGCCCACGCCGGCGAAGAGGCGAGCGGGATGGGCGGTGGCGAGCGCGACGGCCGCGCGGCTCGTCTCCAGGTCGATCCCTGGCACGACGATGCGCGCGATCCCATCGGCGAAGGCGGCGGCGATCACGTCCTCGCGATCGCGGGCGAACTGGGGCATTTGTACATGCGCGTGGGTGTCAGTCAGCACCGAGTCTCCTCCCATCGCCGCGCGTCCCAGGCGTGGCGCCCCGCGTGCCGCCGGCACAGAAAAGTATAGGTGTCGCGGGATCATGCTGTCAAATGTGAAGCATGGGCGTTATAGACGCGTGATGTGTTGAGGCAGATAGATGAATCGTGATTCCCGCGGTTTGGCGTTTCACCTGCTTGGCGATTGCGCCGTCCAGATTCTCATCCACCAGGAACCGGGGCTTGCGCATGCCTGCGTCGTCCCGCTCCGCCACCGCTTTTCTCTGCATTGCTCATCCTCGCGCTGCTCGTCTCCATCCCGCTTCAGTTGAGCTCACTATATGACTGGAGGCGAACATGATATAGGGCGCTTGTTCCTGTTGATAGTGCCAACAGCTTCCGCTATGCTTGCTCTGCTCTCAGCGGTGGGCCATCCCCGTTCGGCGACCATCTACCACTGGATCGGCATTTACGGATACTCCTCCTCCGGGGATGTCACGAAGTACGCCGATTCGATTTCGGGAGATTCGTGGATCTGGCCGTGGGCCGTGAATGTGCCCCCATACAACAGCATCTCCAGCGTCAGCATGACCACGTTGCTCAATCAACGGGGGTTCGTCTGGTGAGCAGATCCGCTTTACGTATGGGTGGGCGTCCGCCCACCCATGCCGCCCTCGGCCTGCTGTTGCTGTGCCTCGTGGCGCAGTGGCTCCTCGCCGGTTGCAGCCTCACCGCACAGCCGCCACGCGCGAACAGGACGCCGACGGCGACATCACTACCACGTTTCGCTACGGCCACCGCCACACCCGCGCCGCTCCCGGCTCTCTCGCTGCGCTCCGCGTGGGGCGATGTGGCGATCAGCAGATTGCCGACCGACCTGGGCGATAACCGCGTCTTCGTCTTCGAGAACACCGTCACGCTGGACGGCCAGTGGCTGGTGGGGGTGAGCGAGCCGCGCGACTTCCTCAGCAACACGACACGCCTGTCGTACCTCACGCTCTACAACATCCACACACAACAGATGATGCGGCTGCGCGCGCTGCTGCACCCGCAGAGCCAGGTGATCGGCGCCTCGATTGACGACCACTGGCTGGCCTGGTCCGAGGCGGCCGATCAGCCATCCTTCTTCGACTGGACGATGTTCGTGCTCAACCGTGACACCGGACAGGTCTCCGAGCTGGCGCGCGCACCGCGCGCCAACGGTCAACCGGCTCCTGGCCCCAGCACGCCGCCGGTGGTCGATCAGGGGCATGTCATCTGGAGCCAGCCGCTCGCGCCGATCACACCGGGCGACGATGCCAGCCTGAACAACATCGTCGTGCGCCTGGAAGACCTGGCGACCGGGAAGATCACGACGCTGGCGACCAGGGCGGGCGAGAGCGTGCTCGCCTGGCCTTGGGCGGCCTGGGGGCAGATCACCACGATCACGAACGGCGCGGCGGGACACGTCACGGTGCGGAACCTGGTCACGGGGCGCGAGGTGCAGTTGCAACAGCAGCCAGCGACGATCGCGCTGAACGGAGGGAGCGTCGCCTACGACGACCTCACCTCCGTCTACCTGATTGACGACCTCACGCGGGGCGATGCCGGCGCGGTGCGCGTGGCCACCGCCGCCAACGAGGGGGAGCATCTGGAGTTCGTGACGCTCAACGACCGGCTGGTCACGTGGGTTCAGCAGAGCGCCCAGCCGCCGGTGTGGGATCGGCGGCTGCAACGTATGGTGATCCTGCCAATCGCCAGCGGGCTGAGCGACGGCTGGGTGGGCGGGCGCACGCTTCTCTGGCCCCAGGCGGAGCCGCAAGGCCAGCAGGACCAGGACGAGCGGAACGGCCTCATTCCCACGCCGACGCTCAATGTCATTGACACAACGACGCTGCCCAGCACGCCTCCATAGCTGGATGCCGCATGGATGCCGCATGGAAACGTTACCCATGCGCTCGATGCGACGCCCTCTCGCCTCACGGGGCGAGGGGGTTGGCGGGTGAGGATAGCCCCCCGCTGCTCGCGCCGGGCAGGCCCACGGCGCGCTGCGCCTCCCAGCGTGTCAGCGCCAGCGCCGCCGTCGTGAACAGGATCGGCACGCCAAGCATCACCAGCCCCAGGTGCGCCCACTCGCTCTGAATGAAGAGACCGGCGATGCGCGGCGCGAAGAGGCTGGTCGTGTGCGAGGAGAAGTACAGCACCTCGGTGGCCGCTACCATCGTGTAGCCGGCGTAGAGCAGCACGCGCGCGTAGCGCGGGAACGCGCGCCCGTCGGTGTTGGTGATCTGCTCGCCGGACGTGAGGAAGTCCCAGAAGAAGGCCAACGCCAGCAAGAGGCCCTGCGCGCTCGTCAGCGCGGCTGTGCCCGTCACGCTGCCGTAGACGTTGAAGAAGATCGCCAGCGCGAGCAGGCTGCCGTCCAGCACGAACAGCACCGTCAGCAGCTCCGCCGCCCGCGCTGTCTCGCGGCGGAGCACGAGCAGGGCCAGCAGCGCTGCCAGTGTCACCAGCGCCACCGCCAGCTGCGCACTCGTCAGGTCCAGGGTCAGCGAGCGCGTGACCGGCAGCCCTACCGCGCGCGCCAGCAGATCGCCCGCGCTGCCGGCCAGATTTTGCAGCGCGAACGCGACAAAGACCATGCCGGTTACGGCCAGCGCGCCATACGAGCGCCGCCCGCGCAGCAGCAACGGCACGCCTACCAGCAGCCCCAGCGCCGCCGGCAGCAGGCCCGCCGCCAGCGCATCGCCCAGCACCACTTTGATCACCGGCTCCACGCCGATGGAGAGCAGTGTCGCCGCCAGCAGCGTCCCATACGGGATCGGCGCGAGCGGCCAGACGCCCGCGCGCGCCAGCCGCGCCAGCCCGACGAACAGCAGCGCCGCCAGCGCGTACGGCGCCGTGCCGAGCAGCAGCAGCGGGATCGGCTGCGCGACGCTCAGGTCGTCGATCACGTGCAGCACGCTATAGACCAGGATCGCCGCGGCTGTGCCGCCGGTCAGGACGAAGAGCGGCGCCGTGCCGAAGCGGCGGATGAGATAGGCGATGCGGCCCGTCACCACCTCGCCGGTCTCCGCGAAGTCCGTCCCGGAGAGGAAGGCCACCGGGATCAGCAGCAGATAGAGATCGCTGAGATTCTGCTCCAACACCAGCGCCAATGGATGTGTGTCGCCCGCGCGCAGGCTGGACGCGATCACCGGCCCGTAATAGCCGAGCAGCGCCACCAGCGCCAGCAGGAACGTCATCCCCGGCAGCACGCCGGCATGCCCGCCCGGTGTGTAGGGCCGCACGCGCACACGGTGCAGCGAGATTGCCAGCGCCCAGAGCCAGATCACGACTAGCGGCACCGCCTGCGCGATGCCCAGCGCCTCATCGGCGCGGCCGGAGGTGATCAGGTTTGCCGGCGCCGCGCCCAGGAGCAAAGTGAAGACGGCCAGCACCAGCCAGCGCAGGCTCCAGTGGCCGTGGATGGCTCCGGTCAGCATGTAGGCCCATGCCAGGAGCAGCGAGGCGAAGCTAGCGAAGAAGATCAGCGCGGGGATGCGCACGGCCGGGGCGTCACCGCTGACGAAGGGTACTGGCAGCGGCGAGAGGCCCAGCCCGATCAGCGTCGCCACCGCGACGAGCTGGGCGAAGGTCAGCAGCACGGCGAGGCGCATCGTCCAGTGCAGCGTGCGCAGCGCGATCAGCCGGTGGGCGAACGACTTGAGCGGCCCATCCCACCATGGCGCGTGCTCAATCCCGCCCGCGCTCCGCTCGCCGGCCGGAGCGGCCATCGTCGCGCTCCCCGCCGCCGATGGTCTCCCAGATTGCAACATGGCCGCCCTCCCCACATCCGCTCGCTATCCGCCGGCAAGGAGCCGTGCCGATAGTATACACGGCTGCTGAGCCGCTTGGCACATGGATTCATCAGGAGTCACGGGATTCACGCGGCGAGGCGATTGCGGCGCGGGCGGCGGCCGCGTACAATGCGCGCATGTTTCTGCTTTTTCATGGACCCGACGAGTTCTCGGCGCGCGAAGAGCTGGCGCGCGTGCGGCAGGCGCACGACTTCAGCCACAACGTGGACACGTTCGCGGGCGCGGATGGCGATCTGAGCGCGATCCTCACGACGTGCGACACGGTGCCGTTCCTGAGCGAGCAGCGGCTGGTCGTCGTGGAGGGGCTGCCGAAGCGCCGCCGCGCCGCGAAGGGTGAGACGGGCGGCGCGGGCGAGACGGACGCGGGCGAGATGGACGCGGGCGAGGCCGCACCGGCGGCGAAGGTGGCGAGCAAGGGGAAGGGCAAGAAGGGCAAGGCAGCCGGCGGGCCGGATCCAAAGGCTTTCGCGCAAGGGCTGGCCGATCACGTTCCGCACCTGCCTGAAGCGACGGTGCTGGTCGTGCTGGTGGACGAGCCGCTGGAGGCGGGACATCCGCTCATGGCGGCGGCGCAGCGCCACGGGCGCGCGCGCCTCTTCACGCCGCCGAAGGGCGAACGGCTCGACGAGTGGCTCGTGAAGCGCGCGGGCGCGGCGGGTGTGCGCCTGGCCCCGGATGCGGCGCGGTTGCTGGCTGTGGAGGTCGGCGAGAACCTACGGCTGCTCGCGGCCGAGGTGGATAAGCTGGCGACCTATGCCGGCGCGGGCGGGACGATCACGGCGAAGGATGTGCGCGCGCTCACGCCCGCCGCGCATACGGCGCGCGTCTTCGACCTGACGGATGCGCTGGCGCGGCGCGACCGCACGCGCGCGCTGGCGCTGCTGCACGAGCTGCTTGCCGCTGGCGAGTCGCCGTTTGGCATCATCGCGCTGACGGCGTTTCAGACGCGCGCGTTGCTGCAGGTGAAGACGCTGGCGGAGCGCGGCCTGCGTCCATACGAGATTGCGCAGTCCGCCGGGATGGCGCCGTACGTGGTGGAGAAGTCGCTGCCGCTGGCGCGGCAATTCACCTTTGCGCAGCTCGAAGCGGCGCATCATGCGCTGCTGGATGTGGATATGGCACTGAAGCACAGCCGCATGACGCCTGAGCTGGCGCTCGATCTGCTGGTGGTGGAGTTCGGCGCCGCTACGGCGAGCCGCTGAATCGCCGGGCATGTTGCGCGTATGGATGCGAGAGGAGACGTGACCCGTGGCCCGCAGCAGCAGCGTCCGCCGCCCCGCTTCGGCTCCCGTTGGCCCACTCGGCTGGCTGCGCCGGCTGACGCTTCACGACCGGCTGGCGCTCGTCGTGGCGCTGCTGGCGCTGGCGCTGCGGCTCTGGCCGCTCGGCGGCGCGGCCACGGACTACGACGAGGGGGTGTACTGGCAGTCGCTGCGCGCGCTGGCGGCGGGGCATCCGCTGTTTCGCGAGGTGTTTAGCTCGCAGCCGCCGCTGTTCTTGCTCGGCCTGTATCCGTTCTATCTCGTGCTGGGCCAAAGCCTGGTCGCGGCGCGGCTCGCGGTCGTGCTCTATTCGCTCGCCGGGCTGGCCGCGATCTATTTCGCCGCGCGGGCTATCGCGGGACGCTGGGCGGGACTTGCGGCGTGTACGCTGCTGGCGGTGGATCCGCTGTACCTGCGCGTCTCGCACACGCTCCAGGCCGAGGCGCCGGCGCTGGCGTTCCAGCTCGCGTGTGTCGCGCTGGCGGCGGAAGCCGCGCGCAGGCCCGCGCGTAGCGATCGGCGGAGGCGCTGGCTCGCGGCGGCGAGTGGGGCGGCGCTGGGCCTGGGGATCATGGTCAAGCTCTTCGACGTGGTGGCGCTGCTGCCGGCGCTGCTCTATCTCGCCACGCCGCTCTACGCGGCGTTCGCCGGTCGTGACGGGAACATACGCCGCCCGGAGCGCGACGCGCTGCTCGCGCGCGCGCGGCTGATCCTGCCTGATGTCGGGCTATTCCTGGCGGGAATGCTGGCGGCGCTGCTGATCGTGCTGCTGCCGTTCATCGGCAGTTGGGGCGCGATATATGACCATGTGGTGCGCTTCCATCTCGCCGCCGCGTCGGCCGCAAATCAGGGCATAGGGTATAACGTCGCACTCATCTTGAATAACACGTTTTCGATGCTACCGGTTGCTGTGTTTGTCGTCGGGCCGCTGCTCGCCCTGGGCCGACCGATCACGAAAACCCTTCCTCCGCTCGTGTGGTTGCTCGCCTCACTCGTGCTGCTGTTGCGGCAGCAGCCGTTGTTCGATCATCACGTGGCGCTGCTGATCCCTCCAGTGGCGCTGCTGGCGGGTATCATCGTGGGCGACGTCTTGAACGCGCCCGGCGGATGCCCGCACGCATGGCCACGGGGGGTGCTGAGGCACGAAGATACAGGACTTCGCGTTTTCGCGATGGTGGGCTTCGCGTCGCTGCTGTTGCTCGTAATGAGCGCTTCTAGAAACGCATCCGCCGCCCAGCCCATCAGCGGCGACCAGCGTCTGCTCTCCACCGCGCTCGAACGCCTCACCGTTCCCGGCGATGTGGTGGTGAGTGACGATCAGTATGTCGCGGGCCTCGCCGACCGCGATGTCGTGCCGCAGCTGGTGGATACGTCGGAGGTGCGCATCGCTACCGGCGAGCTGACCACGCGCCAGATCGAGGCGATCATCACGCAATCGGACGCGCGGGTGGTGCTGTTCGCCAGCGGCCGCTTCGACCGCCTCCCCGGCTTCCGCGCGTGGGTACGCGCCAACTTCACGGAGGTCGGCACCTTCGGCGGCGGGCGTGCGCTCTACATGAAGCAGCCTAGCGCGCCGGTGCCGGTGTGATAGTGAAATCTCGTCTATTCGACGCGGCCGTTGCGGCGACGCATGCTGAAGGCGATCACGAAGGCGACGCCCACGCCGAGCGGCACCCACGCCGGCACTGGCCGGTTCCACACGTTGGTTGGCACCTTGTGTCCGTCGCGCGTGCGTAGCCCTGGCGTCCAGCTGGGGCTTTCGATGATGATGCGCAGCTCGCCCTTCTCGGCGTGATCCAGCACGTGCTCCAGTTGCCGCGGCAGCGCCGCCAGGCTGCGCACCAGCGACACGCTCTCGCGCGCGAACTGGCGTGTCAGGTCTTGCGCACTGTCGTAGCCGAGCAGCTGCAAGACGCCGTTGACGCCACCGCGTTTGATGAATTGCGACGCGAACGGCGAGACGACCTCCATCGCGTTGAAGCCCGGCGAGAGCAGCGTCGTCAGGCCGAGCAGCATCCCCGCCGCCCGGCCCAGGAAGGCGAACTGCGCCGGCAGGCGGATCGGCTGGTCGTAGAGCACCGGGGCGATCTCGCCCAGCACCTCGCCGGAGTCCACCTCGCGCAGCTCGCCGAAGGGGAGCGTGCTGAAGCGCGTGAGCATCGCGCCGATGGCCTGTTCGAGCGCGTCGTGGTTGGCGTCCTCGCCGAGGAAGCCGAGCACCTCCAGCCCGCGCACGATCTGCCGCGCGTCCTGCTGCATCACGCCGGCGAAGGCGCTGCGCAGGCCCATCTTCATGCGCGGCGTGATCGCGCCCATCATGCCGAAGTCCACGAAGACGAACTTCGGTCCGGCGACGCCCGGCTTGACGAAGATGTTGCCGGGGTGCGGATCGGCGTGGAAGAAGCCGGCTTCGAGCACTTGCTTGAGATAGAGGTAGACGAGCCGGCGCGCGAGCGCATTGCGGTTGACGCCGGCCGCGTCGAGCGCGGCGACGTTGGTGATCTTGATGCCCGTCACCCACTCCAGCGTCAGCACGCGATGCGTGGTGCGCTCCCAGACCACGCCCGGCGCTATCACGTCCTCTTCCTCGGCCATCAGGTGGGCGAAGCGCTCGACATTGTGGCCCTCACGCTGGTAGTCCAGCTCTTCAGAGATCATGCGGCTGAACTCGCGGAAGACGCCGCGCACATCCAGCATCGTATCCGCCGAGGGGAAGAGGCGGCGCACCAGCCCGAGCACGAAGCGCAGCGTCGAGAGGTCCGTGCGCACGATCTGGGCAATGCCGGGCCGCTGCACCTTGACCGCCACGATGCGCCCATCCAGCAGGCGCGCACGATGCACCTGACCGAGCGAGGCTGAGCCTGCCGGGATGGGATCGATCTCGGCGAAGACCTCCGCCAGCGGCACGCCCAGCTCCTTGCGCAGCACGCCGCGAATGTCGCTGAACGGCTCCGGCGGCACCTCATCTTGCAGCGCGGCGAGCTCGGCCAGCGCATCGGGCGGCAGCAGGTCGGCGCGCGCGCTGAGGAATTGGCCCAGCTTGATCAGCAGGCCGCCCAGCGCGACGGCTGTGCAGCGAAACTCGCGCAGCATGCGGGTGAGCGCCCGCACATCGGGGCGCACGTCGTATTCGCCGCGGGCGTGCGCGCGCACCACGCGCCGGCGCTCGCGGTAGATGATGAAGAGCGTCCGTATCAAGAGCCAGGCGACGCGCAGCGAGCGCCAGATGCGGTTGCGTTTCGTCCAGTGGGAAGGCCGCCAGGTCACGCTGATCTCCTGTCCAGGGGCATGGGCGGTGCGGAGCATGTACCATATCATCATACGCATGGGAGCGTTGCGGTGGCACACGCGCGGCTTTCCGTCTCGCGATGATGGGACGGAGCGAGGTGAGCGCGAGCGTGTGACGAGATGAGGAGATGATGCGTCGGGTGGTTGTCACTGGAAGAGCCTAGGCATCTGGCCCAACTGGGTATGAGATGGGTCAATGGGCGACGGAGCGCCAGGACTGGCCGGCGTCGGTGGTGACGGCGACGCCGAGGGGATAGGAGAAGCCGACGTAGGCGGTGGCGGCGTTGGATGGGTCCACGCTGATCAGGCCGGGGTGCTGGCTGGTCGGCGCGGCCTGTTTCCACGTCTGGCCGGCGTCGGTGGTGCGGAAGACGGCGGTGCCGGTGAGGGCGTAAGCGGTGGCGGGGGCGGAGGGGCTGGCGGAGAGGATGGAGAAGGTATCCTTGCCATCGGCGAGGGTGAAGTGCGCGCCGCCGTCACGCGAGACGAAGAGGCCGGTGTCACCGCCGGCGTAGATGGTGTTGCCGGCCAGCGAGAGGGCGTAGATGCCGCCGGAGATGCCGGGCGCGAGCGTCCAGGTCTTACCGCCGTTGGCGCTGATGGAGACGCCGGTGGAGCTGCTGAAGAGGAAGACGCGGCCAGGGTGGGCGGGATCGCCGGTGATGCCGGTAATGGGGTCCGCCGGCACCTTGGGCAGCCGGCGCCAGTGCGCGCCGGCATCATCGCTGACGAAGACGCCGGATGGACCGAGCGAGGAGACGACGGCGTAGACCTGGGCAGGGCCTCCAGAGCCGGCGCCGATGGTGTAGAGGCTGGGCGAGGGGAAGGCGGTGGCGGGCGCGGCGAGGCGCCAGGTCTGGCCGGCGTCGTCGCTGGTATAGAGGCCGGGCTGGGCCGCGCCTGAGGCGGGGGGCGGGGCGCCAGTGCCGGTGCGCGGGAGGGCGAGGCAGTAGACGCGCTTCGGGTCCACCGGGCTTTGGGCGAGCTTGAAGGTCATCAGGCCGGCCATCGACTGGCCGTCGCCCGCGGCGACCACCTTCCACGTCGCGCCGCCGTCGCCGGAGCGATAGAGGCCGATGTGCGTGGCGAGCAGCACGGTGTTCGGCGTGCTGCGCAGCGCAAGCACGTCGTGCAGGTGGTTGAGTGAGCCGCCGAAGGCGGAGGCCGGGGCGCCGCTGGAGCCGCCGCACGCGGCGAGTAGGGCCATCGCCAGTGCCGCCAGCCATGCCACACAGCAGAGGAGGGCAACGTGCTCCCGCGCTCGGCCGCGCCCGTTGCTCCGTACCGCACACGCGCTCATCGCCTGCCTCCCCTGTTCGTTCCCTGGTTCCCTCGTCGGCTCGGCCTGGTGTTCGTGCCGCTGTTCGTTCTGGCCTTTGATCCGCTATTTGTGGCTCTGTTCGTGCCGGTGCTCGCTCTCGCGCGGCGTGTGCCAGCGCTTGCCTCCCGCGCCGCACTCCCGTTGGCGCTCTGAGTCGCGGTCTGCTCCGTCTTGCGCGTGCGCAGCCAGATGACGACGCTCGCGGCGACGATGGCGGCGAGCACGGCGAGCGAGATGAGGATGCCGGCGATGTTGGCGCCCTGGGTACTCAGCACCGGCGGGAAGGCGCCCGTGACCAGCGCGCGTGGGCTGCCGCCGACAGCGAGGGTGGCGAGCGTCGCGCGAGTGGAGGGGTCCAGCATCACGACGCGGCCGGCGCTTTGCTCGGCGACGAAGGCGAAGGCGCCGTCGAAGGTGATGGCGACGGCGGATGGGCCGCCCGCGAAGGCCAGCGTGCGTGACGGCTCCTTCGGCAGTGTCGGGGGCGTGGTGCCGTCACCGGCGCTGACGGGGGTGAGCACGGCGACCTGCCCGGCCTGGGTGGCGGGGGCGTAGATCTGGCCGGTGACGGCGTCGTAGTCCATCAGGCCGATGGGGCCGGTGGGCAGGCGCAGCGGCGTCCCGATCACCTGATGGCGGGCGAGGCTGATCGCGACGATGGTGCCGGAGCGCGTGCCAACGTAGGCCACGCCGCCCGTCGCCGGGACGGTGACGCTCAGTGGGCCGCCGGGAACGGGGATGGTCGCAACCACCTTGCGGTTGAGCGTGCTGATCACCGTCACCGTGTCGCCGGCGCTGTCGGCGACGTACAGCTCGGCCTCGGAGGGCAGGTTGCTGGCGATGCCGCTGCCGGGTACGGCCAGCCCCAACCCAGCCGGCTGCTTGCCGACGTGGAAGCGGGCGAGCACCGTGCGCTTGTCGGCGTCAATCATGGCGACGGTGTCATCGCCACTCTCACTGGCGAAGAGCAGGTTGAAGGAGGAGATTGGGTCGTAGATCAGCGCGGATGGCCGGCGGCCGAGCGCCAGATGGGCGGTGACGCGCTGGTCGTGGGCGTCCACGATGGCGAGACTGTTGGCGTCGGCCTGGGTGACGTAGGCGAAGCGGCTGTCGCCGCTGAGGGCGACGGCGGATGGGCCGCCACCGATGGGGATGTGGGCCGTCACCTGATGCTTGGCGATGTCCGCGACGACGAGATCGCCGCCGTTCGTTCCCGCGCCGGCGACGTACACCAGGTTGGGCGCCCCGCCATCCGCGCGGGCCACGCCCGGATGGCCGGCGAAGGCCAGCAGCAGCCACACCAGGGCGAGCGCGGCCGCGAGCGCGGGATGGCTTCCCCGCGCGATCCACGCCCAGCGGCGACCCGGCTCCATCCGCGCTCCTCCCCGGCAACAGGACCGCCGCGTGCAGCCGCGGCGATCCAGCGCTCGTCGTGCTGATTTCGACTACTCGATTATATGACGCGGCACGAGCGCGGAATGCTACGCGGCCGGGGTGCGGCGCGAGAAGTAGTACATGCCACCCGCGCCCACGACCAGGCCGAGCACGCCGATCAGCGCCGTCAGCCAGGCCGGCGTGCCGCCGGACGACGCATCCCCATGGGTGATACCACCGCTCGACGAGGACGGCGTGGAGGTGTCGCCGGCGGAGGGGGTGGCGTCGGCGCTGACGGTGAAGCCGTAGGCGCCGGTGAAGGCGTCGCCGTCGTCGAGCGACTTGCTGCGCCAGACGACGGAGTAGCCCTCGGAGTCGTTGCCCTTCATGGCGACGCTCATCTTCGTCAAGTCGGCGCGGTCCACCGCGGCCTTGCCGGTGCTGACCTGCTTGCCGTCCTGGTCATAGACGATGATGTTGCTGCCGGAAGGGTCCAACTTCTCGGTGAAGGTGATGGTGATGGTGGTCGGCGCCTTGAGCAGCACGGCATTGGGCGCCGGGTTGGAGCTGGCGAACTTGGAATGGGCGGAGGCCAGGCCGGGGCTGGCGACAGCGAACAGGGCGGCAAGCAGCAGCGCCAGCCCGCCCAGCGCGGCGAGGCGGCGGGTGGTGGGCGCGATGCGGGTGGTAAACGTCCTCATGATGTCCAAAACCTCCTGTGGCAAGATGACGCGCGCCGGGCGCAACCGTACAGTCTTATCAGGCGGCGCAGCGCGAGGCCAGTGTAGCAGGGCGCGTGGAACGCCGCTATTGGGATCGGTCCCGATTGTGGGGCGGGATGACTCCCATCGCGGCCTATGCCGGGTGGCACAGGCTGGCGCGGATGGCCGGCGGTTAAAACCGCGCCTGGAGGGCGTGCCGCCACGAAATCCGCCGTCGCGGGTTGGGGACCGGCGTGGGCGCCGATCAGCGCTCCGGGTCCACCAGGCCGCGGCGCACGGCGTAGCGCACGAGGTGGGTGACGTCGCGTAGGGCCAGTTTCTCCATTACGGCGGCACGGTGCGCCTGCACGGTCTTGATGCTTAGCGTCAGCAGCGCGGCGATCTCCTGGTTGGTATGGCCCTCGGCGACCAGCTTGAGCACTTCCTTCTCGCGGCCGCTCAGCGTGTTGTACCGGTCAGTCTCGCCGCGCGCCGCCGGCTCGCCCTCGTCCGCCGCCGCCTCGCCGTCGCGGCCGGCGTAGTCGCTCAGCAGCGCATGCGCGACGCCCGGCGAGAGGAACGCCTCGCCGCGCGCGACCGCGCGCACCGCGGCGATCAGGTCGGCGGCGGCGGTGCGCTTGATCACGTAGCCGGCCGCGCCGGCGCGCAGCGCGCGGAAGAAATACTCCTCGGCCTCGTGCATGGTCAGGAAAAGCACGCGCGCTTCGGGCGCCTGCTGGCGGATGCGCGCGCAGGCCTCCACGCCGTCCAGCTCGGGCATGCTGATGTCCATCAGCACGACGTGGGGGCGCAGCCGCTCGGCCTCGGCCACCGCCTCGCGGCCGGTGCGCGCCTCGCCGACTACGGCGATGTCACCGGCCATGCCGAGCAGCGCGCGCAGGCCCTCGCGCACGATGTCGTGGTCGTCGGCCAGCAGCACGCGGATCGGCGCGCGCTCCTGCCGCTCGTGTCGCTCGTGTCGCTCGTGTTCAGTTGCGTCCATCAGCGGCCTCGCCGGTCGGGATGATGTCATGCACGTCGCGGCCCTCAGCGATCAGTGTGGGCGATGTGAGCGGCACGACGGCGCGGATGGCGCAGCCGCGGCCCGGCCGCGAGCGGATGCGCATCTGGCCGTCGAGCAGGCGCAGGCGCTCGCGCATGCCGTCTAGCCCCAGCCCACGGCGCGCATCCGGGCGGATGCGCGGGCGGCGCTGCGTGAAGCCGGCGCCGTCATCCACCACCGTCAGCCAGGCATGCTCCGGCGACAGGCGCAGCGCGATGCGCACGCGGCGGGCGCGGCCGTGGCGCGCGGCGTTGGTGAGGCACTCCTGCGCCATGCGGAAGAGCGCCGTCTCCACGGCGTCGCGGTGGGCCGCATCCTCAGCGGGTAGGCACGGGCTCTCTGCGCCGTTACCCATGCGATCCTCGCACTCCGCCATGCCGGAGACGCGCACCTCCACCGCCAGGCGCAGCCGCTCGCGCGCGTCTTCGGCGAGCCAGCGCAGCGCGGCGGGCAGGCCGAGGTCGTCGAGCAGGGGCGGCCGCAGCTGGCGCGAGAGCGCCTGCACTTCGGCGAGCGTGCGCTGTGCCAGCGCACCGAGCCGCTCCACCTGCCGGCGCGCCTCATCCGCCGCGTCTCCGGGTATGGCGCTCAAGAGCTGGTGGACGACCTCGGCGTGCAGCGTGAGCGCGGTGAGGCTCTGGCCGGTCTCGTCGTGCAGCTCCAGGGCGATGCGGCGGCGTTCGTCCTCCTGCGCCTGGAGCACACGGACGGCCGCTTCGCGGTGGGCGTGCGCCAGGCGGTCGAGCATCTCGTTGAAGGCGCGGGCCAGCGTGCGCGCGTCGGCATCGGCCACATCGCTGGGGGCGCGCGCCTCGACATCGCCATCCTCGATGGAGCGGATAGTCGCCAGCACGCCATGCAGCGGCGCGAAGGCGGCGCGCAGCAGCAGGAAGTTGACGAGCACGCAGACGACGGCGGCGAGCGCGATGAAGGTCGTATCAATCAGGTAATGGTACGGCTCCGGGTTGTGCTGGGTGATCCACCAGCCAGCGGCCGTGCCGACCACGATGATGGCGCTGTTGGCGACGATCACGCGCTCGAAGGTGGTGAGCCGGCGCAGGCGCGCGACCAGCGCAGCGGGCACGGCACGCGACGTGCGCGCGGCCCCAGCGCGGGCCGGGATGGCGCTCATATGGGCTGGCTCCCGTTCAGTATGCCGCAGCCGCGCGGCGTTGGCCCGGCGACCTGGAGAGCGGCGGCGGCCGTACTCTGGCCTGATGCGGAGGGTGGTGGCACCACCGTGACGGGGACGCGCATCTGCCAGAAGGGGCGGGCCGGCGTGCGCACGCTGACGGAGACCGTCCAGTGGCCGGGCATCTCCAGCGCGAACGGCAGGGCGAACGCCTGAGAGGTGGTGGCGCGGCCGGCGCGGGCAAGCGCTGGGGTGTCCATTGGCATGCCGATCATATCGCGGGTGATCTGGAACTCGGCCCACGGCCCGGCGACGGCCTGGCGGTCGGCCTCGGTCAGCGGCACAACGAAGATATGGACGGTTTGGCCGACGCTCGCCACCGCCGGCCAGAGGCAGGCGCGCAGGTGCAGCTCGCTCGACGACGCGCGCCAGAGGATGCTGGTGGGGACGAGCACCGCCAGCAGCACGGCCGCCGCCAGCAGTGCCCAGAAGCCCTTGCGCACGCCGCCCAGCGCCAGATCGAGCCTATCGAAGCCGCGCGAGCGCGCATCGCGCATCCTCCGCGCCATGCCCACACCTCCGTCCCGTCCTCCGCTACCGGCCTGCCCGCCATGCGCTATCATTCCGCGTACACGTCGCATATAGTACACATGAGGATAGCAGCGGCATCCCCCGCTGTCTATGCGGACAGGTATCGAGTTGGGCGCGGGATCGATCCCGATGCCACCCGCACGATCCAGCGCGCGGCCAATTGTCCCGGTTGATATGCTCTCCGTCAGTATCCCACACCTGCACCTGTGTTGTGGGAAACGTAACCTGTGCCGGTCAAGTAGAGCATCACGCCGAAGTGTTCCGGTCGCCACATGGGCGCTCGCATGCTATGGCAAGACGGCAGGGGAGGGCGGCATGCGAACCAGCGGAACCCTGCTGGGGACGAGAAGCGCGATCCATGTGTTCGCGGGCCGGCGGGTGGCGCTGGCGCTGCCGGGCGCACTCATCGCGCTTGGCTGGGCCATCGTGCTGGCGGCGGCGCTGACCCATCGCGCTTATCTGCTGGAGCACCATTACTGGCTGGCGCGACCGGGGATACCCGCCTGGGCGCCGCTGGCGGTCTTCCTGGCGTCGTGGCAGGGAATGCTGCTGGCGATGATGCTGCCAGCGAGCCTGCCCGCGCTCGCGGCCATCTTCGTCGCCGCCGGCCGGTGGCGCCCCGCCGCGGCGCAGCTCGTGTTCCTGTTTGGCTACGCCGTCCCATGGACGGCGTTCGGGCTGGTCACGTATCTGGGAGACGCCAGCCTGCTCGCGCTGAGCGCCCGTTGGGGTTGGCTCGCGGCGCACATCTGGGTGATCGGGCTGGCGGCGCTGCTGATCGCCGCGCTCTATCAGCTCACCCCGGCCAAGAGGCATACGCTGCTGGCTTGTCGCACGTCGCACGTCGCCGCGCGTGAGATGGCAGACGTCTGGCGGGAAGGGCGGCGGCATGGAACGGCATGCGTCGGCGCCGGATGGGCGCTGATGCTGATCATGTTCGGTTTCGGCATGACCAATCTCACGGCCATGCTGGCGCTTACAGTCGTCATGGTGGTCGAGCAGGTGACGATCCGGCCCGACCGCATGCGGGCGCTGATCGGCGCGGCGCTCGTCGCGCTGGCGCTGCTCTGGTCGGCGCACGCCGCCACCTCGGTTGGTGTCGCACCCACAGCCACAGGCGGGGCGTTCGCGCGGACACAGACGCTCGTGGGTGGGGCGACTGTCACGCTGCGAGTGACGCCGGCGCGTCTCGGCGTGAACATATTCGTCGTGACGGTGCGCGACGGCGCGGGCAATCCGGTCCACGCGGCGAGCACGACGCTCACGCTGGACATGCTCGACATGGATATGGGCGCGCAACAGATCACGCTAGCGCCGTTGCCCGGCTCACAGGGCTCAGGCGGCGGCTACACAGGCACGGGCGCGCTGGTGATGCCCGGCGCGTGGCAGGCGACGGTGCGGCTGGAAACCACCCCAGGTGCGCCCGCCATCCAGGCGGTCTTCCGCTTCACGGTGACGGATGCGCGCGGAGGATGAGCATGCGACCAGCGGATGGGTGCAATCGTCTCCGCGCACATCTTGACGTTTCCGGCCGCCAGCCCCACAATAGCGACGCGACCGCGATTCCTCGGCGTACGTTCGCGGCGCGCGAATGGGGGCGGCTCTGCCATGCGTTACTGCGGCACGTGCGGAACACTGTTGGAAGCGGGCGATCTCGCCGCTGGGAGATGCCCCGCCTGTGGTGCGCCCGTGGCTGCCGCTAGCTCGTCGGGTGGTGACGCCACGCCGGCCGACGCGCCCTCCGCCGTGGAATACTTCGCGCGCGGCGTCGAGACGCCACAGTCGCTCCAGACGCCCGCGGCGCGCGCCGACACGCCGACGATCCGCTCCGGCATGCCCCTGCCGCCGCCGTCCACGCCGAGTGGGTCGCATCCGCCACATCAGCCGAACGTGCCGGGCGCGACGCGGCCGGTGGGCGCGGTGAATCCCCCACGCTGGCCCGATGCGGGCGGCGCATCCGCGCGGACTGATCGGACGGAGCGTGTGGAGCGACGCGGCATGAGCGGTGCGCTGGCGGCGCTCGCCGTCGCGTTGGCCGCGCTGGCGCTGGTCGTGGCGGCATGCGGGACGTTGGGGCGGCTTGGCGTGGTGAGCGTGCTGGTGCGCACCGACACGCCGCCCGCATTCACGACACCGGCTTCAGGTGCGCCGCTCCCCGGCGCCACGACCGCCTCTGCCTCGCCGTCGCCTGGCGCGCGATCCACGCCGCCGACCGTGCCGAGCGTGACGGCGAGCGCCAACGCCACGGCCGCTGGCACGCCTTCGCCCGCGCCAACGGGCGCACCCACGGCGACCGCGCCGGCATCACCGACCGGCACACCTGTCCCATCGGATGGGCCATCGACGCTCTCCATCGATCGTTCGTCGTTCAGCTTCAAGCTGTGTAGCGGCCTTACCCCCAAGGCAACTCAATTCACTGTGAAGAACAGCGGCGGCGGCACGCTCGATTGGACGGCGACAACCGCAGCTGGCTACACAATCTCGCCGAGCAGCGGCACACTGGCGGCAGGGGCGTTTGTGATGGTAGATGTCACCAAGATTGCCGCAAGCGGTCAGATCACTGTGACGGCGCCGGGCGCCTCTGGCTCGCCAGGTTTCGTGTCAATCACCTGTACGGTGCTCTGAGCCCGCGTCTGCCCTACTATCCTGACCGGCCTCAGCTCTCGCTCGTCAGTTTCCGCTCCACATATCCTGCTCATGCGGACGGCGTGACGAATGGGACTTCTCGTGCCGTGCCAGGCATGGTATCGTCCCCTTTTGGGCGCCGCGAGAGAACCCAACCGGGGACGGCCATGCGGCCGCGTGTAACACAGAGCGCGCTCGCGCGTAGGTATCTACCGGACGATCAACATCATGTCGCGTGAGGGGGGAGTGACCCGCATGGGGAGCGAAGCCAACGTCATCGTCGCGGATGGGCTCCGCAAGTATTACGGCAAGACACACGCGGTGGACGGTATCAGCCTCGCCGTGCGCCACGGCGAGATCTTCGGCATGCTCGGCCCCAACGGCGCTGGCAAATCCACCACTATCGAGATGCTCGAAGGGCTGCGCACGCCCGACGCTGGCAGTGTCGAGATTCTCGGCCTGCGCCAGCCGCGCGACGCGACGGCGATCAAGCGGCGCATCGGCATCCAGCTCCAAACCACCGCGCTCTATCCACGCCTGTCCGTCACGGAGATTCTCGATCTTTTCCACACCTTTTATCGCGGCCACCCGACGCTGCCGACGGACGATCTGATCCGCCTGGTGGATCTGGATGAGAAGAGAGAGACGCGCAGCAAGCAGCTTTCCGGCGGCCAGAAGCAGCGGTTGAGCGTGGCGCTGGCGCTGGTCAACGACCCGGAGATCGTCTTTCTGGACGAGCCGACGACTGGGCTGGACCCGCAGGCCCGCCGCCAGCTCTGGGATGTGATCCGCGCGCTGCGCGGGCGCGGCAAGACCATTCTGCTGACCACGCACTACCTGGAAGAGGCCGAGCAGCTTTGCGACCGCGTCGCCATCGTGGATCACGGCAAGATCATCGAGCAGGGCGCGCCATCCGAGCTGATCCAGCGCTACTTCCAGGAGATCGCCATCCAGTTCCAGGACGGCCACGGCGGTTCGGATGCCTACACACGTCTGCCTGGCGTCGCGCACGCCGCCGCCGAGGACGGCCTCGTCACCGTCTATAGCGCCGACGTGCCGCGCACGATGGCGGCGCTCTTGGAGCGCGAGACCTCTGGCGAGGGCAAGCTGCGCGATCTGAGCGTGCGCTCGGCGACGCTGGAAGATGTCTTCCTCAAGCTCACCGGCCGCGCCCTGCGGGATTGACGGAGGATTGAACCGCAGAGGTCGCAGAGGTCGCAGAGGTCGCAGAGGGAGAGCGACGAGAACGAACGCAGAGGAACGGAGGCAAGGGAGGGTCACGGAGGCAAGAGATAAGATGCGCCCATGCGCCCATGCGCCCTCTCTGCCTCACTCCTCCTCACTCCGCGTCCTCTGCGTCCTCCGCGGTTCAATTCTTCTTCCCGACCGCGAGTATGTTTTCGTCGCTCGATGCGACGCGATTATGAGGAGTATTGCGCATGTCAACGGTGTGGACGCTCTACCGGGCCTCGCTCAAAGAATTCGTGCGCGACCGCGCGGCGTTGTTCTGGACGCTGGCCTTCCCGATCCTATTCATCGTGATGTTCGGCATCATCTTCAAGGCCGGCAGCACCACGTACAACATCGGCATCGTCAACAGTGACGGCGGTAGCGTCGGCCTGGGGCTGATGCAAACCTTCAAGGATAGCAAGTCTGGCGACTCCAACGTCTTCAATGTGCAGACCTACAGCACCCAGGATGAGGCGGTCGGCGCGCTGAAGGCGGGCAAGCAAGATCTGGTGCTGGTGCTCCCCGCGAGCCTGAGCGAGACCGCGACCAGCCCACAGCCGGCGACGGTGGATGTCTTCTACGATCCATCGCACAGCGCGTCGGCGCAGATCGAGCTGGGCCTCGTGCAGGGCGTCATCACGCAATACGCCGCGCAACATCTGCAATCCGTGCCCAAGCTCAGCGCCGTGCCACAGTCCATTCAGACGCACAACCTGAGCGCGATTGACTTCCTCGTGCCGGGCATCCTGGCGATGTCGCTGATGCAGCTGGGCCTGTTCGGCACGGCGCCGGCGCTGGTCTCGCTGCGGCAGGACGGCGTGTTGCGGCGGCTGGGCGCGACGCCCTTGCCGCGCTGGATGCTGCTGGCGAGCCAGGTGTTGCTGCGGCTCACCATCGGCCTGACGCAGACGGCCTTCATCATCGGCCTGGGCGTGGCGGCCTTCGACATGCACGTGGAAGGCAACTGGCTGGCGCTGCTGGGGCTGGTGCTGCTGGGGGCGGTGGCGTTCATTGGCATGGGCTATCTGATCGCCTCGTTCGCGCGCTCGGTGGAGTCGGCCAGCGGCATCACCTCGGCGGTGAACTTCCCGATGATGTTCCTCTCCGGCATCTTCTTCCCCATCGCCTCGCTGGCGGGCGTGCCGGTGCTGGCGATCATCATCAAGATTCTGCCGCTGACCTATCTGGGCGACGCGCTGCGCCAGATCACCGTGCAGGGGGCGCCAGATTTCCCGCTGGCGCTGGATATCGGCGTGCTGGCCGCCTGGGCCATCGTCTGCGGCCTGCTCTCCGCGCGCCTCTTCAAGTGGGAGTGATGCCGGCGCGGGCCGGGGATGTACTCCGGCCCACCGGCAGGCATGACGCGCTCACGGCAGCGCGCGACACTCGACGTAGGTGAGGCCGCGAACGCGATGTAGCCGCGCGTGAAGGAGCCAGCCTGTGCGCGAGTATCGCTCACAGCGCTCACGCGGTGCGCACGAAGCCAAGGAAGGGGAACGACATGGCGTCGTGGGTGAGCAGCGTGACGTGTGGCTGGCCGCTGGGACCGAAGGTGACGGCGCTCAGATCGTAGGGGCCCAAGCCCACTGCCGCCGAATTGGCGGTGGAGACGACGAGGGTGGTGCCGTCGGGAGACCACTGCGCGACGTATTGCCCACTCAGCAGCGGCGTAGCGGTGTCGCGGTCCACGTCAAGCAGCCATGCTTTGAGGTCGTTGTTGGGCAGGAAGCCGGTGCTGACGGCGAGCTGATGGGTGCCGGGGCGCCAGGCCGTGCTGGTGTACTCCGGCCCGAACGATCCGGAGGTGGCGCGCACAATGGCGGGCAGCGGCGTGACCGCGCCTGTGGCCGTATCAATCGCGTCTACGATGGGCGTAAACGGTTGGTCGCGAATGCGCGCGTTGGAGAAGAGCGCGCGCGTGCCGTCGGATGAGAGCGTGATGCGGGGCGAGCCCAGGCTGGGCGAGCTGATGGTGGCGATGGTCCGCAGCGCGCCCGATGTGATGTCCAGAGAGCTGAGGACGTAGGCGGTCGCCGATTCCTCGCCATCTACGATGGCACCGGTGCCGATAGCCAGGTGCGAGGCGTCCAGCCAGCCCCACAGGTTCAGGACATCCACATCCTGGATGGGGGTGCCGGGAACGGGTGTGCGGGCGTCGGCGGGCGTCGGCAGCAGCGAGAGATCACCCCCGCCGTTGCTCAATGCGAGCTGGCGGCTGTCAGGTGACCAAGCCATGTCGGCGACCGCTCCGGCCACCACCGCGCGCGTGCTCGCCCCACGCCCAGCCCCCACCACGTTTGCGATCACCACGCTGGGAGAGGAGTAGGCGAGCAGGTGGCCGTCTGGCGAGGCGCCCGCGCTAGCGAGGCTCAGGCCGTTGATCGTGAAGGGGGGGAGCGCGGGGCCGGAGAGATTGGTCTTGCCGTCGAGGGTGACAACATGCACGGAGCCGTCGCCAGCTAGATAGGCCGCGCGCCAATCAGCGAACGCCGGCAGGGCCGCCGAGGTGGGGGGAGCCGGCGCAGCGGTTGGCGTCGCTGGCGCCGGCTTCCCACCCCGCGTGGCGATCGGTGTCGGGTGCGCGGGTGGCGGCTGGACCGCGGATTGCTCGCAGCCGGCGAGCGCGACCAGCAGGGCGAGCGCCAGCGCGAGGGCGGCGAAGCGCGGCAGACATGGGAAAGACCGAGACGATTTGCTCCCGCTGTATCGCCGCTGCCATTGTGAACTATCGGATGCGCTCGCCCGCTGTGTCATATCCGTTTCCCTTCCTTCGATCACACGCACCTGAACCTGAGCACCGCACCAGCGGTACGCTCTCCGCGCACGCTACCAGATGTAGCCACCATCCCCCTGGGTGGGATCGCCAGGTACCGGCGTGGGGGGAATGTTGTAGATGGCATTCCACATCGTCGTCTGATCCACCGATTTGAGCTGGCCATCGGTGCCATGCCCACTGCTATTGCAGTTCGTTGAGGCACCGCAGGTATCGGTGTAGTAGTAGATACCCTGGGTGTCGTCGTAGCCGAGGATCGTGATGTAGTGGCGGTTCATGCCTGTCCGCTGCCAATTCGGCAGCATATTGGCATTCACCTCGGCGACGACGGGCACGCTACTGTTGTAGATGTCGTCCACCACCCGGCTGTGGAACGTGGCCTGGTCCGTTGACTTTTCCGGCACGTTGTTCCACACGATCACGTAGAAGTAGTTGAGCCAGGTCGAGGTATTCTCGCCGGACGCCTCCCAGTTGAGCGCGCCCTGCATGCCGTAGAGCGTCGTCCCTTGGGTCGGGTAATAGGTGTGGTCCAACATCCCAGGGTTGGGCCAGTTCGGCCACTGGATCTGCCAGGCCAGGCGTGCCATGTAGGCGCGCCAACGCTCACTCGTCCAGGTGGTCGTGACCGCGGCATTGGGTATGAAATCCGTCACCGTGTTGGAACTGAGGTAATTGGGCGGCGCCGGCCAATACCAGAGCGCGTTATCGGCGGCGCCGGGGCCGCACATGCCGAAGAAGTCCGCATCGGGGCCGTAGGTGTTGTTTGGCGGAGAAGCATCGTCAGTCGCGGCCGTTCCCCAGCCATAGTTCGAGTATTGGCCGTTGGACGGTTCCCAGTCACTCAGCACCAGGTTGCCCGAGCTGCTGGTGTCCAGGATGGCGGATGCTGGTGGGCCGCCGCCACAGCACGGCAGTTGTGTCTGGGCCAGGATGTACGGATGCGAGGCAGTGCCTTTGGGCTGGTTGGGACGGACGCCGGAGCGGACGCGGAAGGCGTTCTTGGCGGCCAGCCAGGTCGGATCGGGAGAGACGGCCTGCGTACCCGTGGCTGTGGATGCACCACTCGGGCCCCTATTATCATTGGGAACGCCTGCTCCGGCAGGGCTGGCGTGGGCGTACGGCGCGAACACAATCATCAGGGCCAGGGTAAGGCTTGCTACCACCAGACCTGCCAAACGCTTGCCGCGCATGCTGCATGCTCCTTTGGTCTCTTCCTGAATGAACGAACGAAGGCGAGGGGATGCGGTCCTGCGGCGAGGGGATGCGGTCCTGCGGCGAGGGGATGCGGTCCTGCGGCGAGGGGATGCGGTCCTGCGGCGAGGGGATGCGGTCCTGCGGCGAGGGGATGCGGTCCTGC
>JAICVS010000032.1 GCA_025935195.1 Ktedonobacterales bacterium
AGCGCCACGTCGGCCAGCCGCGCCACTTTCAGCGCCGGCAGCCCACTCTGGCGCGTGCCGAAGAAGTCGCCCGGCCCGCGCAATTGCAGGTCCGCCTCCGCCAGCGCGAAGCCATCACTGGTGCGCTCCATCACCGCCAGCCGCTCGCGCGCCTGCATGCTGGCATCCGAGCCGAGCAGGTAGCAGTAGGATTGCGCCTGCCCGCGGCCGACGCGCCCGCGAAACTGGTGGAGCTGCGAGAGGCCGAAGCGGTCGGCATCCTCGATCAGCATCACCGTCGCGTTCGGCACGTCCACGCCGACCTCCACCACCGCCGTCGCCACCAGCACGTCAATCTCGCCGTCGCGGAAGGCGCGCATCACGCGGTCTTTCTCCGCCGGCTTCACCTGCCCATGCACCAGCCCCAGCCGCAGGTCGGGGAAGACCTCCGCCTTCAGCCGCTCGTATTCCTTGATCGCGGACTTCGCCTCCAGCGTCTCGGACTCTTCCACCAGCGGGCAGATGATGTACGCCTGCCGCCCCGCCGCCACCTCCTCGGCCACCAGCCGGTACGCCTCCTGCCGCTGCGCCCCCGCCCGCCAGCGCGTGATCACCGGCAGGCGCCCCGCCGGCATCTCATCCAGCACCGAGACATCCAGGTCGCCGTAGAGCGTGAGGGCCAGCGTGCGCGGGATGGGCGTCGCTGTCATCACCAGCATATGCGGGTTGTAGCCCTTCTGGCGCAGTGCGTCACGCTGCTCCACGCCGAAGCGGTGCTGCTCGTCTACCACCGCCAGCCCCAGCCGCTGGAACGCCACATCCTCCTGGATTAGCGCGTGCGTGCCGACGGCCACCGCCGCCATGCCGTTCGCCAGCGCGTCGCGCGCCGCCTGCCGCTCCTTCGCACGCTGGCTCCCCGTCAGCAACGCGACGTTCAGGCCGAACGGCGCGAGCAGGGCGGTGATGCCGCGCGCGTGCTGTTCCGCCAATATTTCCGTCGGCGCCAGGATCGCGCCTTGATAGCCGTTCGCCGCGCAAGCCAGCAGCGCCGCTGCCGCCACCACCGTCTTGCCTGAGCCGACATCGCCCTGCAGGAGCCGGCACATGGCCCGCATCGCCGCCATGTCCGCCAGAATCTCGCGGATCGTCCGCCGCTGCGCGCTGGTGAGCTGGAACGGCAGGGTCGGCTCGAAGCACGACGCCGTGAGCGGCCAGAGGCCGCCGCCGAGCGCCGCGCCCGTGGCCATGCCGGATGTATCGGATGGGTCGCCTGTGGCATCCGCGAAGATCAGCGACGCGGGCGCGGGCAGCGCCGGGGCGGGCGGGCCATCCTGCCAGCGCGCGCGCTTGGTCAGCATACCGAGCTGGATCAGGAAGAGCTCGTCGAAGGCCAGCCGCCGCCGCGCCGCGTCGCGCTCCCGTTCGTCGTCGGGGAAGTGCATCTGCGCGACAGCCTCGGGCAGCGGCAGCAGCCGCGCCCGCGAGCGCAGGACCGCCGGCAGGTGCTCCGGCACGAACGCGGCGCAGTGATCCACCGCCCATTTGGTGATGCGGCGCATGACCTTGGGGTGCAGCCCCTCCGTGAGCGGGTAGACCGGCACCAGCCGCCCGGTGTGGATCAGGTCGCCCTGCTCCGGCAGCTCGTGGCTCTGCACGCCGAACTCGACGCTGTTGCCGAAGCGCTTCTTCACCCCGGTCACGACGAGGTACGCCCCGCGTGGAAGCTGCTTGAGCAGGTACGGCTGGTTGAACCATGTCGCGCGGATGGCGCCGGTCTCATCGTAGATGCGCGCGACAGTGCGGATGCGCCCGCCGCCGGTGCGTGTGTTCTGCACCTCGGTGATCATGCCTAGCACCGTGCAAACCTCGTCGAACGGCAGCATGCCGATCTTTTCGAGCTTGCTGTAGTCACGATGCTCGCGCGGGAAGGTGAAGAGTAGCTCGCGCACCGTCTTGATACCCAGCCGCTCCAGCCGTGCCGCCTGCGTCGGCCCGACGCCGGGGATCGCCGTCACCGGCGCGCGCAACAGGTGCTCGTCCTCGGCGCGCGGTCGCTCCCGCTCGTCATCGTGCGCATGCCCGTTCTCTTCCGCGCGCCGGCCCTTCACCACGGTCAGTGTTGGCGGCGGAGTCGCCAGCGGCCAGGGCTCGGCGGTTTCGTCGCGTTTGCCGTTTCTGCCGTTGCGGCCGGGCTTCGCCGCGGTTGTCCCGAATGCTGGGGGCTGGCGAGGCTGTGCTGGGGCAGGAGGTGGGTGAGGCGGCGGCGACGGTGGCGTGCGTGGCATGGCTGTGCCTGCTGCCGCGCTTGTGCGGCTGTCGGAGTGCATGCCATCCAGCAGCGCGAGCGCGGCGCGCACGCGGGCGGTGCGCTGCATCGGGTCCAGCGCGGCGTAGTTGGAGAACAGCCGCGCGAACGCCTCCTCAGGAGCCTTGCCATCGGCCTGGGTCGCGGCCGGCGGCGCCTCACCGCGCGCGCGCGCCGCCCGCGCATCCGCCGCCCAGCGCGCCGCGAACGTCTCCAGTCCGCCCGGCTTCACCGCCGCGTCGGCATGCCCGGTGCGCTGCTCGTGCAGCAGCACCCGCCGCGCCCGCGCGATCAGCTCCGCGCCTGGCTCGCTGCCGCCTGTCACGCTTGTCGTTTGCCGCTCCTGTGTCACGCGCGCCTCGCACCGTTGACCTATGCCACGGCACGCCGGACGCGCGCCGTCTCGTCAGTATAGCCCGGCATGCGCGGCGCTACAAACGAGTAGGCGGTCTGGGCGAGTGAGAGCAGAGGGAGTCCTCACCCCCCGCCCCCTCTCCTCGCGAGGAGAGGGGGCGCCAAGTCATGTCAGCCGAGGTTACGAATCAGAGCTAGCTGTGACGAACGCGGGCGCGATGGCATGCACCAACGCGCCCGTTCGCCTGCTCTCTTCCTCCGCGTCTTCCGCGGTTCGATCTCCGTCCCTACCGCGACCAGACGGTGGCCTCCAGCGCCGTCATCTTGCCACGCTGGCGCATCGCCATTGCCAGTGCGGCGCGGTGCGCGCGCTCCTCCGCGCCGTCCGGCAGCGGCGCGAGCGGCTCCACGTCGCTGTAGCGGTGGCGCAGGCCCATCCAGGTCAGGTGGTCCGTCAGCCAGGGATTCTTGGGCAGCACGGGACCGTGCAGGTAGGTGCCGTAGACCTGGCGGTAGCGCGCGCCCTCGCCGCCGTCCTCGCCATTGTTGCCGCTGCCGGCGATCAGCTTGCCCAGCGGGCGCACGCCCGCGCCGAGGTACGTCCGCCCGCTGTGGTTCTCGAAGCCCACCAGCGTATGTGGGCCGTCCGCCGTGAAGTCACATTCGAGGGCGATGTGGTTCATGAAGCGCGTGCCGCCGCCCGTGGTGTAGAGGTCAATCGCGCCCACGCCTTCCAGCCGCGGCCCCTTGAACGGCTCGTAGTAGCGCCCGAGGAGCTGATAGCCGGCGCAGACCGCCAGCACCACCACGTCTTGCTCCACCGCGTCGCGCAGGCTCGCCGCCTTGCCCTCCAGGTCGCGCGCCGCGACATCCATCTCCTTGTCCTGGCCGCCATGGAAGAGGATCAGGTCGAACTGGGTGAAGTCGAGGTGCTGGCCGACGCCGACCTCCGTCGCCTCGACGCGCATGCCGCGCCACTCCGCGCGCTTGGCAATCGCCATCAGGTTGCCGCGGTCGCCAGCGATGCTCAGCAGCGTCGGATACAGGTGGCAAATGCGCAGCGTCATTGGTTCCATTGCCGGCTACTCCTCCCAGAACGGCGCGACCCAGCCGCGCTGCTGCATCACGCGGCGCAGCTCGTGCAGCGGCGTGTATCCCGACAGAATGTAGAGCGTCCCACCCGGCGGCACGTTCGCCAGCGCCGCGTCCAACGCCTGGGGCCGGTCCGGGATGACGGCGATCGTCTCCTCCGGCACGCCGGCGTACTTGAAGCGCATCGCCAGCTCTTCCGCCTTCTTGCCGGCCGTCACCAGCGAGGCGAGCTGCGGCGCCAGCTCCTCCAGGTCAATATCCCACAGCCAGGCGAAATCCTCGCCGTCGGTCTCGGCGTTGCTATGGACCGAGAGCACGTGCTTCTGGCCCGGCCGCTGCAAGATCGTGCGTAGCGTGGTGTTGTAGGAGATGGGGTTCTTCACGAAGCAGAGCACAATGTGCTTGTCGCCGGCCTGGATGTCTTCCAGCCGGCCGAACGCCGGCCGCAGCCCGGCCATGCCAGCGGGCACCGCGCCCAGATCCAGCCCCATCGCCAGCGCCCCGGCGATTGCGCCCGCCGCGTTGTAGACGTTGTGCAGCCCCGGCAGCGGCAGCCCGAACGCCACCGTCCCCGCCGGTGTCTCCACCGCGATCTCGGAGACGCCGTCCGGCGAGAGCCGCGCCCGCGTCACCGCCACATCCAGCGCGGGCCGCGCATAGCCGCAGTTCGGGCAGCGGTATGCGCCCAGGTGCGAGATGTACGCATTGGTGTACTCCAGGTCGTGCTGGCAGCGGACGCAGCGGATGGTGTCGGCGGCGTGCTCTGGCACCTGCGTTCCCACATCCTCGGTGCGTATGCCGAAGTAGAGCCGCTTTGCCTGCGCCTCCGGCGCGAAGCCGGCCACCAGCGGATCGTCGCCGTTGAGGATCACCGTCGCCTCGGCCGGCAGCGCGCGGATCATGTTCTCCAGCGCCGCCGCCACCGCGTAGAGCTCGCCGTAGCGGTCAAGCTGATCGCGGAAGATGTTGTTGACGATCACTACGTCCGGCTCGATCTCGGGCACGGCGTGGCGGATCGTCGCCTCGTCAATCTCGAAGACCAGCACGTCCGCGTCCAGCCCGCCAAAGATGCTGGCGCCGTTGACGGCCACGGCCGTGACGCCGGGCAGCAGGTTCGAGCCGCTGCGGTTCTGCGTCACACGCTGGTCCGCGGCGCGCGCGATGGCGGCGAGCATGCGGCAGGTGGTGGTCTTGCCGTTGCTGCCGCAGACGACGATTTTGCGTGCCGTGCTGGCACCGACGACTTTGCGCAGCACGGTGGGGTCTATGCGCCGCGCCACGATGCCGGGGAAGCTGGTGCCGCCGCCGAGCTTGAGCATGCGCCCGGTCTTGCCCGCCAACTTGCCGGCCGAGAGCGCGAGCGCGAGCCGTGTGCGCGCCAGCGGGCCGCCGCGCGTGGGGCGGCGTCGCGCCCGTACCGTCCCCGTCGTCTGCTGTATCGTTCCCGCTAGTGGCTCACCCACGGACGCCGATCCTTTTCTTCGTTATGTGCTTCGCGTGTATCGTTTTGGTAGCCGCACTTGCCGGCAGCCCCAGCGGCCGGAGCCTATCCCCGCGAGTGTAGCACGCTGTCCGCCGGGCCGGCAACGCACATGGTACGTGGGTGTTCTCGATGGCGGTGTATCTCCGATGGCAGTATATCCCCACCCATGATGAAATGCGGCGGGTGACTCGACTACCCGCCCAGCGGACGCTTGGCTGGGGCACCGGCGGGGCGAGGATACTGGGGCGGGCAGGGACGCACCTGCTGTGCGGCCAGCAGCACACGGCCGTCCGCCAGCGCGGGGAGTGTGACCGGGATGGGATCGAGCAGCCGCGCGCCCAGCGCCAGCGCCGCCCAGCCCCCCCGCGCAAGCTCCTCGGCCAGATCGCCCTTCTTGGGCGCGACGAGGTAGCCGCCAACGCGCGCGAAGGGTGAGCAGTATTCCAGCAGCGTGGGCAGGGCCGCCAGCGCTCGCGCCGTCACCGCGTCGAAGCGCCCGCGATACGCCGGCTGGCGCGCTGCCTCCTCGGCGCGGCCGGCCAGTGCCGTGGCGTTGGGCAGGCCCAGGTCCGCGATCGCCGCCTCCAGAAAGCGTACTTTCTTGCCGGTCGCCTCCAGCAGCGTCACGCGCCAGGCCGGCAGGGCGATTGCCAGCGCCAGGCCGGGGAAGCCCGCGCCCGCGCCGACGTCCAGCAGGGTGATCGCTCGCTCGCGCCACTCGGTGGGCAGCGCGAGCAGGCAGGTCAGCGAGTCCAGGAAATGGCGGGTCGCGATCGCGGCGGGATCGGTGATCGCCGTCAGGTTGACGCGGGCGTTCCAGTCCAGCAGCAGCGCACGGTAGCGGATGAAGCGGGCGAGCTGCTCTTCGTCGAGCGTGAGGCCCAGCGCCGCCGCGCCAGTGACGAGCGGCGCCAGGTCGTCGCCGCCGCTAGCTGACATGTTTGCGCTTGTTGTTGAGGTAGTCGATCAGGATGTACTCGCCCAGGTTGTCGGGGTTGGTGTAGAAGGCGCGGCCCTTGTTGATCGTCGCCATCTGGTTGACGAAGTGTTTCAGGTCCGGCTCGTCGGAGAGCATGAAGACGTTGATCGCCATGCCCTCGCGGGCGCAGCGCCGCACCTCGCGCAGTGTCTGGAGCTCGGCGGGCGCCGTGTAGGGCCAGGTGAAGTACCAGCTGCCATCCTGCTCCATCACGGTCGGGCCGCCGTCCGTCACCATCAGAATCTGGCGGTTGATCGCCCGCGACCGCCCCAACAGCTGCCGGGCCAGCCGCAGCCCATGCACCATGTTGGTGCCCTGGATGTTGTCCCAGTCGCTCAGCTCGATCAGATCCTCCGGCGCGTAGACGCGCGCCATGTTGGAGAAGCCGACGATGTAGAGCTGGTCACGCGGGAACTGGCCGCGAATGAGGCTTTCCAGGGCGATGGCGACCTTCTTGGCCGGCAGCCACAGGTCGTGCAGCAGCATGCTGTAGCTCATGTCCAGCATCACCACCGTCGCCGATTGCGTCATGTGCTCGGTGCGGTAGACCTCGAAGTCCTCTTTGTCCAGGCGGATGGGCGTGCCGGCCCCGGCACGCGCGACGCCGTTCATCAGCGTGCGCTCCAGGTGCAGGTGGAAGGGATCGCCGAAGGTGTACGCCTTGGTCTCGTCGGCGCGCTCGCCGCCGTAGCCACGCTCGTCCAGGCGATGCTGGCCGAAGGCGTCTTTGTCGAGTTGGGCGAAGATGTCTTCCAACGCCTTCTGGGCGATACGGCGGATGCCGTGCGCCGTCAGCTCGTAGCGCTCGCCGTTGCGCTTGACCAGTCCTTCTTCTTCGAGCTGCTTGATCAGGTCTTGCAGCTCTTGAAGCGCCCGCGCCTCCTCGTCGCCGACGAGATCGCGCATCTTGTCCACGTCCACATCGCCCAGCTCGCCGGAGCGCCGCGCCTCCCGCATCTGGTGCTCCAGCTCGTCCATCTCTTGCAGTGTGCCCATGAGCCGCATCGCCTCGGCCAGCGAGAGCGGCTCGTCGCCGGAGAGGCGGAAGCGCGTGCGCGCATCCGACGGGTTGACCATCTCCAGGTTCATCGCCAGCTCGGCCAGATCCACGCGCAAGCGGTCGTCACCGATCAGCTCGTCCATCATGTCCTGCAATTGCCGGCGCTGATCGGGCGTCATGCTGTCGAGCACGGCCTGCATCGCCGCTGTGCTGCGCTGCATCTGCTCTACCAGATCGTCGAGCGAGTTGACGCCGGGGAAGTAGTCGCCGTACTTCTGCATGAAGCTATCGAAGTCCGGCTCGCCGCCCTCGGCGCGCTCGCGCAGCATGCGGTTCAGCTCGCGCACCATCTCGCGCATGCGCGCCAGCTCTTCGGGCGTCATGTTCTGGATGGCCTGTTGCATGCCCTGGAAATACTGCTGCATCACCTGCTGTTGCAGCATCGCCAGTAGCTCCTGGAACTCCTCGCGCGCCTGCTCGTCCATGAAGTCGTAGTCGCTGAGCTGGCGGATCTGGCCGGCGGCGTCGTTGGGAAGCTGATCCAGGAATTGCAGCTTGCGGTTGGCGATGTTTTCGAGCATGCGCCGCAGGGTATCCGGGTCCATCCCCTCCGGCATGCCGCTCTGGCCGGGTTGGCCGGATTGCCCCTGCTGCCCGGATTGGCCGGGTTGGCCGCTCTGGCTTTGCTGTCCCGATTGCCCCTGCTGGCCGCTCTGGCTTTGCTGCCCCGGCTGGCTTTGTTGACGCTGCCCCGGCTGGCCGGATTGGCCTTGTTGGCCCATCTCGCCGCGCTGGCCTTGCTGGCTGGATGGGGATTGCTGGCCCTGATTCCCCGGCTGGCCCTCGGCGCCCTGTTGGCCGTCCGGCTGGCCGTTCTGCCCTTGCTCGCCGTCCAGCCGCCGCTGGATGCCTTCGCGCTCGAGTTGCTTGACGCGCTCCAGCTTCTCGGCGATCTCGTCCATCACGCCGGACATGTTGTAGCGCTGCTGCTGGCGCTGGCGCTGCTGGCGCAGCCGCTCCATCAGGTCTTGCATGCCCATGCGGCGCATGCCGTTGCGGTCCATGTAGCCCTGCTGCATCATGCGCTCTAAGGCGCGGCGCAGGTCGCCATGCTTCAGGTAGTCGTCGGAGAGGGCGTCGAGCACCGATTGGCCGTCCGGCTCGTCCCAGTTCTGCGAGCCATCCCAGCGCGAATATTTGTAGGACTTGCGCCCACGGAAGCGATCGAACATCGGCATCTGCGCGCTCCGATTCTCTTTCGATTGGCCCGGCCGGCGATTGATGCCGTTTGACAATGGTGGACGGACACACCGCCCGCGCCGGCCGGCGATTGCAATCGCGGCTGGATGGCCTAGCGGCCGCGAAGTCCACCGACGTGGACTGGGATGAAGACTTAGCGACGGTAGCGCACCTGGCCGGCAAGCTCTTCTTTGTTGAGCCGCTTGTTCAGATGCAAGCCCTCCAGGATGAATTCGACCGCCGAGGCGACGGTGGCCGGGCTGCCGTGGCCGTGCAGCTTCTGGATGGCCGGCTTGAGGCCGCCGACACGGTCGAGCTGCTTGACGTATTCCATCGAGGGCTGCGTGTCGGACGCCTCCACCGCCAGGCCCTTCTCGAAGCCGGCCACGAGCTGGTCGAACTCGGTCACGTCGAAGTAGTCGCGGAAGACCTTGCTCACCGCCTGGCGCACGAGCTTTTCGACGATCTTCTCTTCGCGCGCCTCGCCGACGGTGTCTAGCTCGATCTTGCCGGCCGTGGAGGCGATCACGGCCGAGAGATCGCTGACGCGCGGGGCGGCGGCGCGCTCCTTCTGCCGGATCGCCCGGCGCACGGCGTTGCTCATGACGTTCTCGTAGTTGGTGATGGAGACGCGCACGCTCACGCCCGACTTCTGGCTGACGTCGTTGCTGCGCCGCGCCTGGTGGGTGATCTCGGCGATGATCTCCTTCATGAACTGCGGATAGGTTGTCTCGATCCCTTCCAGCGCGAAGGGAACGCTCTCCGCCTCCATGATCGCCACCTCGTGCTCGATGGTGCGCGGGTAGTGGGTGCGAATCTCGGAGCCGAGGCGGTCCTTGAGCGGGGTGATGATGCGCCCGCGGTTGGTGTAGTCCTCGGGGTTGGCGCTCGCCACGACGAAGACATCCAGCGGCAGCCGCACCTTGTAGCCGCGAATCTGCACGTCGCGCTCTTCCATGATGTTGAGCAGGCCGACCTGGATGCGCTCGGCGAGGTCGGGCAGCTCGTTGATGCAGAAGATACCGCGGTTGGTGCGCGGGATCAGGCCGTAGTGGATGGTCAGCTCGTCGGAGAGGTAGCGTCCCTCGGCGACTTTGATCGGGTCCACCTCACCCACGAGGTCCGCGATGGTGATGTCGGGCGTGGCGAGCTTCTCGCCGTAGCGGCGATCGCGCGGCACCCAGTGGATGGGCGTCTCGTCGCCCTCCTCGGCGATGCGCAACTGGCAGGCTTTGCAGATCGGCGCGAAGGGATCGTCGTTGATCTCGCAGCCGGCGACCGCTGGCGTCTCTTCGTCCAGCAGATTCACCAGGCTGCGCGCGATGCGCGTCTTGGCCTGGCCGCGCTCGCCGAGCAGCACGATGTCTTGCCCGGAGAGGATGGCGTTCTCGACCTGGGGAATGACCGTCTCTTCGTAGCCGACGACGCCGGGAAAGAGCTCGTCGCCCGCGCGCATCTTGCGGATGAGGTTCTGGCGCATCTCGTCCTTGACGGGCAGCGGGCGATAGCCGCTCTCGCGCAGTTGGCCGATGGTGGCGGGCTTGGTGGTTGTCTTTGCCATGCGAACGCAGTTCTCCTTGTGGCGGGATGCGGGAGCCGGCCGGCGCGCATCGCGCGTGGACGCGCCCGCTGATGGGCGTGCTCTCGTCGAGTATGGAACGGCGGCGGCGCCTACGTCCAGGCGTGTCCGCGAGGGGGGATGACAGGGGTGCGCGCTGGCTGTGTCCAGTCTAGGGTGTCTCAGCAGCGCGCGCTCGTCGTATTGTACCGCGCGCATGCAGGAGCGTGTGGGGCGATGCCGCGCGGAGAGACGGGCCGGGCGGGCAAAGTTGACTGGGATGGTCAACATTGCCATTTTTGCCGCTTTTTGGC
This sequence comes from Ktedonobacterales bacterium, assembly GCA_025935195.1. Lineage (GTDB taxonomy): Bacteria > Chloroflexota > Ktedonobacteria > Ktedonobacterales > JADMIN01 > JAICVS01. The sequence continues at coordinate 10,304 of JAICVS010000032.1, forward strand.
ACTGTGTCAAGGGTATTCTCCTTGCGGATGCTGAATTCAAGCCGTGTGGCGCGATGCGGCAACGTGACGTTTCGCGTTCTGGGCGGCAAAAGCGGCAAGATCGTGGCAAAAACGGCAAGGTGCGCGGCACGGTTTCGACCGCTTCCGGCACGAACTGGCGCGTCCAGGGGACGGTTGCGAGGGATGGCAGGGTGAGGATGGCTTGGATGTGGCTCAGTATGCGGTTGTTCAGGTGCGTGCGGCGCGGGCTGACGCCATGTCGGTAGAACTTATTTACCACAAGCGGGGTTGGTTGTCAAGGGCAACGCGCGGCGATTGCCACATCGGTGAGGCAGGGCGCCGCCACCGCAACACATTGCCCGCCTGTCGGGTTGGCGTGAGTGTGGCAAGAGCATGCGACAAGAACAAGAACGGGAGCGTCTGGCGAGACGCTCCCGTGGCGATGCAGTACGCGGAGAAGGATGGGAGGAGCTACTGCCCCCCCGTCGGGGTGCTGCCCAGGATGGCGATCAAGACGATCCAGCCAATGGTGAAGATGACCGCGACAATGGAGAGGACAAGCCCAGTAATGGCCATGCCTTTGTGATACGGATTGCGCGCGGCTAAGGCGCCCAGCACGGTGCCGATCACGCCCAGGGGAAATGAGAGAAACGCGCAGACCACGGTGAAGCCAAGCAGGGAGAATACGGCGCCGACGATGCCGAGCACCAGGCTGGCGACCGCCAGACCGTTGCTCGCCGGCTGAGCGACCGCGATCCCCACCGGCATGCCGGGCATGCCAGGCATTCCCGGCGCCATCATTGGCACCGACGGTTGCGCGTAGCCGCCATATGCTGGCGGCGCCCCGTAAGGGGAAAGTGGTGGCGGCGGTGGCATGTAGCCACCCTGCGAACCTGGATTCGTCGGGTAGTTCTGCTGCGGATAGGGCTGTTGCGGGTAGCTCGGCTGCGGATAGGATGGTTGGGGCGGGTAGCTCGGCTCTGGATAGCCCGGCTGCGGATAGGGCTGTTGCGGATAGGGCTGTTGCGGCGGGTAGGATTGCCCACCGCTCGGATACGGACTCGGATCGTTGCCATACGGGGGCTGACTGCTCACAGCGAGCTCCTCTCTCCTGCCGAACGCTGGTGGGCGCAGTCACCGCGGCAGTTCAGTTTGCTGCTGTGGCTAGTCTAGCATTGGTGTAAAGCCATGACGTCCGCGAGACGCTGGTGCGGATCAGCCGGTATGCGTACGGCATTTTGCCAAATCACTGGGCAGGTTGGTGGGGATCGCATTGTGACGTGGAGGGCTGGTCAGCGTGATGTGTTTGTGAGCGTCCGGTGGTTCGCTTCATGCTGCGGGGGCTGGCCGTCACGTGAGGTGTGACCTGGCATCCCGCCGGTATGCTGGAACAGTTCAGCAGACAGGAGTGGATTCATGGAAACGACTTCCACCACAGGTGGCGCTTTGCGGATACGGCGCATGCTGGTGCCGCTGGATGGGTCGGCGCTGGCGGAGCGGGCGCTGCCGCTGGCCGTCAGCGTCGCTCGCGCCACCCAGGCGTCCGTGACGCTGGCGAGGGTGATCCAGGCCAGCGCGTGGGGTGGACCGCGCCTGGGCGACCTCATCGCGCCGCAGGTCATCACTGAGATGCTCGAGGACGAGGCGCGTGAGGCACGGCGCTATCTAGATGGCGTCGCTAACCGGCTGCGCACGCGGCAGATCGCGGCGGTCTCGACCATCATCTTGTATGGAGAGCCGGGCGCGGCGTTGCTGGAGGCGGAGCGCACGGCGCAGGCGGATCTGGTGGTAATGGCGACGCATGGCCGCACGGGGCTTGGCCGCGCGACGATGGGCAGCGTGGCCGACCATATGCTGCGCAAGGGGCAGGCGCCGGTGCTGCTGGCGCGGACAGCGGGCGAGCAACAGGAGGAGGTCTCGCTTGCCCACGCGCTCATCCCGCTCGACGGCTCGGCGCTCGCGGAGGAGGCGCTGACCGCGATCCCGGCGCTCGCGGGCGCGCTGATCGGGCGCCTCACGCTCGCGCAGGTGGTGAATCTCGAGGCGTTGGCCGGCGAGGCGGAGGAGGCGCAGTGCTATCTGTCCGAGGTGCGCGGGCGGCTCACACGCTCCTTGCGTGGCGCCGTCGCGGAGATCGCGACCGTCGTGCTGTACGGTGAGGCGCCGGAGCAAATTGTGTCGCGCGCGGCCCGTGGGGGCTGCGATGTGATCGTGATGGCGACTCATGGGCGCGGCGGCCTGAGCCGTGTGGCGTTTGGCAGCACGGCCGACGCGGTGCTGCGCGCGGCAGAGATGCCCATTCTGCTGATGCGGGCTCGCCGCGAGTAAGCATCACGAATACGAGGGTGCGCATGGGTCTCACCACAACGCCCAGCACGGACACGGCGGCGGGTGCCTGGCGCGATGGCCTTTCCAGCGCGGAGGCACGGGAACGGCTGGCGGCTGAGGGCGACAACGAGCTGCCCCGCGAACGGCGCAAGAGCATGCTCGCCATCGCGCTCTCCGTGCTGCGCGAGCCGATGCTGCTGCTGCTGGTGGCGGCGGGGGTGCTGTACGTTTTCCTCGGCGATTTGCGCGAGGCGCTCGTGCTGCTGGCCTCCATCAGCGTTGTCATCGGCATCACGCTCTATCAGGAGCGCAAGACCGAGCGCGCGCTCGACGCCCTGCGCGATCTCGCCAGCCCGCGCGCCCTGGTCATCCGCGACGGGCAGCCGCAACGTATTGCCGGCCGCGAGGTGGTGCGCGGCGATCTGGTTCTGCTGGCCGAGGGCGATCGCGTGCCGGCCGACGCCGTCGTGCGTGAGGGCGTCAGCCTCACGGCCGACGAGTCGCTGCTCACGGGGGAATCGGTGCCGGTGCGCAAGGTGGCCTGGAGCGGGGCGGGCATGCCGCCGCTCACTCGGCCGGGCGGCGACGATCTGCCCTTCATCTATTCCGGCACGCTGATCACGGGAGGCCAGGGCCTCGCCGAGGTGGGGGCGACCGGGCCGCGCACCGAGATCGGCGCCATCGGCAAGGCGCTGCACACCGTCGCGCCAGAGCAGACGCCGTTGCAGCGCGAGGTCGGGCGCCTGGCGAAGTGGCTCGCCCTGGCGGCGTTCGGCCTCTGCGCGCTCGTCATCATCGCTTATGTGCTGCTGCGCCACGATCTGGTCGCGGGCATTCTCGCGGGCATCACGCTGGCGATGGCGCTCATCCCTGAGGAGTTCCCGGTTGTCCTGGCGATCTTTCTGGCCCTGGGCGCGTGGCGCATCGCCCAGCGGCGCGTGTTGACACGCCGTATGCCGGCGGTCGAGGCGCTGGGATCCGCAACCGTCCTCTGCGTGGACAAGACCGGCACGCTCACCCTCAATCGCATGGCCGTCAGCAAGCTCTACACGCACGGCGCCGTCTTCGACGTGAGCGCCCAGCCGGACCATCCGCTGCCGCTCGCGCATCAAGAGATCGTGCGTGAGGCCATCCTCGCCAGCCCGGTCGAGGCGTTTGATCCGATGGAACGCGCGCTGCTCGAACTGGGAAGACGTGTCTTCGCGGAGCCTGTGACCGATGGGCTGCGCCTAGTGCGCGAATACCCGCTCACACCGCGTCTGCTCGCCGTGACGCGGGTGTGGTCGCGGCCGCCCACAACACCACCGCACGGCGCGCACGAGCGCGAGCGCGAGCTGCTGGTGGCCGCCAAAGGCGCGCCGGAGGCCATCGCGCGCCTGTGCCGGATGGATGAGGCGGACTGGCACGAGACGCAGGCGCGGGTGAGCGCGATGGCGCGCGACGGGCTGCGCGTGCTCGGCGTGGCGCGGGCCACCCCGCCGCCGGGCATAGCAGGTCCGGCCGGCTCGGACGATGCCGTCGCGCGCCCGCTGCCGGCGGACCCCACGGGCTTCAGATTCGAGCTCGTCGGGCTGATCGGCCTTGCCGATCCCGTCCGCCCGTCCGTCCCTGACGCCATGCGCGAGTGCGCGAGCGCCGGGGTGCGCGTGATCATGATCACGGGAGACTATCCGGAGACGGCTCGCGCCATCGCCCGGCACATCAGCCTGCCGCATCCCGATGAGTGCATCACGGGCGGCGAGCTGGATACGTTGAGCGATGACGCGCTGCGCGAGCGTATCCGCGAGACGGCGGTCTTCGCGCGGGTCGTGCCAGCCCAGAAGCTGCGCCTCGTCCAGGCGTTGCAGGCGAATGGGGAGGTGGTGGCGATGACGGGCGACGGTGTGAATGACGCGCCGGCGCTCAAGGCGGCGCACATCGGCATCGCGATGGGCGGCCGGGGAACCGATGTCGCGCGCGAGGCGGCGTCGCTGGTGCTGCTCGACGACGATTTCGCCGCGATTGTGCAGGCGATACGGCTGGGCCGCCGCATCTTCGACAACCTGCGCGACGCCATCGCCTATCTGCTGGCCGTGCATGTGCCGATTGCGGGGATGTCGCTGATCCCCATCTTGCTCGGCGCGCCGCTGGTGCTGTTGCCGGTGCATATCGTGTTGCTGGAGTTCGTGATTGACCCGGCGAGCTCGATCGCGTTCGAGGCTGAGCCAGAAGCGGCGGACGTCATGCGCCGGCCGCCACGTGATCCGCGCGAGCCGAGCCTGGGCCGGAGCCTGATCGTGCCCAGTTTGCTCCAAGGCGCCAGCGTGCTTGCCATCGTGTTCGCCGTGTACTTCCTCGACCTGCGCCTCTATGCCAATCCGGGTGAGGCGCGCGCGCTGGCCTTTACGACGCTCGTGATCGCCAATCTGGCGCTGATCTTCGCCAATCGCTCCTGGACACGCATCATTCCCGTCACCCTGCGCACGCCCAATCCCGCGTTGTGGTGGGTCACAGGTGGCGCGCTGGCGGTGCTGGCGCTTACGCTCGCCGTGCCGTTCCTGCGCGATCTCTTCCAGTTCGCGCCGCTGCACCCGCTCGATCTCGCGATCTGCCTGGGGGCCGCGCTCCTCAGCATCACGTGGTTCGAGCTGTTCAAGCTCGTGCGGTCGCGCCACGCCGGCATGATGAATGGGCGGGCCGCGATGCCGTGAAGGCAAGGGCCATAGCGATTGTGCGGGTATCGAGACCCCCTGGCCGGTGACGGAGACGGCGGCGTGAGTGGGTGGAGGTAGAGTCGAAGTGTCGGCCTGGGGCTGACCGTACGCATGCGCTAAGACACGCGGCGCGTCCGGAGGCACGCATTCGTGCGCATGGGAAGGAGTGATCCGCGACGCGCGCGTTCCGACTGCCGGGTGGCAGAGCTTCGGCGCGCTGGCGCTTGCGGCCCGTCGCGCTCGGCATGCTGTTCCTCGCGCTGGCTCCGGCGCTCGCCGCCTGTGGCGCGGCCTCGACGGCGCGGCCGGGAACGACGCCCGCGCCGACCTCGACGACGACCCCGCCGCCGACCTCGACGACGACCCCGCCGCCGACCTCGCCGCCGACCTCGACGACGACCTCGACGACGCCGCTCTCAACATCGTGTACTCCCGCGCCGGGTGTCTCCGCCGTCTCCGCCACGGAGATCGCGCGGGGAAACGTCGCCCGCAAGCAGGTGGCGCTGACCTTCGACGCGGGCGGTGAGGACGGTGTGCGCGCGGCGAGTATCCTCGACACGCTGCGGAGCACAGGCGTGCGCGCGACGTTCTTCGTGGAGGGCAACTGGGCGAATCAGTCCGACACCTATCGCGGGCTGGTGCGGCGGATGGCGAGCGAGGGCCACGAGATCGGCAACCACACGCTGACACATCCGTACGCGACCACGCTCGCGAATGCGGCGTTCTGCGCGGAGCTGAACCAGGCGGACCGGGTGATCAGCGGCATTGACGGCCGGACGACGCGCCCGCTCTGGCGGCCGCCGTACGGCGACCGCGACGCGCGCATCCGCGCGCTGGCGGCGGGGTTGGGCTATCGCACGATCTACTGGACGGTGGACCCGCGCGACTGGGATGCGGCCGTGACGGAGCAACTGATCTACGACCGGGTGATGGCGGGCGTGCAGCCGGGCGCGATCATCGTGCTGCATGTGGGCGGCGCCAACACCTGGAAGGTGCTGCCACGGCTGATTGACGGGATCAGGGCGGCTGGTTACCAGCCGGTGCTGGTGAGCACAGTCATGCAGTGAGCCGCATGTCGCGCGAAGCACAGCAGCCACCCGCCGCCCCGTTGATGATGTGAGCGGCCGGCCTGAGTCGCATGCGCTGTGAAATGGCTGTGATCCCACGGGCCGCCCGTGTGATGGATACGCGAATGCGCGGTGGCTCACTGCCAGTGGTGGCGCATGCGCGCGTCGCTTCCAGCGATGGAGGGCGAAGAGCGCGCCGCCGAAGCGCTGTGCGCCCATCCCGCATGCCGGCGGGCCGTGGCAGCGTTTGTCACAAGAGAGGAGCAACCTATGGAACGCATGACACCGTCAGGGGATGTCCTCACGCGAGAGGCTCCCGCCGACGCCAAGACGACTGAGGACCGCCGGGCGCAAGCTGCCCAGGAGTTCGCGGCTCCGGAGCGAGCGATCGCACCATCTCATCCCGTGTACACCGCGGCGCGACCGTCGCCGCCGCCCATCATGACGCCGGGCGGCATGCCTCCCTACGGGTCCGCGCCTCCCGCGTATGGTCCTCCGCCGTAGGCGCCCCGGCGGCGACGGAGCAACGCATGGGTTTGGTGGCTGATCGGTGGCGTGCTGGGCTTCTTCGTGCTGCTCGGCCTGCTCATCGCGCTGATCGGCTCGCTGATCGGCGCATGGGTTGGATCAGTGAGCGGCCCGCGGTATACTGTCGAGTCCACGCAGACGTTTGCTGTGACGGGCACGCCCAAGATGGTGGTGCATGATACGGCCGGCAACATCACCCTGCGGTCGGGCGACGCGGGGCGGGTGACAGTCCACGTCACCAAGGTGGTGCGCGGACTGGCGAACGAAGCGGCCCAGCGGCACGCCCTCGACGATGTGGACGTCGCCACGACGCGGAGCGGCGACACCATCAACGTCACCTCCGACTTCACGACCAACGTGTTCGACGGCACGCCGGGCCATCGCACGGTGGATCTGCTGATCACCGTGCCGGCGGGCGCGAATGTCGCCGTCACCGCCGCCGCGGGCAACATTGACGTGACACATATCGCGGGCGTCTACACCGTGGACGCCGCCGCCGGCAACATCACCATCCGCGACGCGACCTTCGCCGATGGCTCGCGCCTGAGCGCCGCCGCCGGCAATATGACGCTGGAAGGCGCGCTGGCCTCCGGCGCCTCGATGGATGTCAGCGTGAGTGCCGGCAATGTCGATCTGCGGCTGCCGGCCCAGACGCACGCCGACCTGGATGCGCGTGCCAGCGTCGGCAATGTCACGGTCCACGGCTGGTCGATCCCGGTCAATCGCTCAGGCGTGGTCGGCGCGAGCGCCGCGGGGCCACTCGGCGGCGACCCGCGCGGGACGGTCCACGTCAGCGTCTCGACGGGCAACATTGACGTTCGCCAGCGATAACGAGCGGTAGCCCACGATCGACTACCGCGGGCGCGGCCGGCCGAAGCCCATCTATCTGGCCCGTGTGGTGGGCTACGGAGGACCGCGGGCGGCCGCGCCCGGAGGATCGTGGAGAGGGTGATCCTCACGCGCCGCGGCTGAGCGATTCGGCGTATTGGAGCTCGTAGAGGCGCTTGTAGTAACCGTTGCGCGCCAGCAGCGCTTCGTGCGTGCCCTCCTCGACGATGCGCCCTTTGTGCAGCACGATGATGCGGTCCACGTTGCGGATGGTGGAGAGGCGGTGGGCGATGAGGATCGAGGTGCGCCCGCGCATCAGCTTCTCCAGCGCGTCTTGAATCAGCGCCTCGGTCTCGGTGTCTACGCTGCTGGTCGCTTCGTCCAGGATCAGCAGAATCTCCGGGTTGAAGGCGATGGCACGCGCGAAGGCCAGCAGTTGCTTCTGGCCGACGGAGAGGCCGCCGCCGCGCTCGCGCACCTCTTCGTCGTAGCCATGTGGCAGCCGCGCGATGAACCTGTCGGCGTTGACGAAACGCGCCGCCGCGCGCACCTGCTCATCCGTGATGTTCTCCTCGTGCAGACGGATGTTGCTGGCGATGGTGCCGGAAAAGATGAAGGGGTCTTGCAGCACCGCGCCGACCTGGCGTCGCAGCTCGGCCTGCGCGACATCTTTGACGTTGCGCCCGTCCACCAGCACCTCGCCACGCTGCACGTCGTAGAAGCGCGAGATCAGGCTGATGAGCGAGGTCTTGCCGGCGCCGGTGGCGCCGACGAACGCCACGCTCTCGCCAGGGCGGATGTGGAACGAGACGCCGCGCAGCACCCACTCGCCGGGATTGTAGGCGAACCAGACGTCTTTGAATTGCACGTCGCCACGGATGCGGCCCAACGCCTTTGGCTCGGCAGCGTCGGCCACCGTCACCGGCTCGTCCAGCACGCGGAAGATGCGCTCGGAGCTTGCCATCGCCGCTTGCAAGATGGTGTACTTGTCAGCCAGATCGCGCACCGGCAGGAAGAAGCGATCCACGTATTGCAGGAAGGCCACCAGCGCGCCCAGCGAGAGCGCGCTGGCGAGCACCTGGCCGCCGCCGACGCGCACGATCAGCGCCATCGCCACGGCCGCGAAGATGTTGACCACCGGGAAGAAGATGGCGAAGTAGAAGAGCGAGCGCAGCGTCTGCGCGCGGTAGTCGCGGTTCAGCTCGTCGAAATGGGCGAAGTTGCGGCCCTCGCGGTTGAAGAGCTGCACCACCTGGGTGCCGGAGATGTTCTCGGCGATGTTGGCGTTGATGCGCGCCAGGCGCACGCGGATGGCACGGAAGTTGTCGCGCATCATGCGCTGGAAGATGGAGGTGGCGTAGAGCAGCGGCGGGATGACGATGAAGACGACCAGCGCCAGCGCCCAGTTTTCGACCAGCAGAATGACGACGATGCCGGCGAGCGTGAAGACATCGCCCAAGAGCGAGACGGCGCCCGACGTGAAGAAATCGTTGAGCGCATCCACGTCGTTGGTGATGCGCGTCATCAGGCGGCCGACGGGGTTGTGATCGAAGAAGGAGAGCGAGAGGCGCTGCAGATGGGCGAACATGCCTGAGCGCAGGTCGTACATGATGCGCTGGCCGAGCACGCTCAACAGGAAGTTTTGCGCGTAGCGCAGCGCGAACCCCGCCACCAGCACCAGCAGGAAGAGCAGCGCCATGCCGAAGACGCTGTTGGCGCGGTCGGTGGCTGAGAGGCCGGTGGGCCGCGCGGGCGCGATGTAGCGGTCAATGGCGAGCTGGGTGATGAAGGGGGCGAGCAGGTCCACGCCGACGGTGATCAGCGAGAGCGCCAGCGCGCCCAAAAGCATGCGGCGATAGGGGCGGATGTACTGCCAGAGCCGGCGCACGAGGCGCGCGTCGTAGGCTTTGCCGAGGATCTCGTCTTCCTGGAAGAAGGTTTGCGCTTGCGCCACCGGCTATTCCTCCACTCCTGTGTCACGGACGATGCCCATACCGCCGCCCGAACTCGAACCCGCCTCCGATCCGGGCCGCGCTCCCGGCTCAAGCTCCAGCAGATCGCGCCGGCCGTCAGCGGGCAACTCGTCTTCCGCCGCCACGTCCTCTTCCAGCTCCTCGCCAAGCAGTTGCCGGCGGTACATCGCGGCGTAGATGCCGCCGGCCGCCAGCAGCTCGCGGTGCGTGCCGCGCTCGACGATGCGCCCGTCATCCAGCACGACGATCTGGTCGAGGTCTTTGACGGTCGAGATGCGGTGCGCGATCACGATGGAGGTGCGGTCGCGCATGACGGCGCGCAGCTCGCGCAGGATGGTGGCCTCGGTGTGGGTGTCGACGCTGGAGAGCGCGTCGTCGAGGATCAGGATCAGCGGCTCTTTGGCCACGGCGCGCGCGATGCCGGCGCGCTGCTTCTGGCCGCCGGAGAGGGTGACGCCGCGCTCGCCGACCATCGTGTGCGCGCCGTCGGGGAAGTCCGCCACGTCTTTGCCCAACTGCGAGACGCGCAGCGCCCGCTCCAGCCGCTCGTCGTCCAGATGCGCGACGCCGAAGCCGACGTTCTCGGCGATGGAGACGGAGAAGAGGAAGGTCTCCTGCGGGACGTAGCCGATGCGGGCGCGCAGGGCCGTGACGGGAATCTCGCGCACATCCACACCGTCAATCAAGACCTGCCCGCTGGTCACGTCGTAGACGCGCGAGAGCAGATTGACCAGGCTGGACTTGCCGGCGCCGGTGGCGCCGACGATGCCGAGCGAGGAGTTGGCCGGGATGCGCAGCGAGATGTCGCGCAGCGCCTCACGTCCCTCCGACTCATCATAGGCGAGCGAGACGTGGCGGTATTCGATCGCGCCGCGTGTGGGCGCCGCGTTCGCGCGGGTGCGTGGGCCGTCGGCGATGGCGGGCGTCGCGGTGAGCACTTCGCGCACGCGGCTCATCGAGGCGGAGCCTTGCTGGAAGAGGTTGACCGTCCAGCCGAGCGCGATCATCGGCCAGGAGAGCGCGGCGAGATAGGTGTTGAAGCGCACCAGCCGGCCGATGGTGATGCGCCCGGTGATCACGTCTATGCCGCCGCGCCAGAGCAGAATCGCCACGGCCAGGCCGGAGACGAAGTACATCGCCGGCCAGAGCAGCGAGTTCAGCTTCGCGTAGGAGATGCTGTGCTGGACGTACTCGGCGTTGACGCGGTTGAAGGCCGTCAGCTCGTGTTGCTCCTGGGCGTAGGCTTTGACCACGCGGATGCCGGTGAAGTTCTCCTGCGCGCGCGCCGAGACCTCGCCGAACTGATCCTGCACCTTGCGGAAGCGGCCGCGGATGCCGCCGCCGACGAGGATGAAGACGACGGTGACGATGGGCATGACGGTGAGCGAGTAGAGGGTGAGCTGGGCGTCAATCTGGATCATGGCGATGGCGGTGACGGTGAAGGCGATCAAGGTGTTGCAGGAGTTGGAGATGCCCGGCCCCAACATCTGGCGCACCTGCGAGAGGTCGTTGGTGGCGCGCGCCACCAGATCGCCGAGCTTGCGCCGCTGGAAGTAGTCGAGGTCGAGCCGCTGGAAGTGCTGGAAGAGGTCGGTGCGCAGCTCGTATTCGATCTGGCGCGAGACGCCGTTGACGACGTAGCGGCTGAGGAACTGGAAGACGCCGGCGCCCAGCGCGACGGCGACGATCAGCAGCGCGTAGTGCGTGAGCAGGCCTAGCCCCTCGCGCCTGCCCAGCCCATCAATCGCCTCCTGCAAGAGCAGTGGCGGCACCAACGCGATGAGGTTGGCGATGACGATGCAACAGCCACCGAGGAAGAGCATGCCAGTGTGCCGGGCCAGATAGCCGCGAAGACTGCGAAGCGTCGCGCGCAAAGCGAAACCTCCTCCAGCTCAAAGATGTTCAGTATATCGCATGTGGCAAGGGGCGTGGCGGTGAGACGACGGTAATGTCACGGTCACACATGTTAGATGATAGACTGCCGCGGCCCTCGGATTCTAGGGACGCTTGCCTCGCGTGGGATGATCAGGGTGGGCGAGTGGGGGGAGACGTTGGCCTCCCGGCATGAATGCCGGGGGTAATCCCGGCCTCGAACAGGACAAACCAGTATGATTCCCCATCTCCAAGCCAAGCAGGCCAAGTTGGATATGAATGTCCCTGGTGCTGTTCTTGCGACGGTCCCATCCCGGTGATGCGCGCGCACAAGGAAGCAGGTTGGCTGACGCGATGAAGAGGCTGCTGCGCCCGACCCTCGTCATACCCGTGGTGCTTGGCGCCGCCCTGGTGGTCGCCTTCCTGACGATCGCGGACGTGCGCAAGGTGTTCGCGCTGGCGCTGGGCTTCCAGCGGGCGTACCTGCTGTATTTCTTCCTGCTGATGCTGGTCTACACGCTGGTGCGCGGCGTCCAGTGGCATTATCTGCTGGACCGGCTCGATATTCGCGCGCCGGTGCGCTCGCAGGTCTTCGCGTTCGCGGTCGGCGAGATCACCAAGAGCCTGCCGATCGGCAACTACTTTCAGAATTACCTGCTCAAGCTCTCGCAGGGGACGAACTTCGCTCGTTCCGCAGTCGCCACCACGCTGATTCTCGCTACTGAGGTGGCGGTCTCGCTCGTCGCGCTGCTGGGGCTGGGGCTGGGCGATTGGAGCGACTGGCTGCGCCCGGCCATCCTGATCGGCACGGCCGCCTTCGTCCTGCTCTGCGTGCTGATCACGCTGCTGCGCGGCGCGGCGCGGCTCCCTGTGTGGTTCACGCGCGCCCGAGCCACGCAACGCTTTCTCGCCGAGCTGGAGCACTACCGCGGCGGGGTGCGGGCGCTGGCACGGCCACGGGTGCTGGGAGTCGAGACGGTGCTGTGCGCGATCTACCTGCTCACGGCGGCGGTGGGGCTATACGTGATCGCGCGCGGGCTGGGGGTGACGGGCCTCTCGCTCTGGCAAGCGGCGGCGGTCTATTTCTTCAGCCTGGCGGTGGGGCTGATTCTGCCGCTGCCGGTGGACTTCGGCGTGATCGAGGTGAGCGGCATCGGCGCGCTGCTGATCTTCGGCGTGGGCGATAGCGCGGCGGTGGCGATCATGCTGCTCAACCGCGTCTTCAGCACGGCCAGCGCCATCGTCATCGCGTTCGCGGCGATTGCGGTGTTGCGTGGCGAGTTCGTGGCGACGCTGCGCGCGGGGAGCGCGAGACGAGACACGCGAGGCACAGCCGGCGCACGCGATGCGGAGCCGGTGCGGCATGCGTGAGACCGAATTGGGCGAGGGTGTTGCCGTTCGTTGGCTTCCCGGCACGATGGACTTTTACACATGAGGACGGACAGACCGCCCGCGCAGCCAGCCGGCGATGGCAATCGCGCCTGGAGGGCCGTTGGCCGCAGTGTCCGCAGCTCTGTGTCAAATCGCATCATGCCAGGGGTAATCCTGGCCGGACGGGGATGCGGTACGAGGGGCCGGAGCCGGAGCATGTGGGGAAAGGGCATCTGCCCTGGTCATGCTCCCATCGCTTCCGCGCGCTCTACGTCCATGGGCGCTGTCAGTAGCACGGTTGTGCCATGCCCCGGCCCGCTCTCCACCTCTACACGCGCGCCGATCAGGCTGGCGCGCTCGCGCATGCCGAGCAGGCCGAGTCCCATGTACGTCACGGTGTATGTCTCGTGACCCGCCGGGGTTGTGTCGTCATTCAGTCCGGCGGCGGGAGCACGTGTCACGTCTTCGCGCGGATCCCCAGGCACGGCGCGCAGCGCCGCCGCGTAGTCAAAGCCGCGCCCGTCGTCCTGCACGCGCAGGGTAATCGCGTCTGGCGTGTAGGTGATTTGTAGCGTTGCCCGCGAGGCGTGCGCATGCTGGAGCGCGTTCGCCAGCGCCTCCTGCGCGACGCGGTAGATCGTCACCTCCACCTCCGGCTGGCACGGCTGGTATGTGCCATGCTCCGTGAAGGCGCAGCGCAGCCCCCGGCGTGTCACCGACTGCGCCAGCGAGGCCAGCGCCGCGGCAAGGCCCAGGTCGTCCAGCACTGAGGGGCGCAGGTCGTAGCAGGCCTGGCGCACGCTATCCAGCGTGCGCCTCGCCAGCCCACGCAGATCCGCGATGAAGCGCGCGTCGCCGTCGGGGAGCGGCGGCTCGACCGCGCGCCCGCCCAGCGTGTCTAGCCCGCGCGCGAGCGCGATCAGCGCTTGGGCGGTGTCGTCGTGTAGCTCGCGCGCCAGCCGGCGCCGCTCATCTTCCTGCGCGCGGGTGACGAGCGCGGCGTATCCGGTCAGCTCCATCTCGCGCCGCCGTGCCGCGCCAAGCTGCACCACCGTCCGCTGCAGCTCATCCGTGCGCTGGTGCAGGCGCACGCTCACCAGCGCGAGGTAATAGACCGCGCCGAGCGGGACCAGGAATAAGGCCCATGCCAGCTCCGCCACGGTGTCGTCTACTAGCGCCGCCAGCGGCAGCAGTGGGCAGACGCTGAGCAGCAGGAGTTGGAAGCGTAGCGCCGGGGTGCCAAACACGCTCACCAGCGCGCGCGGGCGCAGGCCGGGGAGTCCCTGCCACTCCAGCGCACGCGCGCAGCCGATGCCGGCGTACATCGCCGCCGCCCCCACCAGCGCGCCGATCAGGTCCGCTTCGAAGTGGGGAAGGTGCGGCCGCAGCGCGTTGGCCACGGCCACGAAGCAGGCGCCCGCCGCGAGGGTGATCAGCATGCCGGATGCCGCTTTGCGCAACGCCGCCTGAAGGTCGCCACCGCGCCGCCAGGCCGTGAGCTCGTCGAGGAAGGGGAGCAGCGTGGCGATCACGAGCGCGGCGGGCAGGCCGGCAAGGATGATGGACGCGAGATACAGGGTGTAGAACGGCACCGGCAGCGCGCGCGCCACCTGCCCCGCGACGTCGAACCGCTGGCGCATCCAGTGCGCGAAGAGAGCCGCCGCCACCGAGAGCGCCGCCAGCGCCACCCCGCCGTGCGGCGCGGGCGCCTGGTCATGGATGGATGGTGCGGTGAGCGCCCAGACCAGCAGGATGGCGACGATGGCGCAAAGCGCGAGGTCGCGGGCGGACAGTCGCCAGGGTCGCCAGGAGTGCGATGGCAGCCGCCAGAATGATCCCATGCGGCAGAACAGCTCCGCGCGCGCGCGACCCATGCTCAGCCCCCTACCCGCCTATTCACCCCACATCCGGCAACTCCCGTGCTCTACTAGGGTTGCGTGCCACCTGGCTCTCCCTCGTCCGGGCCGGTCTCGTCGGTCTCGTCCAGGGTGATCCAGCCGCGGCGCAATCCCAGCAGCACCGCCTCGGTGCGCGAGCCGACGCTCAGCTTGGTGAAGATGTTGCCGAGGTGGGTATGCACGGTGCGCACGCTCAGGTCCAGCCGCCGCGCGATGTCTGTGTTGGGCAGCCCGCGCGCCGCCTCGCGCAGCACCTCCATCTCGCGGTCGGAGAGCGGCGGTGGGGCGGCCACGGGCAGCGCCCGGCGCGAGACGGCACGGCGCAGCGCCCGCGCCGCCACGCGCGGCTGGAGCACCGCCTCGCCGCGATGCACCGCGCGCACCGCCTCCACGAGATCTTGGCCGCGCGCGTCTTTGAGCATGAAGCCAGCCGCGCCGGCATCGAGCAGCGCCATCACGTACTGGTCGTCGTCGTAGGCGGTGAGCGCCAGCACAGCCACGTTGGGCAGGAAGGACTTGATGCGCCGCGTCGCCTCGATGCCCGACATCCCCGGCATGGCGACGTCCATGATCGCGACATCCGGGCGCGTACGCTCCGCCTCGTCCACGGCCACCTGCCCGTCGCCCGCCTCCGCCACCACGCGGATGTCCGGCTCCGCCTCCAACAGCCGGCGTGTGCCCTCGCGTAGCAGCGCATGGTCGTCGGCCAGCAGCACCGTGATCGGCCGGATGGGCTCCAGCGCCCCCGATCCTGCCGCTACCTCGATGTCTTCGCGCATGTGGATCTCCCTGTGGATGCCTGTCGGGGCGGATGCGCGCTGAGCGCGGTCGCGTCCCTATGCGTTCCAGTATATGTGAGGCTGTCGCCCCAGTCACTCAGCGATTGTGCCGAGCCTCTCCGCATATTATGCGCATTCGAGCCAACCACGCGGAAGGAAAAACACCCACTTGATTGCGCGACGTCTTCCTGGCATTATAGGGTGGGCGGATGCGCCGCCGCGCTGGGCGGGCGATCTGTGGGTGGGCGGATAACGGGAGGGGTTTCCTGCGTGAACGCGAAGTGGCTCAATCTTCTGCTCGTGGCAGTGCCGGCGACGGTGGTGGTGTGGTTTCTCGACCGCGGCGCCCAGGGGCAGCTCACCGGGGCGATCTTCGCCCTTGCCCTGGTCGCGCTGATTCCGCTGGCGCGGCTGATCGGTACGTTCACGGGGCGCATCGAGCAATATGTCGGCGACCGGCTCGGCGGGCTCCTTGGCGCCTCGTTCGGCAACGCGCCTGAGCTTGCCATCGGCATCGCGCTGCTCGTCCACGCGCACCTGCACGTGGCGGATACGCCTGTGCGCGAGGCGGACTTTAGCGTTATCCGCGGGCTGGTGATCGGCTCGGTCATCAACAACATCCTCTTCGTGCTCGGCTCCTCGATCTTCGTCGCCGCCCTGCGCAACGGGCGCATGCGCTTCAGCGCCGGCAGCGCCGCCGGCTACGCCTCGATGCTGGCGCTGGCCGTGGTCGGCCTGGCGCTGCCCACGCTGGCGACCTCGCTTGCCGGCGAGAAGTCCGCGGATGCGCAGGTGAGCGTGAGCATCGCGTTCGGCGTCATCCTGATCTTCAGCTACGTGGCCTACATCGCCGCGACCGTCTTCAACCTCGGCGCGCGCGGGCACGGTGGCGAGGCGGGCGGCGAGGGCGGTAAGGAGGGTGGGCGCGCGGCGCAGAAGCCGGCGATTATCGTTGACGGGGCGGCGGTGCTGGCGGACGACCCGCGTAACACGACGGAGGCGGAGAAGCTGCTGCGCGCCGAGGAGCGCGACGAGGATCGCGAGGAGCGGGCCGCTCGCGCGCGGCGTCGCGCGCGGCGCCAGGAGAACCCGTCCGGGCTGCCGCTGGCGCTGCTGGGGCTGGGCGGCGTGACCGCCGCCATCGTGCTGATCGCGGTGATCCTGGTCAGTGTCACCGACAACATCATCGCCGACACGCCGCTCACGCCGCTCTCGGTCGGCCTGATCATCTTCCCCATCGTCTGCAACCTGGGGGAGCAGGTCGGCGCGGTGGTGAACGCCTGGCGGAACCGCATGGAGAGTGCGATGGCGGTCGCCGCCGGCTCCAGTGTGCAGGTGGCGCTGTTCGTGACGCCGGTGCTGGTGCTCGCCAGCCTGCCGATCAGCCTGGGCGAGCCGTCGCTGGTGCTGACGATGATCTTCCCCGCGCTCGAATTGATCGTGCTGGGGCTGGTCAGCTTCGTCTACGCGCTGGTCAGCCTGGACGGCGAGACGACCTGGCTGGAAGGGCTGCAACTGCTCGCTTTCTACGCGATGGTCGCCGCTGTCGCCTTCATTCTGCCCGGCTGAGTGGTGTGGGGCATTCTCACCCCAAGAGACGAGAACCAACACAGGAGGAATGGAGGAACGGAGGAACGGGAGGGCCACGGAGGGGAGACAGGGCGGGAGAGGAGCGCCGCATGCTCGCCGGCGTGTGGTATCATGCGCGCGCCTGGCTGGTGCTGGGGCGCTCCTCACGGCACTGAACGTGCCGGCGCACGTATGCGGCGGGCTGAAGCCCCACGGAGATGCCAACGGTCCTCCGGATGTCGCGTGAACAGGGTGGAGGCAGCGAGACGGTGGAAATGGACGGCCAGAGCGGCACTCCCCAGCAGGGCGGCGCCCTGCCGCTGGCGGATCGCTATCGTGTGCTGGCGCGCGTCGGCCTCGGCGGCACCGCTGTCGTCTATCGCTGCGTGGACCTGCACACCGAGCGCATCGTCGCCGTCAAGGTGCTGCGCACCAACGGCCCGCTCATCCCGGAGGCGGCGGCGCGCTTCCGCCGCGAGGCCCATCTCGCCGCCGCGCTCGCGCATGCCCATATCGTGCGCGTGCTCGATTTCGGCTACACCGTGCCGCTGGCGACGGCCTCGCGCGTGCCGTGGATGGACGACCCCGATCAGCCGGTGCCGTACCTCGCCATGGAATACGTCTTCGGCTGCACGCTCAAGGAGCTGGTGCGCCGGCGTGGCCCGCTGCCGTTCGATTGGATCTGGACCGTCGGCCAGCAGCTTTGCCAGGCGCTCGCCACCGCGCACGCCAAGGGTGTCGTCCACCGCGATGTCAAGCCGCAGAACGTGCTTGTGCTCGATTCGCGGATCGAGCTGCTCGCCAAGCTGACCGATTTCGGCATCGCCCGGCAGGTGGGGGCCGATCTCACCAATCTGACCGTCACCGGCCAGGTCATCGGCACGCCCGATTACCTCTCGCCGGAGCAGGTGCTTGGCGAGCCGGGTGGTCCCGCCGCCGATCTCTACTCGCTGGGGATCGTCCTGTATGAGCTGACGACGAGCCGACTACCCTTCGAGGCCGACACGCCGCTGGCCGCCGCCTCACGCCGCATGGTCGTCGATCCGCCGCCGCCGAGCGCCTACCGCCGCGACGTGCCGCGCGCGCTGCAAGAGGTCATCTTGCTGGCGCTGCGCCGCGAGCCGGCCGAACGCTACAGCGACGCGCTGGAGTTCGCGCAGGCGTTGCGCTGGAGCCGCGAGCAAACGCCCGACATCGGCCCACGCGCGCGCGGCGAATGGGTGCTGGAGCCGCGTGTCACCCGTGGTCCTCGCACCACCACGGCGGCGCCGGCCGCGGCCCGCCCTTCCATCGCGAGCGGCCCGGCGCGGACGCCGCTGGCGCGGGAGTCGCGGCAGGAGTCGCAGCCGAGCGTGATGCGTGTGGTCGCGGACCTGCCCGCGCTGGAAGCGGGGGCGGAGGATGCCCCCAGCGACGCCGAACCTTTCGCGAGCAGCGACACTGGCGTCGCATTTGATCAGAGCCTCATGCCCAATGTCCCGTCACCCACTGATGGCGAGCCTGCCTCACTCGGCGAGTGATCTGTGACACAACCGTGACGATGGGCGGGCGTTTGCGCTACAACCGATCTGGCCGTGTACCGTATAATCTCGTGATGGCAGGCTGGTGACCGTTGGGATTGCTGGCGTGTCTGTAGGAGATGTTGTCGAGACGGCCGGCGCGGTGGAGTGGCTGTAGGCTCCTGATGTGCGGCGTGCGGCCGGCAAGTGAGCAAAGGTACGGAGAACAATGAAACGGACGCAGGTGGCCGCGCTGCTGGCGGGCGCGGCGTTGGGGCTGACGGGCATCACGGCGGCGGTGGTGCTGTCGCGCAAAGAGGGCCGCGACGCGGCTCGCCGGCTGATCGAGAAGGGTCGCCCGGTGGCCGAGCAGGCGAAGGTCTTTGGCGGGAAGGCCGCCCGGACGGCCGTCGAGCAGTATCAGGTAGTGGCGCCCAAGGCGATTGAGACGTTCAACACGCTGCGTGAGCAGGCGCCGCACGCCGCCGAGGCGATCAGCGCCAAGCTGCCGTCTATCGGCCTGAACGGCAAGAAAGAGCCCGCCGAAGTGACCGCGTAGAGTGCGCGGCCGGCGCATAGCATGGCATGGCAGGGCGAGCGGCTTTCCGGCGCTCGCCCTTTATTGTTGCCTTCTAGTATTTGCCTGTGCGCCGGTTTGACGGCGCGGCCCAGGCGCATCTACAATGCGCTGGCAGGCGCGCGATGGCGGACGCATCCGGCGCGCGACGTGGAAAGGCAACGTGGCGCATGGCACCGGGCAGGCAGATCCGGCTGACAACGCTGGCGAGCTGCGCCGGCTGAGCGTCCAAAATGGGCGCGGATGCCCTGGCGCACGTGTTGCGTCCTCTTGCCGGCGCCTTGGGCTGGGGGGTTCCCGTGCTGCTGGGCGGCCTCGCCGGGGCCGCGGACGCCGCTGTCTATCGCTTGAACGACGAGCAGGCCATCGTCGCCACCACCGACTTCTTCCCGCCGGTGGTGGACGATGCCTATACCTTCGGCGCCATCGCCGCCGCCAACGCGCTCAGCGACATCTACGCCATGGGCGGCGATCCGCTGTTCGCGCTCACCCTCGCCGGCTTCCCCGACGACCTCGATCCGGCCATCCTCACCGAGATTCTGCGCGGCGGAGCGGAGAAGGTGCGCGAGGCCGGGGCCATTACGGCTGGCGGGCATACCGTCACCGATCACGAGCCGAAGTACGGCCTCGTCGCCATCGGCCTCGTCCACCCGGCGCGCATCTTCACCAAGGGCGGCGCGCGCGCCGGCGACGCGCTCATCCTGACCAAGCCCATCGGCGCGGGCATCGTGACCACCGCACTCAAGCGCCAGGCGGTCCGCGAAGACGACCTGGCTGCCGCCGTCGCCAGCATGCTCACGCTCAACGCCGCCGCCGCTCGCGCGCTGCGTGCGCTCGGCGCCGATGCCGTCCACGCCTGCACCGACATCACTGGCTTCGGCCTGCTCGGCCATGCGGGCGAGATGGCCGCGCAGAGCGGCGCCCGCCTCACTTTCCGCATGGCCGACATTCCCATGCTGCCCGGCGCGCGTGACTATGCCGCCGCCGGCAACACCCCCGGCGGCACCGGCCGCAACGCCGATTATCTCGAAGGCCGCGTCAGCTTCGGCCCAGATGTGAGTGAGGTTGATCGCCTGCTGCTGTTCGATCCGCAGACCTCCGGCGGTCTGCTCGCCGCCATCCCCGCCGCCGCGCTCGACCGCGCCCGCGACGCTTTCGCCGCGGCCGGCGTTCCGTTCCACGTCGTCGGCGCGGTGGGCGAGGGCGCCGATCTGGCGGTGGAGTAGCGAGTGATGAGCGCCACGCCGACCGGCCAACCGGAACCATCCGCCCCTGATGTCGGCCTCGCGCGCCTGGAAGCGGCGCTGGCGCATCGGTTCGCCAATCGCGCGCTGCTGCTCGAAGCGCTCACGCACACCTCCTACGCGCACGAATTCCCTGGTCCCGGCGTCGTCGCGAACGAGCGGCTGGAGTTCCTGGGCGACGCGGTGCTGGGGCTGATCGCCTCCGACGTGCTGTATCGCCGCTTCCCCACGTCCAGCGAAGGCGAGCTGACCAACCTACGCGCGGCGCTCGTGCGCGCCTCCGCGCTGGCCGCCTTCGCCCGCCGCATCGCGCTGGGGCCGCACCTGCGCCTGGGTCGCGGCGAGGAAGCGACGGGTGGGCGCGAGCGCGAGCTGCTGCTGGCGCGCGCCGGCGAGGCGATTGTCGGCGCGCTCTATCAGGACGGCGGTATGGAGGCGGCGCGCGCGTTTCTGGAGCCGCTGTTGGACGCCGAGATTACGCGCGTCACCGCCGGCGAGCGCATCAAGGACGACAAATCGCTCTTGCAGGAGCTGGCGCAGGCTCGCCTCGGCGTCACACCGACGTATCGCATGGTCAGCCAGGAAGGCCCGTCGCACGACCGCACTTTCGTCGTCGAGGTGGTGTTGGGCGAGCATAGCGCCGCGCGCGGCGAGGGCCGCAGCAAGCGCCAGGCCGAGCAGGATGCCGCCCATAACGCGCTGGCCGATGAGGGGTGGGAGGCCGGCGCGTCTGGTGTGTAGCTCGCCTTGACACGCCATCCGCGCGGAACCTATCATGCCCCTGTGTCCAGACAGATTCGATCTATAAGGAGAGCGCCATGATCGCTCCGCTGACCGACGAGCAAGTCCTCCAGCGCATTCGCGAGCACCGGCTCGTCGAGAGCGTCGAGCACATGAGCCCGAGCTATCTGGAGGGCATGAAGCGCATTCTCACCGTCTCCGCCGATACGGAGCTGATCAGCGCGCCGGCCTACATCCACGCCGCGCGCCGCGCGCCCAACCTCAACATGTTCGGCTCGGCTATCGCCATCGTGCAGGACGAGCTGGCCCACGCCCACATCGCCTATCGCATGCTGCGCGACCTGGGTGTGGACACCGAAGAGCTGGTCTACCGCCGCGATCCGGTGAAGTGGAAGTATCCCTATGCCTTCGACGTGCCGCTCGATAGCTTCTACGAGCTGATCATCGCCAACGCCTTCTACGACCGCGCCGGCTATACGCTGCTGGGCGATGTCTACCGCAACACGACGTTCGGCCCCTGGAAGCGCGCGCTGGTGAAGGTGGACAAAGAGGAGACGTTCCACCTGCGCCACGGCGAGCAGTGGATGCGCAAGCTCGCGCCCGACCCCGCCGAGCACGAGCGGCTGCAACAGGCGATTGACTGGATGTTCTTGCTGACCGTAGAGTGGTTCGGCCTGCCCGACGACCTGAAGAAGCACACCGAGCAGCTTGGCTTCGGCTTCAAGGGCAAGAGCAACGACGAGCTGCGCCAGACGTGGATGAGCACGGCCGTGCCGCTCTGCCAGGAGCTTGGCTTTAGCGTGCCGGCGCACCTCGACGAGGCGAGCCAGAAATGGGTGATTGATTGCGCCTTCCCCGCCACCTTCGATGAGAAGCGCAAACGCTGGCTGCTGGAGGACGGCGCGACCACCTGGGATGCGGTATTGGTGCGCTGGAAGCAGCGCGGCCCCGCCAACACCGAGTTCGTGGAGTTCGTGCAGCGCGGCAATCGCGGGCTGGCGAAGCTGTTGGAGGCGGCGTAACATGGCTGCGCCGACGCATCTCGACCACCCATCCGCTCATATCAGCGCCGGTCCCGCCGAGTACCCGCACGACGCGCTGTGGGACGCGCTGCGCGAGGTGGAAGACCCGGAGTTGGGCATCTCCGTGGTGGACATGGGCCTGATCGTGGACGCGCGCCCCGATGGCCCTGATGGCCCCGATGGCCCCAAAGGCGCCACCGCCCATGTCGCCATCACCTACACGGCGATGGGCTGCCCCGCCACCGAGCTGATCGAGGGCGATATCCACGCGCGCTTGCGGCGTGTGCCGGGCGTGCGGGATGTCGTGATCGAGGTGGTCTGGGAGCCGGTCTGGACGAAGGCGCGGCTTACCGAGGACGGGCGCGACGCGCTGGCGCTGCTGGGGGTAGCCATATGAGCAAGAAGCCCGCCGCATCCGGCTCCGGCGCCGCGACGACTCAGGCCGATGTACCGACCGCGATCGCTGCCTCCAGCGCCGCCCATCACGCCGCGCCGCGCTTCATCCCCGACCGCATCTGGATCGTGCTGGCGCGCAAGTCGTACGAGGAGCCGTTACACGAGGTCGGCACCGTCGAGGCGGACGACCGCGAGCTGGCCCAGGTCTACGCGCGCAGCATCTACGACGAGTTCGCTTGGGTGGAGATGAAGGTCGCCCCACGCGAGGCATTCGTCACGGTGATCGAATCGTAGCGGGTTCCTCACCCCCCGGCCCCCTCTCCGCGCGCGGAGACGGGGAGACAGCGGGACGGCCGGCGCGGCGAGGGGGAGCAGCGCAAGACAGCCGAGGTTCCCAAGGCATCCCCAGGAGCGAGGCGTCATGCCCAAGACTGAGTTCTCCGCCGAGGCGACCGAGGCTATTACGCGCCTGATCGCGCGCATTGCCGACAACAAGTACGCGCTGGGCCGCCATTACGCTGAGTGGTGCAGCGCCGCGCCCACGCTGGAGTCAGCCGTCGCCGCCGCGGCGATGGCGCAGGACGAGCTGGGCCACGCGCGCGCGCTCTATCCGCTGCTACGCACGCTCACGCCGGCCGCCGGCGCCGAGAACGAGCCGGAGACACGCACGCGCTTCACGCACATGGCCGTGCTCGACCAGCCGCTGCCCGGCTGGGAGGACGTGATCACGGCGAACTTCCTGGTGGACGGTGCGCTCACCTCGCTCTTCGAGGCCGCCGTAGATTCCGCCTACGAGCCGCTCGCCGGGCGCAGCCGCAAGGTGCTGCAGGAGGAGCGCATGCACGCGCAGCACGCGGCATCGTGGGTGCGCCTGCTGGCGCGCGAGGGCGGCGGCATCCGCGCGGCTCTCGAGGCCAGCCTGCGTCATGCCTGGCCGGAGGTGCTATGCTGGTTCGGCCCGGAGGGCGATGGTGGAGATGCGCTTGCCGCCAACCATGTGCTCGACGCCACGCCGGATGCGCTGCGCGCCCGCTTCCTCGCCGCCATCGGCCCGCTCATCGAGGCCGAGCGGCTGAATCTCCCGCTCCGCCGCGCCGGAGACGACACCTGGGAGCTGACTGAGCCGTTGCCGTGGGATCGCTTCGACGCCGAGACGCACCGCCTCGCCCACGGCACGGCGGCGGGCGCGGTCGTCATCGCTGGCGCGGCCAGCGCCGCATCCCAGGCAGAGAAGTGAGTGGCGAGATGGAACGCGACAGCGAGCGGCACACGCACGCACACGCACCAGACAGCGCACGTCAGGATGAGGAAGCGGACGACCGCGCCACTTGCCCGTTCTGCGGCTCGCGCGAGACCGAGCTGCTCTCGCCCTTCGGCTCGCAACTCTCGACGGCGCAGTATCTCTGCCGCTCCTGCCGCTCGCCCTTCGAGCGCATCAGGCAGGATGAGCCGCCGAGCCGCTGATGCTGGCGGTCATTGCGGCGGGAGCAGGCCGAGCCGGAGTAGCTTCTTCGTCAGCTCGTAGACATCGCCCTTGTCGCCGTCCTTGCGGATGCCGACCGCGACCACGTAGATGGTGATCTTCTCCGCCTCGATCTGATAGATGACGCGGTAACGCTGCCCCACTGCCCTCAGGCTGCGATAGGAGGCCAACTCTCCCACCAGCGGTTTGCCACGTTCTGGATGCTGCCGAAGCCCTTCAATCGCTTCCAGAATCTTGCCGCGAACGCGGGTATCTTTGATGCCGCGGATCAGCTCCGCGGCCGTCGCGGTGATCTCGACGTGCCAGGTGGATTGCTCGGCCATTGCGCGCTCCGCTCAGGACTGGCCCGGCTCCGCCGCAAGCTCACGCTTGAGGTCGTCCAGCGAGATCGTCCGTCCCGCTGCGATGTCCTGAGCACTCGCGCGTAGGGCAGCTATCATCTCCGGCTGCCCCATCACGTCGAGCGTCTCCATGATCGCCTCGTACAGATCCCACGCCAGCACGGCCAGCACCGGCTGATTGCGCCGCGTGATGGCGACCGTCTCGTGTGAGCGCGCCAACTGGTCGGGCAGGCGTGTCAGTTGTTCCCGTGCCTCTGTAATCGAGAGCACGGTGTCCTTTTTGTGTGTCATGTCGGGGTGTCCTAGTCCGTCGTTTGTTGCGGTGGATGCTTCCGAACCGCACGACTGCGCTCTGCACATGTAACTGTACATCAAACTGTACAAGAATGCAAGATCCAAGAAGCACACGGGGTGCCGGCCCTGTCTACACCAGCCCGGAGAAGAAATCTCTCTTGATCTGGGCGCGGGCGACTCCCATCCCCCGCAGCACGCGCTCGTACGCCCGCACCATCTCTGGCTGGCCGGAGAGGTAGAAGGTGCGCTCGCGATAGTCCGGCGCCGCCTCGCGAATCATGCGCTCGTCAATCCGGCCCCGGCCGCCCGTCCAGCCGCGCGGGATCGCCGCCGTGTCCGTCAGCGTGTAGATCGTCTTGATACCAA
>JAICVS010000179.1 GCA_025935195.1 Ktedonobacterales bacterium
ATGATCGGCCGGTTGCCGAAGACGCGCACGGCATCCATCACCGCATCCATAGATGCACTATCGTTTGCGTCCAGCCACACCGTCCATGGCGTCAGATCGGCGATTGCCGCGAACGACGCGGGCAAATAGTGGCAGTGGCGGTATGCCTCCGGCGTGTTAATGAGCGTGACGCCTCGCTCCGCAAGCGCCTGGTAGAGCCGACCGTACGCCTCTGGCCGCAGCATCCATCCGCGATACACTCCCAGTTCGCCGTCAACGCCCAGCTCGACGCGACGCACTGCCCGCAATGCATCGCCCTCGTCTACCAGCGCCTCGTAGCTGATCAGCGACGTGGCAATGTTAAGCGCCCGCGCAGCCTCATATTCACTGAGATACGTCGTGTCCACCTGCCGGGGACTCAACGGGTCGGAGCAGAAGATCACACGCATGGGTGTTCCCTGGTCATGCCACGCAGCGAATGCCCCCTCCCCACGGCTGTGAGCAGGGGGCGCGGAACGTCAACAAGCTACGGCAGCAGCGCATACGCCGGCAGCGTCAGGAAGTCCACGAAGTGCTCGTCCGTGCTGATGCGCTCGAAGAGCCGCGCCGCCTCCTCCAGATGCTCCGGCGTGTAGCGCCCCTCGCCCTTGCCCGCGCGTAGCGGCTCCATCTCCTCCGCCAGGATCGTGCGGAACAGCTCCGCCGTCACCTTGCGCCCGTCGTCGAGCACGCCCTTCGGGTGGTGAATCCACTGCCAGACCTGCGCACGCGAGATCTCCGCCGTCGCCGCGTCCTCCATCAGGTTGTAGAGCGGCACCGCGCCCAACCCGCCGAGCCACGCCGCGATGTACTGCACCCCGACTTTGACGTTCGTGCGCAGCCCACCCTCCGTGATCGGCCCCTCCGGCACCGCCAGCAGCTCCGCCGCTGTCGTGTGAACGTCCTCGCGCTGGCGGTCAATCTGGTTCGGCCGCGGCATCAGTTGGTCGAAGACCTCCGTCGCCAGCCCGACCATGCCCGGATGCGCCACCCACGTGCCGTCATGGCCGTCGCCCGCCTCGCGCTCCTTGTCCGCGCGCACCTGGGCGAACGCCTTCTCGTTCAGCGCCTCATCGCCCTTCACCGGGATGAACGCCGCCATGCCGCCCATCGCGTGCGCGCCGCGCCGGTGGCACGTCTTGATGCACAGCAGCGAGTACGAGCGCATGAACGGCACCGTCATCGTCACCAGCGCGCGGTCGGGCAGCACGAACGCGGGATCGTTGCGCCGCTTCTTGATCGCGCTGAAGATGTAGTCCCAGCGCCCGCAGTTCAGCCCCGCCGAGTGCTCGCGCAGCTCGTAGAGGATCTCGTCCATCTCGAAGGCCGCCGGCAGCGTCTCGATCAGCACCGTCGCCTTGATCGTCCCGCGCTCGATGCCCAGCTCTTGCTGCGCCAGCAGGAACACGTCGTTCCACAGCCGCGCTTCCAGGTGGCTCTCCATCTTCGGCAGGTAGAAGAACGGGCCGAGCTGCCGCCCCGCCAGCTTGCGCCCATTGTGGAAGAAGAACAGGCCGAAGTCGAACAGGCTGCCCGACATCTCCTGCCCATCCACGATCAGGTGCTTCTCCGGCAGGTGCCAGCCGCGCGGGCGCACGAACAGCGTCGCCGTCCGCTCGTTCAGCCGGTAGGTCTTGCCGTCGGGATTGGCGAAGCTGATGGTGCCATCCACGGCGTCGCGCAGGTTGCGCTGCCCCTCAACCATGTTCTGCCAGGTTGGCGCGTTCGCGTCCTCGAAGTCCGCCATGAAGACACGCGCGCCAGAGTTGAGCGCGTTGATGATCATCTTGCGGTCGGTCGGCCCGGTGATCTCAACGCGCCGATCATTCAGAACCGCCGGGAACGGCGCGATGGTCCACTCGCGCGCGCGTATCTCCGCCGTCTCAGGCGGGAAGTCCAGCGCGATGCCGCGGTCGAGCGCGGCCTGCCGGTCGGCGCGACGCCGCAGCAGTGCCGCGCGTGTCTCGCGGAACGCCCGCTCCAGCTTCGCCACGAAGCGCAGCGCGTCCGGCGTCAGCACCTCGGCATACTCAGGGGTGATCGGCGCGCGAATCTCGACGCCATCCGGGACAGCCGTAACAGATGAGGTTGACATGAGCAGCCGCCTCCTCAAGCTACTGAACGGTCGCGACCTTGACAAGCCTACCACCCGCGCGTACCATTTCGCAATGCGCGCATCGTTATCGTATCATGAAAACAGGGCGGCTGGGACGTGTGGCGGATGGCGAATCGCCTGAATGACATGGGGTATTGGGTATGTCACAACACAGCACGTTGACACGCGAGCCGCCGGTCGAGGCCGCGGCTACGAGCTCCACTGGCGTCGCTAGCTCCACGAGCTCCGGCGGCAGCCGCGTGCAATCGCTCGACCGCGCGCTCGACATCCTGGAGGCGCTGGCGGCGGCGGGCAGCGAGATCGGCGTCTCGGACCTCAGCGAGCGCGTTGGCCTGCACGTCAGCACCGTGCATCGCCTGCTCTCCGTGCTGGTGAGCCGCGGCTACGCCCGGCAGAACGCGCCTAGCGGGCGCTACACGCTCGGCTCGCAGCTCTTGCGCCTTGCCACCGGCGCCGTCGGTGGTGGCCCCTTCGACGTGCGGCTGGAGGCGCGTCCCGCGCTGCAAGAGCTGGCCGCCGCATCGGGCGAAACCGTGAACCTCGTGCTGCTGATTGACGATCAGGTGGTCTACGTTGATCAGGTGTTGAGCCAGCGCCGCGTGCGCATGTTCACGCAGACCGGCACGCGCGCGCCGCTCTACTGCACGGCCTGCGGCAAAGCCCTGCTCGCCTACCGCCGTCCCGACGAATTGGATCGCTACCTACGCGGCGAGGAGCTACGGCCGCAGACGCCCAACACCATCATCACGGCGGAGGAGCTGCGCATGGAGCTGGCGCGCATCCGTGAGCGCGGTTATGCCATTGACCGCGGCGAGACCGAGCTGGAGGTGCAGTGCGTGGCGGCGCCGATCTTCGACCACACCGGCAGCGCCTCCGCGGCGATCAGCATCTCCGGCCCCACCCTGCGCTTCGATCTGGAGCATATCCAGCGCGTCGCCCCGGCGCTGGTGCGTGTCGCCGCCGACCTTTCCGCGCGACTGGGCTATACTGGAGTAGCGGTCTGAGGCCGAGAACCGCTGTGTCCACCTGAGCAACAGAGGAGGCCGCGATGCTCGATCCCGCCATCGTCGCGGAGCTGCGCGCCATCGCCGGCGACGCGGGCACCATCACCGAATACGAGCAGCTACGCACCTACGAGTCCGACGGCCTGACCAGCTACCGTGCCACGCCGGGCCTCGTCCTGCTGCCGACCACCACCGAACAGGTGCGCGACATCGTGCGCGTCTGCGCGCGCGCGCGCATCCCCTTCGTGCCGCGCGGCTCCGGCACCGGCCTCTCCGGCGGCGCGCTGCCCACGGCCGGCTGTGTCGTGATCGCCCTCTCGCGCATGCGCCAGATTCTCTCGGTTGATCTCGCCAACCGCTACGCCGTCGTCCAGCCGGGCGTGATCAATCTGTGGGTCACGCAGCGCGTCGCGCCCGACGGCTATTACTACGCGCCCGATCCTTCCAGCCAGCAGGTCTGCTCTATCGGCGGCAACGTCGCCGAGAACTCCGGTGGCGCGCACTGCCTGAAGTACGGCTTCACGGTCAATCACGTGCTCGGCCTCAAGATCGTGCTCTCAGACGGCTCGGTGGTAGATGTCGGCGGCCCCGCGCTGGATACACCCGGCTACGACCTGCCCGGCATCATCGTCGGCTCCGAAGGCACGCTCGGCGTCGTCACCGAGGTGACAGTGCGCCTCGTGCGCAAGCCGCAGTTGGTGCAGACGGCGCTGGCCGCCTTCGACTCCACCGACGCCGCCGGCGAGGCCGTCTCGGGCATCATCGCCGCCGGCATCGTTCCCGCCGCCGTCGAGATGATGGACCGCCTCGCCATCGAGGCCGCCGAGGCCGCCGTCCACGCCAACTATCCCAACCACGACCGCGTGCTGATCGTCGAGCTGGACGGCCGCGCGGCCGAGGTCGAGCGCCAGCTCGAGCAGGTCAAGGCGATCTGCGACGCCGCCGGCTCGCGCGAGTGGCGGCTGGCGCGTACCGATGAGGAGCGCGCGCTAATGTGGAAGGGCCGCAAGTCCGCCTTCGCCGCCGTCGGCCGCATCAGCCCCAACTACATCGTGCAGGACGGCGTCATCCCGCGCACGGCGCTGCCGGTGGTGCTGCGCGAGATCGGCGATCTGGCGCGCGCGGCGGGGCTGCGCGTCGCCAACGTCTTCCACGCCGGCGACGGCAACCTGCATCCGCTGGTGCTCTACGATCAGCGCGACGAAGGCGCCGAGGCACGCGCCGAAGAGCTGGCCGGCGCGATCCTGCATCTGTGCGTGGACTCTGGCGGCAGCATCACCGGCGAGCACGGCGTCGGCCACGACAAGAAGCACCACATGCCGGCGATGTTCAGCGACGCCGACATGGCGACACACCAGCTCGTGCGCTGCGCGCTCAACCCCGACTCCCTCTGCAACCCTGACAAGGTCTACCCTACGCCGCGGCTCTGCGGCGAGACGCCCGGCCCCTACCGCGCTCACCCGGTCGAGTTAGCCGGCCTGGGCGAGCGATTCTAGCGTATCCATTAGGCGAGAGGAGGCGACGCGTGAGCACCTCGACCCAATCGCTGCGGGCGGCGCTCGCCGAGCGCGCGCCCGGCGCCGTCACGGAGGCCACCGAGGGCGACGCGGTCGCGGGCGTGCGCCCGCGGGTGGTGGTGGCGCCGGGCGGCGCGGAGGAGGTCGCGGCGGTGTTGGCCTTCGCGGACCGCGAGGGGCTGAAGGTGCTGCCGCGCGGCGGCGGCACACAGCTCGGCCTTGGCTTCCCGCCCAGCGGCGGCGACATCCTGCTCTCCACGGCCCGGCTCAACGCGATCGTCGAGCACGCGCCGCACGACCAGACCGTCTCCGTCCTGCCAGGGCTGCCGCTGGCTGACTTGCGGGCCGCGCTGGCGCGCACGCGGCAGTGGCTCGCGCTCGATCCGCCCTCTAGTCCAGGGGCGACGCTCGGCGGCCTGATCGCGGCCAGCCCATCGGGCCCGCGCCGGCTGCGCTACGGCGGTGTGCGCGACCAGATCATCGGCGTGCGCGTCGCGCTGGCCGACGGCACCATCGCCAAGGGCGGCGGCAAGGTGGTCAAGAACGTCGCCGGCTACGACCTGCCCAAGCTCTTCACCGGCTCGCTCGGCACGCTCGGCGTGATCGTCGGCGCGACGTTCCGGCTCTATCCGCTCGCCGCCGCCTCACGCACCCTCACGCTGCGCGCACCCGATCTCGCCGCGCTCGGCGAGCTGGCGCTGCGCGTCACCGCCTCGCAGCTCGTCCCCGCCGCGCTTGACATCGCCGGCACGTCCGATGAGGACACGGCCATCTTCGCCGTTAGCTTCGAGACCGGCGGCGACGCCGCGGCCGAGGAGCAGGCATCCGAGGCGCGCGCGCTGGCGGGATCGCTCGGCGCGACCGCCGAAACACTCTCCGGTGCGACCGAAGATGCGTTCTGGGAGCGGCTCGACGCCGGCCTCGCTCCACCCACCGCCGGAGCCGTGGGAACCTCGTTGCTGCTGAAGGCGAGCGTCGTGCCAACAGGCGTGGCAAACTGGCTGGCACGGCTGGGAGCGGCGGCGCGCGAGGGAGATGTGCATACACGCTGGCGGGCGCACGCCGGCCACGGCCTGGTTCTCGCCCGGCTTGATGGCGATGCGGAAGCCTTGATCGCCCTGGTCGAGCCGCTGCGCGCCGCCGCGCATGCGGAACAGGGCAGCCTGGTCGTCACGGACGCGCCGCCCGCCATCGCCGGCCGGGTGGATGTCTGGGGACCGAGCGCCGCCCTTGACGTGATGCGCGGCCTCAAGGCGCGCTTCGATCCGCACGGGACGCTGAATCCCGGTCGCTTCGTAGGAGGCATCTAAGATGGACGAGGATAAAGGCGACGATTTGGGCGATGTGATGGGCGATGTGATGGGCGAGCCGAACGACGCGCGGGCCGACGAGCAGGGCGGCGAACATGAGCGCGGCGTGCCGATGAAGGGCGCGGGGCCGGAGCGCGTCACCGATCCTAGCGCCTTTCAGCAGGCGGATCGCGCCGCGCATCCCGGCGGGCTGGCGCGCGGCCCAGAGCCGGCGCACATCCAGGCGGCCGCCGCGGCGGCGGGCGAAGATCGTCCCGCGGCCGGTCCGCTGACCGTCGGCGTGGGCGCGGGCAGCATGGCGCACGCCCTGCACGACACCAGCGGACACGCGCAAACGAACGGCGGCGGTTTTCTGCGTGCCTTCGACGCCCACCATCCGCCGGAGCCGGAGCTGATCGCCGATTGCGTCCACTGCGGCTTTTGCCTGCCCACCTGCCCCACCTACCTGCTCTGGGGCGAGGAGATGGACTCGCCGCGCGGGCGCATCCAACTGATGAAGCTGGCATCCGAGGGCGAGATCGGCCTCACCGAGCGCATGACGCGCCACATAGACCAGTGCCTCGGCTGCATGGCCTGCGTCACCGCCTGCCCATCCGGCGTGCAATACGACAAGCTGATCGAGGCCACGCGCCAGCAGATCGAGCGCCGCTACGACCGCTCGCGCGCCGACCGCGCCTTCCGCGCGCTGCTCTTCACGCTCTTCCCCTATCCCAATCGGCTGCGCGCGCTGGTGCCGGCGCTCTGGCTCTATCAGAAGACTGGCGCGAAGCGGCTCGCCCGCGCGAAGCCGGTGGCGCGGCTGCTCTCCGAGCGGCTGCAAGGCATGGAAGCGGTGATGCCGCCGGTCAGCCTGGATGCGCTGCGCGCGCGCACGCCGGCCTACACGCCCGCGCATGGCGAGCGCCGGCTGCGCGTCGGCCTGCTCACCGGCTGCGTGCAGCGCGTCTTCTTCGATCCCGTCAACGCCGCGACCGTGCGCGTGCTGGCGGCCGAGGGCTGCGACGTGGTGGCGCCCGCCGGCCAGGGCTGCTGCGGCGCGCTCTCGATCCATGCCGGCCGTGAGGATGACGGGCTGGACTTCGCCCGCCGCCTCATTGACGAGTTCGCGGACGCGCGCGTGGACGTGGTGGTGGTCAACGCCGCCGGCTGCGGCTCGAACATGAAAGAGTACGGCTACCTGCTGCGCGACGATCCCGCCTACGCCGAGCGCGCCCGCGCCTTCTCCGAGAAGGTGCGCGACATCTCGGAGCTATTAGCCGAGTTGGAACCGCGCGCCCCCCGCCATCCCATCGCCGCCCGCGTCGCCTATCACGACGCCTGCCACCTGGCCCACGCCCAGGGCATCCGCCGCCAGCCGCGCGTCGTGCTGCGGAGCATCCCCGATCTGGAAGTAGTGGACATCCCAGAGGCGGAGATCTGCTGCGGTAGCGCCGGCATCTACAACCTGGTCGAGCCGGCGCCGGCGGCCGAGCTGGGTGAGTGCAAGGCGCGCAACATCCTCAGCGTCGCGCCGGACGCCATCGCCACCGCTAATCCCGGCTGCCTCTTGCAGATCTCGGCGGCGCTAGAGCGGCTCGGCACGCCCATCCCCACGCGGCACCCCGTCGAGCTGGTGGACGCCTCGATTCGCGGCGTCGTGCCGGACGCGCTGGCGGCGACGGCGGCCCGGCGCGAGAGCGCGGCAGCGGTCGCGGCGCCCTGATCAGCCGAAGAGGGGAATGGTCTCAAGCCTCAGATGGAGCGGCCGTTTCCGCCAGTTCTTCCAGCGTGAAGACCTCCAGCGGGTGCCTCTCCCACAGATCATAGGGAGCCTCGGCGTTGAGCGAGGCCATTCCCCGTTCCCTGCCGGTACGGAAGTGCTCCGCGCTATCCCAGATAGACACGGCGACGATTCTGCCGTTGGCTGGGTCGTCGAAGTCGGCGAGTTCCAGCAATCCCGGCTGTGCCCGCAACGCCGCTCCCACCCGCTGTATCCATTCCAGCAGATCGTTCCGGTACTCTGGCCTGGGGTAGTGAAAGGCCATGAACAGGTAGCGCATGTCTCTTTTACTCTCTACCTCGACGCCACTGGAGAGGATGCACGCAGCGGGGATTACCCCTGACTTTCATGCCGGCGAGCGTTCACACTACAATGCCATCCAGCAAGGGACAATCCCCTCCCCATGAGACACGGAGAGGGGATCGGCGCA
Organism: Ktedonobacterales bacterium; assembly: GCA_025935195.1. Classification (GTDB taxonomy): domain Bacteria; phylum Chloroflexota; class Ktedonobacteria; order Ktedonobacterales; family JADMIN01; genus JAICVS01. The sequence continues at coordinate 8,155 of JAICVS010000179.1, forward strand.
TGCGGACTACTTCTGGCCCTGCCCCCAACGCGGTTGGCGCTTCTCCACGAAGGCGGCCACGCCCTCCTTCGAGTCCGGCGTGTCGAAAAGCTGGTTCTGTAGGTGCCGCTCGTAGGCGAACGCCTCGTAGATCGGCAGCTCCAGCCCCTCAGTCAGCGCCAGCTTCATGAAGCCGATCGCTTTGTTCGGGCCGTCGGCGCACTTGTGAGCGAACTCCAGCGCCCTGGCTTCCACCTGATCCGGCTCGACCAGCTCATCGAACAGGCCCAGCTCCGTCGCCTTCTCTGGCCCGAACGCCTCGCCCGTCACCATGTAGAGCAGCGCGCGCGACGGCCCCATCACGCGCCCGGCGAACTGCGTGCCGCCCTCGCCTGGAATCAGCCCCAGGCTCACCTCCGGCAGGCCCACCTTCCAGGTGCCACGCCCGGCGAAGCGCACGTCGCAGGCCAGCGCCAACTCCAGCCCGCCGCCCATGCAGTGCCCGTTCACCGCCGCCACGTACACCTTGGGTGTCGCGCGCATCTTCATCATCATCTCTTTGCTGGTCTGACTGAGCAGCCCGATGTACTCGGCGGACTTCTCCTTGATCTCCTCGATGTCGGCACCGGCGGAGAAGAAACGCGGATTCGCGCTCGCCATCATCACCGCCTTGACGTTCGAGTCGTAGCGGATCTCGGTCAC
>JAICVS010000029.1 GCA_025935195.1 Ktedonobacterales bacterium
AGGTCGGCGCGGCGGGCCTGGTAGTCGTGGAAGTACGAGTCCGAGTGCGTCTCGCGGTAGCGGTTCTCCGAGGGACTCCAGCACTCGATGTCGTAGCCCTTGACTTTGGCGTCGCCCAGGTCGCCGGTGCAAATGTTGAGCACACGATAGGGTAGCTCCAGCGCGCGCGCCAGTTCCTCGGCGTTCGACAGCAGCTCCTCGTGCCAGCGCACCGACTCCTCGTGGTCGGCGCGGCAGATCACGTACTGCTCCACCTTCTCGAACTGGTGGACACGCATGATGCCCTTCGTGTCCTTGCCGTAGGTGCCGGCCTCGCGGCGGAAGCAGGGCGACCACGCCACGTAGCGGATGGGCAGGTCTTGCTCGCGCAGAATCTCGCCGCTGTGCATGCCGGTGATCGAGACCTCGGCGGTGCCGACGAGAAAAAGCTCGTCCTCCGGCAGGGCGTAGGTCTGCTCACGTCCGCGCGGGAACTGGCTGTTGCCGATGAAGGCGAACTCCTTCGCCATCGCGGGAACGCTGAGCGCGGTGAAGCCCTTGCGCGTGATGCGGCCCAGCGCGAACTGCAACAGCGCGATCTCCAGGTGGACGGCGTCGCCTTTGAGGATGTAGCTGCGCGAGCCGGCGACCTTGACGCCGCGCTCCAGGTCGAGCAGGTCCGCGCCGCGCATCAGCGTGACGTGGTCGAGCGACTCGAAGTCGAAAATGGGCGGCTCGCCCCAGCGCTTGATCTCCTCGTTATCCTCTTCGCCCTCGCCCTCCGGCACCGTCGCGTCCGGGATGTTGGGAACGAGCAGCCACAGCGCGCGCAGACTCCCCTCCAGCTCGCGCTCGCGTGGCTCCAGCGCCTTCAGCGCGGCGGCGACCTCGCGCCCGCGCGCGATGACACGCTCGCGCGCCGCTTTATCGCTGCCGGCCTGGCGCATCTCTTTGTTCAGGCGGTTCTGCTCGGCGCGCAGCTCCTCGGCCTGGCGGCGTGTGGCGCGCAGCTCGGCGTCCACGGCCAGCAGTGCATCCACGTCCACGGACGTCTTGCGGCGGCGGGCCACGTCTTTGATCAGATCGGGATGCTCGCGGATGAAGGTCAGGTCCAGCATGTGATACCTCTTTCGGAATATACGCGCCCGGCGGTGAAAGGGCCGGAACACGCGGCCAGCGCCGCCCATCGCGAAGGACGGACGGCGCTGGAATCCGTGGTGCCACCTGCGTTCGCCGCTCCGCATCCCATCTATTCCCGCATGGGACGCTGAAGCGGCCTCGACCGCCCGCTAACGCTGGGCCGCGTCCCGTCTTGGCGCGTTGCCGGCAGAGAGAGCCGGGCGCGGTTGGGCGGGAGGCTGGCGAGGGGATGCGGGCCGCACGTGTACCGCGTCGCATCGTCCCGCGGCTTTCTGCAAGCGCGCGGCGGCCTGTGTGTCTCGCCTATCGCCGTATTTCGTCTGTTCGTCGTGTTGTTGTCGTATCGCGCTCATGGTACGGCGCGGCTGGCCGCCGCGTCAAGCGGCGAGGGGCGAGCTGGCCGGGGCCGCTGTGGCGGCCGGAAGGCGTGGCGCGCGCAGGTCGGCCAGGACGGCGTCAATGCCGCACCAGACCTGATCGCGGCGGGGAACGGCGAGCGCGGCGGCCACAGGCGCGGGCGGCTGCGGCTCGTCGTCGTGGCGGTCGCGCCCGCGCAGCCACTCGCGCGCGGCCTCGGCCCAGACCTCGGCGGTGTCACGACCCGACGCGCGTGCCGCGTCGTCCATCATGCGCAACAGCAGCGCGGACATGCGCAGGGTGGTGATGGGGATGGTGGACAGCGGTGCGCTCTCCACGGGGGGAGGCTGCTCGGCATCGCCCGCACGCGCGGCGGCCCAGCGCCAGGAGCGGCCGGCGGACGCGGCGCCCAGATTTACGGGAACAGGGTCGGGACGAGGGAGCGCGGGCCGTGAGCGCCACTCCACCACTTCCGTCGTTGCCGTCATTTCCGCCAGATACGGCGACGGCGTGCCGTTGCGCGGGATAAAACGTCGTGTGGACGACGGGCGGGCTATGATACGCCGGCCCGCGATGCGTCCGCCCGCGACGCGGCAGGGAGGCTGCCAGGCGTCGCCGGCCGAAAGGCGCCAGCTCATCGTAATGCTCCTCTTCTCGACGGGCGATTGAAACTACGTTCCATTTTAGAACATGAACGAACATTTGTCTAGAGTGCAACGAGAAGTACTTGCCGGTACTTCCGTCGTACCTGAGGAGGGCAGTATTGCCAAAAGGTCGCAACAGGATACATACTGCATAGAGATTGTTGACAACGGCGATGCACATCCTTGAAGATGGGCGGAGCGTGCGCGCGAGCGAGCGGATCCCGAGCGGATGCCGGCACACGCCGCGACAGATACTCAGGTGAGGAAACGACATGCGAGTGACGATGAAGGGTGACTACGGGCTGCGCGCGATGATCGATCTGGCGGCCCACTACGGGCGCGGCCCAGTGCCCAGCGCCGAGATCGCGGCGCGACAACACGTGCCGGAGCACTTTCTGGATCAGCTCCTGATCACGCTGCGGCGCGCGGGGCTGCTCAAAAGCCAGCGCGGGCCGCAGGGCGGCCACATGCTGGCGCGTCCGCCGGCTCAGATCACCATACTGGACGTGATTCGCGCGCTGGAGGGCAAGGCCGCGCCGATGGAGCCCCTGCCGCGTCTCGACTCGCGCCAGGCCACGGCAGGCCTCGCACTGCGCGAGGTGTGGGAGCAGGTAGAGGAGTACGCGGTGAGCCGGCTCGCCGCGACGACGCTGGAGCAGCTCGCCGAGCGACACCAGGCTCCAGCGGAGGAAAAAGAGGCCATGTATTATATTTGACTTAGTTGATACAGTTGCTATACTATCCCTTGTGGCGTGACGGTGCCGAGGCGCGGCGGCGCGGGGCTGTCGCGAGCGAGTCGCGCGGACGGAACGGACATGAAAGAGGGAAGGCCATGCCTCGCTGGGCGAACGATGCGACCGAATTGATTGGGCATACGCCGCTGGTGCGGCTCAACCGTGTCGTGCCCCAGGGGGCGACGGTGCTGGCGAAGCTGGAGGCGTTCCAGCCGGGCTACAGCGTGAAGGACCGCATCGCGGTCAGCATGATCAAGGACGCCGAGAGCGCCGGCACGCTCAAGCCTGGCGCGACGATCATCGAGCCAACGAGCGGCAACACCGGCATCGGGCTGGCCTGGGTGGCAGCGGCGCGCGGCTACAATTGTATCCTGGTCATGCCGGACTCGGTCAGCATGGAGCGGCGCATGGTGCTCAAACGCCTGGGCGCGCGGGTGGTGCTGACGCCGGCGGCGGAGCGCATGCCCGGGGCGATTGCCAAGGCCGAGCAACTCTTGGCGGAGACGCCGAGTGGCTGGATACCGCAGCAGTTCGAGAATCCGGCCAACCCGGCCATCCATCGTGCCACCACTGCCGAGGAGATCTGGTCCGACACCGAGGGACAGGTGGATGCGCTGGTCTCCGGCATCGGCACCGGCGGCACGCTGACCGGCGTCGCGCAGGTGATCAAGCCGCGCAAGTCCGGCTTCAAGGCGATTGCCGTCGAGCCGGTCACATCGGCGGTGCTGTCAGGTGGGGTGGCGGGGCCGACCAAGATTCAGGGCATCGGCGCGGGCTTCGTGCCTGACGTGCTGGAGACCGAGCTGGTTGATGACATCGTGCAGGTGACGGACGGCGACGCCATCGAGATGGCGCGGCGGCTGGCGCGCGAGGAAGGGCTGCTGGTGGGCATCAGCAGCGGCGCGGCGGCCTGGGCGGCGGCGCAGGTGGCGGCGCGGCCGGAGTATCAGGGCAAAGTGATCGTTGCGATCTTCCCCGATCTCTCGGAGCGCTACCAGAGCACCGTGCTCTACGACGACGTGCGCGAGTCGTAGCGAGTCGTAGCGAGTCGTAGCGAGTCGTAGCGAGTCGTAGCGAGTCGTAGACGGGCGATCTCGTGGCGTTTCACAAGCGGCGGCGTGAGCTCTTCGCGCCGCCGCTCGGCCTGTGTGGAAGGATGCGCATCCGCGCGCGGGAATCCCCGGCCGCGCCGCCAGACGAACCGGCGCGCACGTGCCCTAGCCCCGCAGCAGCGCCTCGATCTCGGCAATCGCCCGCGGCGTGCTGGTGAAGAGGACGGCCTGGAAGCCGCGGGCGCGGGCAGCGTCAACATTCTCCGGGAGGTCGTCGAGGAAGATGATCTCGGCGGGCGGGATGCCAAGGCGCTCGGAGGCGAGCGCGAAGATGCGTGGATCGGGCTTGCGGACGCCTTCCTCATGCGAGTAGATGGCTAGGTCCACCATCGAGGTGAAGCCGTAGCGTGCTTCCTCGTGCTCGCGCGCGCCGATGAAGCTGTTGGAGAGGATGGCGGTGCGGTAGCGTGGGCGCAGGCCGCGGAAGTAGGCGATCAATTCCTCGTTCGGGTTGCCCATGTAGATATCCCAGAACGCGGCCATGTATTCGTCGAAATCAGCCTGGCTCATGCCCGAGGAGGCGCGGAATCGCGCGCACCACTCGTCGTAGGTGCAGCGCCCGAACGCACCGTCTGCCGCGATTGCCTCGAAGCACCGCGTGAGATGACCGGCGGGCAGGTCCAGGCGCGCATTCCACTCCTCGTCGAGGGCTGGAAACCGCGTAGCAGGGTCGCCCCCTTCAGGGATCACTTCGAGGATACCGCCGATATCAAACATCACCGCGCGAATTGGCATGAAATCTCGCTCCTCACTTCACTCCTCATACTGAATGGAACCAACTCTCCCCCCTTCGCGGGGAACAACTTTTGCCTCTCCGATCGTACAGACATCAGACGCGCCGCTCGCCACGCTCCTCGTCGTCCTCGATGCTCCAGTATAGCGCCGTCAGGCGCCCGGCCGGCGTGAACGCCTGCACGGCGCGATTGCCGAAGTCGGCGACGTACAGGCGCCCTTGGCGGTCGGCGGCCAGCCCGCCCAACTGCCAGAGTTGCCCTACCCCTTGCCCGAACGCGCCCACGTGCCCACACAGGCGCCCGTCCGCGCAGTAGACGTCGAGGGTGACATTCACGTGATCGCCCACCACCACGCGCCCAGAGGGGAGCGCAACGATGCCGCCGCTGGGAGCCGCCAGCTGCCACGACGAGGCCACCGCGCCGCTCTGTATATCGAGCGCGAAGATATGCGAGATTGAGAGCGCATAGATACGCCGGCCGTCGGGCGAGACGCTCAGCCCGCCGATCGCGTCCGGCAGCGACCAGCGCGAGAGCGTCTCGCCATCGGGGGTCAGCGCGAGGATCATGCCGCGCCCATCGGCCAGAAACACGTGATCCGCGGCCGCCGCGACACAGTCCTGTGACGGCTGAAAGTCCTGTGGGAACGGCCAGCGCGCTTGCAAGTACCCATCCGCACCGAAGCGCAGCATCACGCCGTGCCTGGGGTCGGGAACATAGAGCCGGTCGCCAGCATCCACCGCCAGGCCGCAAAACTGGAACGGATCGCTCCTGGGCGTCCAGGCCACACCTCCCACCGTCGTGCCGCTCGCGGTGACACCGGCAGGCAGGCCAATCTGCTCGGGATCGTTGAATGGCCCGGTGGCGCTGAAGCCCGGCCCCGGCGGCCCGAGCAGGCTCGCCAACCCCGGCCAGAGCTTGGCCCGCAGCGTCCCGTCCGCACCGAAGACGCGGATGACCGACGCGTCCAGGTCGCTCACGTAGAGCGTGCCGTGGCTGTCAATGGCGAGACGGTCCGGCTTGAAGTCCACCGTCTGCGGGACGTTGAGCCAGCCGGCAAACGTCAGGCCCACGATGGACGGCACAGACACAGCGACCGCCATGCGCCGCTGCCAGCTGCGCGGCAGCCGCAGAACCGTCCAGGCGCCGGCGACCAGCGCCACTGGCAACGCGCGCTGCCCCAGCACGACACTCGCGGACGCCGAGAACGGGATGGGCTGGCTGAGCACGCACCAGGCAATCGTCAGCCACAAGATCGCCACGCCCGCGACACGGGCGGCGACGGCGATGCGCCAACTGCCGGGCCAGAGCGCCGCCACCGTTCCGATCAGGATGGCGGCGAGACCCAGCGCGGGCTGTGGCTCGAAGGCGATCAGCGGCGGCAGCGTGAGGCACAAGACGCCCCCAACCAGCGCCACGGCGAGCACCAACGCGGACGGGAGTAATTTGCTCGTGCGCATCATCCCTGCCCTTACGTGAATGGCGAACCCGCGCATCCAACCAAAGGCGCGGCTCGCCTGCCCTTCTCAACGCGCGAATCTGAAGCGAACTCTCCTGAGACCAACCTGACTGCGCAGTCTTGCGATACTATACCATACGCGCCGCGAATCGCCATCACCCCAGGAAGGCGAGCAACTCGCGGTTAACGCGCTCCGGCTCCTGCTGGTTCAGCCAGTGGCCGGCCTCAGCGAAGCGCACGACGCATAGCTCGCGCACCCAGCGATCCAGCCCGTCCGTCAGCTCCACGCCCAGATACGGATCACGCTCGCCCCACAGCAGCAGCGTCGGCGCGGTGATGACGCGCGCCGGGCTGAGCGCGAGCACGCTGGACGGCCGGAGCAACTGCCGGTAGTAGGCCAGCGCGGCGCTGAGCGCGCCGGGGCGGGCGATGGCCTCGACGTAGCGCCGGATGTCGTCGTCGCTGAGCCAGGCGCGGGCGCGGTCGGCGGCGCGGAAGGTGCGCCAGATCATCGCGTAGCCGTCGCGCGCGATAGCCCGCTCGGCGATGCCGCGCAACTGGAAGAAGCCGATGTACGAACTGCGCCGCAACTGGCGGAGATTGCTCACCTCGCGGCGTAGCGTGGCGGGGTGCGGAGCATTCAGGATGGCGAGACGGCGCACCACGTCCGGCGCACGGATCGCCGCCGCCCAGGCGATGATGCCGCCCCAGTCGTGCCCGACGACCGCCGCGTCGCGCCTGCCGAGGGCGAAGATCAGTTCACGTACGTCGTCAGCCAGCGTGGCGAGGTCGTAGCCGCGCGCCGGCTTGTCGGAGCGGTTGTAGCCGCGCAGGTCCGGCGCGACGACGTGGTAGCGACCGGAGAGGGCGGCGAGCTGGTAGCGCCAGGAATACCAGAACTCAGGAAAGCCATGCAAGAGCAGCACGAGCGGCGCATCCTCCGGCCCGGCTTGCACAGTATGCAGCCGCACGCCATTCGCTCCAACAAACCGCTCCGTCCATCCAGCTTCGAGAAGGCCGCCGCGCGTAGGCGAGGATGTCATAGCCCATCCATCCTTTCTTCGACAGCGTAGCGCATCTCCCGCTCCTTCGACCACCCTGATCGCGTTCAGTCTGGAATAGCGCATTTTTCCTATGCCAGCCGGCAGACTTGCCAACCGCCCGGCAAATTCGGCATACTAGCCGACGACGTGAGTTCGTTGATGCAGTTTGTCAACATTTCTCGCCCTGGTGGCGAACATCCGCCGGTTGGGTTGTCTCCACGCCACGGATCGCCTCAATCAGTGTTGAGGCATCCGCGTTCCATGCCCAGACGGCCGGTGTTACACCGCAGCCACCGCGCCGTTTTTGCATAGTGTGGAGCATCCACCCAGTATTTGTTGAGCCACGTCCGATCCCGCACGTTCCCATATCATGTGTCGCGTGCTCCCGTTCGGGGAGATCGCGCTGGGAGGAAAGGGGGTCTCGCGTCGCGATCCTTCGGAATCGAAACGTCGGTGGAAGTAGCTGAGGAGGCAAATTGCCGTGAAGAGATTCGCAACGCTGCGAGTCCGTCTGCTCGCAACCGCGCTCATCCTGTCCATCACCGGGTTCGCGTTCCTGTACACCGTCCACCCCACGCGCGCCGATAGCGCCTCGTTCGAGACGCTGCAATCGCTGAAAGCCAACGCTGACGACGATCCCATCGCCGCTGACGACGGCGCACCGGCGAACAACGTGCCCAACGCCACCGGCCAGCACGACAACGGCCACCGCGGCAACGTGTTCGCCAACGACCCCTGCCTCGATCCGCTCGCTACCGCGCCCGCGCCGGCAAACCGCCGCGCAACGGTGCAAAGCGAGACCACGATCGGCGTGCTGCGTCGCGGCGGCTCCAAGGACATCGTCGTCGGCTACAACGATTCCTTCGGCTTCTTCGACAACACGCAGGGCCTGACCGGCTTCGCCTACTCCGTGGACGGCGGCCAGAGCTTCGTGGATGGCGGCGCCCTGCCACCGCTGGTGAAGGCGCCGAACGGGCCGTTCCTCGCTCCCGGCGCCGACTGGTTCCTCGGCGACCCCGTGCTCGCGGTGGATCAGAAGTCCGGCACCTTCTACTATGCCTCGCTCTACGAGGATCTGGGCGGGCATCAGACGGTGAGCGTCAGCCGCGGACATTTCGCGGTGGCGCCGCCGAGCACGCCGGAGTCCAACTCGAATACGCGCTGCGCCGGCCATCCAGAACTGCAGGGCGTGCCCGACACGACGAATCTGCCCGCCCTGCGCCCTGTGTGGGAGCCGCCCGTCGTGGCCGTGAACAACCTGGGGCCGGGCGACGCGCTCGACAAAGAGTGGATCTTCGTCAACCAGCAGACCGGCGAGCTGTACATCACCTACACGCGCTTCAACGGCGACGGCTCGACGCCGCTGGAGCTGGTGCGCTCGACCGACGGCGGCCACACCTTCACGGCGCCGACGACGATCGTGCCGAACCTGAATGACACGTTCAACCAGGCCACCCAGCCGGTCGTGACGCCGAGCGGCCGCGTGATCGTCAGCTACATCGCGCGCACGTTCGCGGATGGCGGCGCGGGGCCGGAAGACGAGAACCGCATCGAGGTCGCGGTCTCGAACGACGACGGCGCGACGTTCAGCACGCCGATCGTGGTGGCGCGAGTGAACCCTGAGGCCGAGCCGCTCGGCTACAACCGCGGGCGCCGCTCCATCCTCAACGCGCCGTTCATCACTGTCAACGACGAGACCGGTGCTGTCTACCTCACGTATTTCAACGGCAAGACCCCGCTCGTCAATGCCGACGGCACGATCTTCCTCGGGCCGCTGGCGCATGCCGGCGACATTCTGCTTAGCACGTCCACTGATGGCGGATCGAGCTGGGGCACGCCAGTGAAGGTGAACGACGACGCCGGCACGACGAGCCATGTCTTCCCGTCGGTGCAGGTCAACGACGAGAACGTCTTCGTCGGCTGGATTGACCGGCGCCTCGATCCGGCGAACCAACTGACGAACGAGTGGGCCGACGTCTCGCACGACGGCGGGCATACATTCGGCGCCGACCAGGTGGAGTCCGATGTCGCCACCACCTGGAACGTGCGTGCCGACGCGCGCCCCAACTTCGGCGACTACAACTCCAGCGCGCTCGTGGGCGGGCGGCTCGCCCTGGTCTGGGCGGACGGGCGTTTCGGCCAGCCCGCCGGCTCGGCCGCGACTCCCGACACGATCTTCACCGTGGCGACTGGGCTGGGTGACTAGCCAGGCGCTCTGATCCCTCACCAGAAGGGCATCCGCGCGGGAAAGACCCACACGGATGCCCTTCTCGTTGTGTCGTTTCTCGTTGCCGCCAGCACACTGAGGGCATCCCCTCAGTGTGCGCTATACTGTCAGCGATGCGGACTATTCCGCCACCGAAGGGGGCGTCACGATGGCCGACAGCGAAACGTATGTGCGCCAGCGCGAGGGCGATTGGTATGTCGCTGACACAGGCGTGCCAGTGTACGCCATAATCGCGATGTGGCAGCAGGGCTACTCGCCGGAAGAGATTCAGATCAGTTTCCCAGCGATCTCGCAGATCGAGGCATACGAAACCATCCTCTACTACCTCAAGCACAGGCGGGAAATGGACGCCTATTTCCGTGCCAGCGATGCGCGCTTCCAGCAGCTCAAAGCGGAGACGGAAGCGCGGAACCCTGAATTCTACGCTGAGATGCGCGCCCGCATCGCCGCATTTCGCGCCGTTGAGCAGCAACGGAGCGCGGCGTCGTGACCGGGAGTGGTGGAGGGCATCCATGCCGCACCCACAGTCCAGCGTGATCGGGTGCATCATGATTGGCGCATTCGCGCTGATCGAGATCGCCTTCTTGCTATGGCGGCGTTCAGGCGAGCGGAAGATCGTCCGTACTACATTGCGGCCGCTGTCGTCGCCTTGATCCCGCTCGCTGTTGGGGTAATGCTCGTCCTATGAGCGGAGTTGTAGAGAGTGCCGGACCTCTGCATCGCCGTCGCGGATTCTGAACCATCACGATGCGTATAGTCCAGGCGCATCCCTCACTTGCCGATGCAGAACTCGGCGAAGACGCGGTCGAGCAGATCGGCGGTGGCCGTCTCGCCGGTGATCTCGCCGAGGGATTCGAGCGCGGCGCGCAGGTCTATCGAGACGAAATCGAGCGGCGTTTGCGCGGCCAACGTCTCAGCCGCGGCGCGCAGATGCTCCTGGGCGCGGCGTAGCGCGTCGCGGTGGCGCGCGGAGGCGACGAGTGCGTCGCCCGCCCGCACGTCACCGCCCAGGGCGAGCGCGGCGATCCGCTCGGCTAATTCGCGTGTGCCGCCGTCCGTGACGGCCGAGGTCGGCACGATGCGCGCGCCCGGCCAGAGCGCGCTAGCGTCCGCATCGCTCACCACGCGCGCCAGGTCCGCCTTGTTCACCGCCAGCAGCACGGGACGCTGCTCATGTCGCCCATCAGTGGCGGCGCCATCCGCGATCAGAGCATCCGCGTCGAGCGCGGCCAGCTCGCCCGCGGCCCGCATATCCAGCTCGCTGAGGGGCACGGAGCCGTCCACGACGAAGAGCAGCAGATCGGCGGATGCAGCGGCGGCGCGCGAGCGCTCCACGCCGATGCGCTCGATGGGATCGTCGGTGGGCGTGAGGCCGGCGGTGTCCACCAGATGCAGCGCCACCCCGGCGATGGACGCGCGCTCCTCGACGGTGTCGCGTGTCGTGCCGGGGATGGCGGTGACGATAGCGCGCTCGACGCCGAGCAGCGCGTTCAGCAGGCTGGATTTGCCCACGTTGGGGCGGCCGACGATGGCGACGCGCACACCCTCGCGCAAGATGCGCCCCTGGTCCGCGCCCGCCAGCAGCCCACTCACCACGTCCGTGGACGCGGCGATCAGCGCGGCCAGCTCGGCGGGGTCCGGAGGCGGCACCTCTTCCTCAGGGAAGTCTATGCTGGCCTCGATGCGCGCCAGCGCATCCAGCGCGCGCGCGCGAGCGGCGCGTACACGCGCGGAAAGCTCGCCCTGGAGCTGGCGCATCGCCAGCCGGCGCCCCGCCTCCGATTCGGCGACGATCAGCGCCATCACCGCCTCGGCCTGCGCAAGATCGATCCGGCCGTTGAGGAAGGCACGCAGCGTCATCTCGCCTGGCCGCGCGGCGCGTGCGCCGTGCGCGAGCGCCAGCTCCAGAATGTGCCGCAACACGAGCGGGCCGCCGTGCGCGTCAATCTCTACCACATCCTCGCGCGTGTAGGTGTGCGGCGCGCGCATGAAGGCCGCCAACACCTCGTCCACCATCTCGCCGCTGTCAGGATTGGCGACCATCCCGTGGGTGAGTAGGTGCGAGGGCAGAGGGAGCGCGGTGCTGGACCGCGCCGGTCGGAAGATTTCCGCGCCAATCTTGAACGCCTGTGGGCCGCTGATACGCACGATGCCGACGCCGCCCACGCCGGGCGGGGTGGCGATGGCGGCGATGGTGTCATCCATCTCAAAGGAGGAAGGCGGCGTGTCGTCGGATGTGGCCGGCGAAGAGGATGGCGAGGTGCTCATGCCGCCAGTCTATCACGGCTAATTCTGTGGATGCCCATGTCGCCGGGTCTCTCCAGTCCGGCTTGGCCGGACTTTCGCGGCCAAAGGCCCTCCAGGCGCGATTGCAGTCGCCGGCCGCTCGTAGACGGTGTATTGCCCAGCCGTGAAGGCGACTGGCCAACGCTCCACGCGCGCGAGGATGGGCTGGAGCGCTGGCGCCTGCCCTGGCGTCGCCAGCCGGCGCAGCAGGTCGTCCACGACGACGTAGCGGGCGCGGCCCGGCGAGACATCGTAGGCCCAACGGCCGGCGGGCAGGTGCGCTGGATAGAAGGCAACCTGATCGCCCGCCTGCGCGATGGATTGGAGGATGTCCGCGCCCTGGATGCCCCCACCGCCGCTGCCACCTTCGGGCGCATCGAACATCCAGGCGATGGTCGGCGAGGCGAGGACGAGATCGCCGGAATGGGCGTGCGCGAGCACGTAGCGCCCAGCGGCCCGCGCGTCGCCCGGCGTGGCGAGAATGTCATCCTGCCGCGTGGTGAGCGTGCCGCCCAGGCCCACGGCGTCGGCCGCCGTCGCCAGGCCGAGTGGTGAGACGACAACGAGGAAGACCAGCAGCGCCGCCACCTGCCGCCGCAACAGCGGATGCGGCTGATCGGGATGGCGGTCGGATGAATGCGATGCGGGCGATACAGATGATGTGGGCGATGCGGGAATAAGCGGCCGCGGCCAGTCGAGGCTCCAGGCGTAGAGGCGGCGCAGACCGGCGTCGAGCGCCACCCCGGCGCCGAGCGCGAGGATGGGCAGCAGCGGCACGGCGGTGTGGATGCTCGCGCCCAGGTCACGCACCTTGAGGACGACGAGGCCGAGAACCACCGCCGCGCCGAGTAGATATCCGCGCGTGCGCGCCGGCACGAGGAACAGCCCAACCACGCCGAGCAGCAGCCACGGGTCGAGTGTCAGGAAGCGGTAGTAGTTGAGCAGCAGCAGGATGACCTGGAGCAGTGGATTGCCGCCCGCCGCCCGGCCGGAAGTCGTCACAACGTCGCTGACGAAGATCGCCGGCGCGGCGACCAGACACGCGAGCAGTCCAGCGGCCAGGATGCCGAAGCCCACCCCGGCGGCGAGCGCGGCGTCGCGCCAGGCGCGGCGCAGCGCGAGCAGCGCGACGAAGACGATCCACGCCACGCCCACGTAATCGCTGAAAGCGGCCAGCCCGGCCAGCGCGGCGGCAGCCAGCAGCCAGCGGCGCTCGCCGCTCTCCGCGTAGCGCCAGCCTGCCCAGAGGCAGAACACGCCGATGCAGGCGAGCTGCGCATAGCTGTAGCCCCAGCGCGTGTTCGCCAGCGTGATCGGCGCGACCGTAAAGACCAGCGCGGCCCAGAGGGCCGGCCCCGCGCCGAGCATGCGCCGGCCAGCGAGCAGCAGCACCGCGCAGGTAAGGATGGCGTAGAGCGCCGCCAGGGCGCGCACGGCCACGATGCTGTAGCCGAAGACGCGGATGGCGAGCGCGAGCTGAAGGTAGAAGAGCGGCGGGTGCTGCGCGAAGGCGGAGGTCAGCGCGAAGAGGCGCAGCCGGCCGTGCAGCAGGTTCCAGGCGATGTCGAGATTGTAGCCTTCCTGCGGATCCCAGCCGGGCGTGGCGCCCAGGCGGTACACGTGGAAGAAGACGCACAGCGCAAGCACCGCGCCCCCCGCCGCGAGCAGTCCGCCCTGCCGCATCCGCGCCGCGCGCGCGCCATCCCGCACACGCGCCACCCCCGCACCGCGCGCCCGTGCCTGTTGCGTCACCATCCGTCGCCGCCCACTATCCTCTATGCTTCGCCACGCTGCCATACATTCTGTGGCCGCAGTATAGCAGCACGTCCAGGCACGCTCCGGCGGGGATGGGACTTGTCGCGCCTGACAAAGCGATAGCCGCGGCAGCCTGGCGGTGTCGCTGGACTCACGCGCGGGGCGCCAAATGGCTACCGGGTCGTGTCCACGACGCAGAAGCGGTTGCCCTCAGGATCGGCTAGGATCACGTAGTCCGCATCCGGCGGCCGTTTGCTCCAATGCACCTCGGTAGCGCCCAGTGCGATCAATCGCTTGACCTCTGCCGCCTGGTCATCTGTGTACAGATCCAGGTGGATGCGCGGCGGCACCTGGACCTGTGAGTGGACCTGATCGAGCGAAAGGTTCGGCCCGACACCATCCCGGGGCCGCAGCACCACGAAGTCGTTGCTCTCGCTCGGCTCCTCGCGGGGTGCGTAGTTGAGAGCGGCCGCCCAGAATTCCATCTGGCGCCGCAGATCGTCCACGCGCAAAACGATTGAGCCGACGCGAACCATCGCCATCAGATGTACCCATCTTTCGCAACAGCGGCGCCCCTACGCGACCGCCGCACGCACCGCGCGCAGCACGATCCGCCACTCATCCGTGCGCGGGTCCACGATCGCGAAATGGCCGGCGCTGGGCAGCGTGATCAGCTCAACTGGCTCGCCGGCCGCGCGGGCGGCATCTGCGTAGTCGCGGCTGATCGCATACGGCACGCTCTCGTCAGCTGTGCCGTGAATCAGCGTCTGCCGGGCGCCAGTGGGCAGCAGCGCGGCGGGCGAGGCGGCGTTGTAGCGGTCGGGGTGTTGATCGGGCGTACCGCCCAGGAATCCCCGCACCGCATCGTCGCTCAGGTGCAGCTCCCAGGCGCGGCGCAGATTCAGCACGCCCGCCAGCGCGACCACGGCACGTAGCGGCAGCGGGTCGGCCATGGCGACAGCGACGCCGCTCTCCGGCGCGAGACGGTGGCGCGCGGCCAGCCACGCGGCCAACTGGCCCCCGGCGGAGTGGCCAAGCGCGACGACACGATTCACGTCGAGCAGATAGGCGGCGGCAAGTGTGTGCGCATAATCCGTGGCGGCGGCGACATCCAGCAGCGTGCCGGGCCAGCCGCCGCCCGCGTCGCCCACGCGCCGGTACTCGATGTTCCAGGTGGCGAGGCCCTCAGCCGTGAGCGCCGCCGCCGCGTGACCGAAATAGGCGAGATCGTAGCGGTTGCGCCAGTAACCGCCGTGGATGAGGATGACCAGCGGGAACGCGTCACTGTCACCGCGGCCAGCCGCCGCGGGCAGGCGCAGATCACCGAACTGGAGCGGATCCGTCCCATACGCGATGCGCGCGTCCGCCGGCGGGGCGGGCAGCGTCAGGATGTCCTCGCTCGTGCTCACAATCCCCTCCCGGCGGGCTCGCTCTCCGGCGACAAGAGTGTTACAATCGCCTCACGAGAGCATCCGGCCGACGTAGTTCCGCGGCGAGGCATCGGCGCTGAACCAGACGCGCCCTTCGCCGTCCAGCGCCACGCCGTACGGCACACTGCCCGGCACCGCTAGCGTATGGAAGGTGAAGAACTGGGTGTCCGGGTCGTACTGCACAAGCGCGTTGGCGCTGGAGCAGGCGAACCACACGCTGCCGTCCTTCGCCGCCACGATACCATACAACCCAGCGGCGGGGCTGCCGCCCACGGCGGCCGGCACAGCGATCTCGGTCGCGCGCCCGGTGGCCGTGTCAATCATGCCGATCTTGCCCTGCTCCAGCTCGGTGAACCAGACACGCCCCTGCGCATCCTGCGTCATCGAGAAGATTTGCGCCTGCGCGGTGGCAAGCTTGATCACCTGCGTCTTGCCTGTCGCGGGATCGAGCCTGCCGACCGCGCCCCCGCTGAGATAGCCGAACCAGACCTGTCCGCCGCGCGGCGCGAGCGCGTAGGGGTACGACGACGGGTTGTTGGTGATGGACGGCACACGCCACGTCGTGATGGCGCCGGTGGCCGGATCGAGTCGGCCGATCTTCGAGGATGTCAGCTCCGTGAACCAGAGCTTGCCCACGCTGTCGAACGCCAACGCCTGCGGCGCCGAGCTATGCCCGTTCACCTGCTCCAGCGGGTACGTCGTGAAGCGCTGCGTAGCGGGGTGAAAGCGGCCGATATAGTTCGCCGCCTGTTCGGTGAACCAGACGTCGCCAGCGCGGTCCACCGCCGTCTCCATGATGTTGAACTTGCCGCCCGGCGGTGTCCATGTGCTGACGGCGCCGGTATGCGGGTTCAGCCGCGCCAGCTTGTTGGTGGACATCTCGCCGACCCAGACGTTGCCCGCCGCATCCACCGACGGCTCCATCAGCCCAGGGCTGGGCGCGGGAAACATGTATTGCTGCATCTGCGCCGCCACCACCTGCGCTCCGAGCGACGCCGGCGCGGCGGTAGGCGACGTGGCGGCACGGCGCGACGTCAGCGCCGACCCACCAGCCGCGAGTACGGCAACGGTGGCCGCGATCACCGCGAGCATGCCGAGCAGGAACAGACCATCGCGCGGGCGCAGCCCCAACCGCGCGGGCATGCGGCTTGTGCGCGTGGAGGTGCTGGGCGCCAGCGGGGAGCCAGCGCGCTCCTCGGCGGCGGGCGGAGTGGGTGTGCGCATCGTTTTCATGTGAATTCTGAATCCTGGCAGTGATGCCGGTCTGCGCGGCGATCCCTGAAATTATGTGGCCCATCTCGAAGGCGCGTCAAGCCGCGCCTCTCTCAACCGGCGCAGCGTGGTTTCGCGGCCACGGGCCATCCCGGCGTGGTTGTGTCCGCCGTCCGGCTCACGCCGTGTCAACGGTCGAGCAGCGCGAAGACATCCGCCCGCGCGATCTGGCCCTCCAGCCGCTCGGCGCCATCCAGCGTGATCACTGGGATGCGATAGCGATACCGCTCGAAGAGCTCGGCGTCCCCGCGAATGTCCACCTCGCGCAGCTCGCAGTCGCGCTCGGCCGCCAGATCTTCCAGGTGGACGCGCGCCTCGTCGCACAGGTGGCAGCCCGCCTTGGCGTAGAGCGTGATCACCGCCATACCCCTATCACTCCCCTCCACGATTCTCCACTGCCTTTCCACGATCGCCCCACTCAGATGCGTCTCGCGTGATCCACCATCCTGATCGTAGCATCACCGCGAACGGCAGGGCCAACTCCGCCAACTCAATCGGCGTGAATGGCCGCCACAAACGCTGAGACACATGCTGAGACACATACCGGATATGGCTGGGTGATACGGAATCTGTTGACGGATGGTGATAGCCGCTCGCTCGCGACGCATGTGTACTTCCAACTTTGAAGTAGCGTACTCGTAGATAGTGGTGAGGGCGGCAACGGCGCCGTACGCGCGCAGTGGGGCATCGTATCCATGCGGGCCACGCGCCCGCCCGGAGGTATCATAGATGGCAGATCATGACACAGAACACGATCCGCGGCAGCAAGATACGGACGGCGAGACCGCGCCGCCCGATCCGCTCCTGCCTGATGGAAGCGAAGTGGAACGGCCGCGCGCGAAGCGCCCACGGCGCCAGCCGGCGCGCGCCACCGGCACCCGCATAAGCCGGCGCGGTGAGGGCGTGATCATCCCGCTGAACATGGCGCGGGGCGGGAGCACGGGAGCCGAGCCAGAGCAGCCAGAGCCAGAGCGCGAGCCGGAGGAGGACGCGGACGTGCTGGGCGAGCTGGAGCAGCGCGGCTTCACGACGGATGAGGCGATCCGGCTGGTACATGCCTCGGCGCGCATCGCCACCTCGAAGGAGGCGCGTGAGGCCGAGGCCACACTGCGCCGGCTGCGCTTCACCCGCTGGCTCGTCGAGCAGGGCATGTTGGACGAATTCTCGGCCTAGCCGATGGGCGGCCACCGCCGGAAGCGCTGGCGCCGGACACCTACAAAGATACAGGGGCATCCGCGAATGGGCGGATGCCCCTGTCGCGTAGTGCGCGCTGGATCAGGCGCCGACCTTGACCAACGCCAGCCGCGCCTCAGCCCGCGCCACGATGCTCGCGGGAACGCCTGCCGGCTGGTTCTTGCCAACGTAGCCTGAGCGCAGCTTCGCGCCCTCGCGCCAGTATGCGTACCAGTAGGGGCCGTGCCCCGGCCCGCGCTTGCAGGTGCCGCAGCTCGCCTTGCCGCACTTGCGGAACTGGAGCTGATACGTGATGTGCAGATTCGTGGGCAATTGCGCCATGGCCTTCCTCCTCCTCTTCTTCCCGTCATCCACTCGCGGCCACGCCGCTTGCGGCAGTCGCGCTGTTTCTCTCGCTGTCTCCCAAAACGAATAGCCGGCGCCCGGCGAGATACGGTCTAGGACTTCTGTCGCATCCGCGGCATGGAGCGGCATGGAGCGGCATGGAGCGGCATGGAGCGGCATGGAGCGGCATGGAGCGGTCGCATACACAGCGCCGTGCTAGCCCCTTGCCGCCGGACCCCCGCTGTAGCCAGCGTCGCCGCTGTAATAAGAACGCGCGGCCGCTTGCCCTGGTCGCGGGAGGCATCCTCATGGTAGTGACATGCTCCCCATCCCGAACGGGAAGGGGCTTCTCGCTTCAGCACGGCGGGTAGTCTCACCGCTCCACGACGGGCCTGCCCGGCCCATTGGATGTTTCTGGCCGCGTTCTTATCGCGGTCCAGCACCAGCCCGCAGGTCGAGCAGATGTGGGTGCGCACGCTTACAGCCTATCCAGAAAGTGAGGCGGCAGGCGGCAGGCGGCAGTTTGCGATAGATGATCAGGCGGGCCGCCACCTGGACGAAAGCCAGGTACTTGGTCGCCTGCCGTTCCCAGCGGATCAGCAAGCGTCGGAAGCGATTGAACCAGGTGTGCCCGACCGCGACCACCCCGCCGCGGGGCGGGCGGATGGCGGGGTGGGGTGGCGCGGCGCGGCGTGCGCTTTGGGCGGGATGGGCGGCCGATAGCCAGAGCCGTGGGCCGCGGCGGTCTCCCGGCACGCCTCGTCGTCGTCCCCCCGGTCCAAGCCCCAGTCGCGCAGCACGGGCTGGTCGTCGGTGTCCGTGACCGGGGGGCCGGGACGAGTTGGGCGTCATAGGCTGTTAGCATGACATCCTGCCGCCGCGCGGGAGGCATGCCAATCGTCGTCCTGGCGCAAACGACTCATGTGGATGCTTACCGGCGTTTCCAATTGCCTGTCCCCGCTCTCGTCTGCCCCACTCCGCCGCCCAGCGGTTCGTCACCTCCCATCGTCTCTCCCGCTCTGGGGGGATGTCATATGGGACGGCCCCAAATGGCGTGGAATTGCTGGCGCGCACGCGCGCGCGGTACAATGCCCGCAGACGCGCGGAGGTGGGCCGGTTCACCGTGCGGGCCGCGAGTGACGCCGCGGACGGCGACGAGCCGCATAGCACGAGCGCATCATTGGGGAGAGGCTGGCAGGGAGACTCGGCGGAATGCGGGCTGGACACGCCTGTTTTCGTGCCGCTCGTAAAGGATGGGTATCCGCGTGGCAAAGAAGATCCTGGTGGCCGACGACGACGCGGCGATTGCCGATCTGCTGGAACAGTCGCTCAAAGAAGAGGGCTATGACGTCGCCAAAAACGTGCAAAGCCTGCGCTTCTATGATGCCGTCCGCGAGCAGCGGCCCGACCTCATCCTGCTGGACCTGATGATGCCCTACCTCGCGGGTGAGGATGAGCTGCGCTTGATGCAGCTCGCGCCCGACACCGCGGGTATCCCCGTGATCGTCGTCACGGCTAAGGCGGATGTCCAGCGCGACGAGCCAACGCTGCGCCAGCTTGGCGTGCGGCACATTGTGCGCAAGCCGTTCGACCTCAATCAGTTGCTCCAGCTCATCAAACAGACGATTGAGTAGGCCGCCGCGCGGCGTGAGATGGCGCATATCCTCGGCCGCGCGAGCGGCATGATCGGCAGCGCGGGGGAGGACGAGATGGCAGGCGAGACTGGCAAGACGCGCATCGCCCTCGACGCCATGGGCGGCGACTACGCGCCCGGTGAAGTCGTGGCCGGGGCGGTGCAAGCGGCGCGAGAACAGGGCGCCGGCGTGCTGCTCGTCGGCCCGGAGGAGGCCATCCGCGCCGAGCTTGCCAGGCACGACACGGCCGGGCTGGATCTGGAGATCGTCCATACCGATGAGGTGATCGGCATGGACGAGCACCCCGCCGAGGCGGTGCGCGCCAAGCGCCGCAACAGCATCACGCTCTGCCACGAGCTGGTGCGCGACGGCCAGGCGGTCGCGGCGGTCTCCGCTGGCAACAGCGGCGCCGTGCTCGCCGCCGCGATCTTCACGCTGCGCCGCATCCGCGGCGTGGACCGGCCCGCGTTCGCGGGGGTGGTGCCGGCGGCCGGCGGCGGGCGGACGCTGGTACTGGATATGGGCGCCAACACGGATTGCAAGCCGCCCTATCTGCTCCAGTTCGCCGTGATGGGTGCGGCCTACATGCGCAGCGTCTTCGGCGTGGCGAATCCGCGGGTGGGCCTGCTCTCGAACGGCGAGGAAGAGACGAAAGGCGACCAGCTCACACAGGCGGCGCACCAGCTCATCAAGGCCGCAGCGCCCTCCGCCGGCCTCAACTTCATCGGCAACGTCGAGGGACGCGACATTAACGCCGGGACGGTGGATGTAGTGGTCTGCGACGGCTTCGTGGGCAACGTCATCCTCAAGCTGAGCGAGGGCCTCGCCAGGATGCTGCTGGATACGATCAAGAAAGAGCTGAAGGCCGGCCCCATCACCTACGCTGGCGCCGCGCTCGCCAAGCCCGCGTTCGACCGCGTGCGCAAGCAGCTCGACTATGAGGAATACGGCGGCGTGCCGGTGCTGGGCGTCAACGGTGTCTCGATCATCTCGCATGGACGCTCGAAGGCGAAGGCGATCAAGAACGCCATCCGTGTCGCGCGCCAGGCCGCCGACGCCCGCCTGCCCGAGAGCATCGCGCAGGGGGTCAAGGGGCTGGCCGCCGTGACAGGGGCCGTTGTCACCGGCGAGTAGCGCGCGGCAGCGAACCAGCACGCTCGACTCGAATTCTGTGATCTCTCACATAGACCTTCAATGGGCCTCCCATGCCGACTCCCTATGCTGTGGAGCGACGGCGGCTGAATGGGCGGCGCTCGATCCATGCATCCCCATTCTCCCCTCCCGCCGTCGGTTCCCTGCCGCGCACGGCGCTATGGGTGCGCCCCGGCGGCACAATCGCAGTGAGGAGGCAGATTCGTGCGAGAGTATGGAGAGAACTACGGGGATGTCGTACCGGCGTGGTGGCAGGCGCCACCGCCACAGCCAGCGGCGCCACGCCGCCGCGGGAGCAGGTGGCTGGTGATCGGCGCGCTGGCCCTCGCCTTCGCGCTCGCCCTGGGGGTGGGCGCGGCGGTGGGATCGTCGTTGCTCAGCACCGCGCAGGCGGCGAGCCTCTCCGGCGGCGGCACGGCGTTCGGCCAAACGCTGGCCGCCGGGCCGGGAACGCAAGGGAGAGCGGGCCAGGCGGGGCAATGCGGCACGCTGACGGTGTCGAGCGTGAGCGGGCAGACAATCGCCGCCAAGGCGGCGGACGGCAGCACCGTCACGATTCACACGACAGCGAGCACCCAATACACGAGGGGCGGCCAGTCCGCGACGGCGAGCGCCGTCACGGCGGGCGCGCAGATTCACGTGGATGGGACGCATAACAGCGACGGCAGCATCACCGCGACGCGCATTGACGTTGGCTGATGCAGAGTGGGAGTCCTGACTCCACGGCCCCTTCTCCCCACAGGGAGAGGGGGCTGTTGCTTGCGCGCCGAGTCCGGCCTACAGGCGCCAGAGTTGAGCCAGATGGGCGAGCAGCTCGCGCTGGCGACGCTCGACGACTTGGGGCGTCCACTCAGACTCTCGCAACACCTGGGTGGTGAGGGCAAAAGGAGAGACGCCGGTGCGTCCGGTAAAATACACGTCCTTCTTCTTAGCGAAGGTGTAGTTGGACGCCTGAGCATTCTTGGTGCGCGAAAGCAACATCAGATTGCCCAGGCGATGGACGTGGGCAGCCCGCTCCTCGACGGTAGGGAACCAGCGAACCCACTCGCTCTGATCGGATGGGTTGCGGGGCAGAACGTGTTCGACGGTGAGCGCACTGTAGGAATAGACAGCATCAGGAGTGCCAGCTAGGCTACTATCCAGCCGGAGGAGCACATAGTTGCGCGGGCGCGGCGGCATGAGATAGAGGTCGCCCGCGAGCGTGGCGATGGTGGCCTCGCGTTCCTCGGCAGTGAGCTGGATGGGTGAGCCGGGTTGCGAGAGGTTATCGCCACGCCCGATAGCGCGCAGGAGTGCGGCGTAGCGTGGGATGCGCCGGTGGGCATATTGCCGGCGGATCATCATGGAGGCGGCCAGCCGCTCTAACTCGCCCAAGAAGCGTGCCAGGCGATCGGGGTTATCATGGTGTTGCGACAGATATACCATCGCCGGGGGCACCCAGTCCGAGTTGTCGAGGCGATTGAGCCAACGAAACAGTCCGTTGATGCGCTCAGCGGACAGAAGGTTGTGATAGCTGGCACTATTGATGACATAGTAGGAGCTTCCGTACGGCACGAGGACATCATCAATGAGCTGATGCGGATCGGTGACAGCCGTCATCACGTGCGCCCGGAAACCATCCAAAACACTCATCCCGTGGAGACTGTATTTACGGTAAATGGCCTGGATGTGCCGAATCAGATCTTCGAAGCCCTCGCGGCCGAGCGATTCTTCCGTCTCATCCCACTTGGTCGTGTACTCCGCTTGGGCGATCTCCGGAATCTGGCCGATGATCTCAGCCTTGAGAATATCGGCCGAGGTGAGATCAAGGCCGCGGTCGTTCAGAACGGAGAAGATGCGGTAGGCGGAATCGAGGTCGGGAGTGGAGACGACGACGAGAAGCGTGCGCTGGAGGATGAACTGCGCGAGGCGGATGCGCCGGACCTCTGGTAATCGCGAGAGCGCCTCAGCATAGTGAAGCGCATTCTCACGCATGTTGCGCTGGCTGTCGGTGAGGTCGGCGTGGATATGGGCGTGGAGCTTGGCGATGCCGCCCTCGGCTTGGATGTATTCCTGGAAGAAGGCGCCGTCGCGCTCCTTGGGACGCAGGCGGAAGCGCGCGGGGATGTTGCTGAGGGGATCGGCCGGCTCATACAACCGCCTGGTGATGCCACCACGAAGATGCTCGGGGATGAGAGAGCGGAGCGCGGCGAGGAGGATGGTGAGCGAGATGAGGCGTTGCTGCCCGTCCACGATCTGCGCCTCGGGGCGGTCGCTTTTGATGAGGACGATGCTGCCGAGAAAATACGGGTTCAGCTCATCCACCGGGTCGCCGCCATCACCAAGATAACCCAGGAGATCTTCGAGGAGCTCGCCGGCATGCTCGGTCGTCCAGGCGTACGAACGCTGGTAGGGCGGAACGGAGAAGAAGAACTTATCGCTGAACAGGTCACCGGCAGCGTATTGCTCGCCGCGAATCTCGACTTTGCTCATAGGTGGTTCCTTCTAGTTTTGGATGGCGTGCATCCTAATTCGGCCTGATGGAGAACACATTCTCTGTAACGAATGAGGATTGCCAGACTGATCGAGGACGCCAATTAGGTTCACTCATAGGTTCAAGTGGGGATCAGCTCGACGATGCGGCCGGCGGTCTCGTCGGCGACGTAGATGTCGCCGTGCGCGTCCACGGCGAGGCCCTGCGGCTCGGTGAAGTCGGTGGAGAGGGTGCGGCGGGCGGCGGTGCGTGGATCGAGGCGGATGAGGGCGTGGACACCGCCGGCGAGGTCAATGACGAGCAGATTGCCCTGGGGATCGCGGGCGACGTCGTCGGGCGCGCCGAAGCCGCCGATGCGGGTCTTAGTGGAGCCGTCTGGGGCGATGCGCCAGAGGGCGCTGCCAAACTCGTCGGGAACATAGAGAGCGCCGCCGGAGTCCACGACCGCGCCGACAGGGCGTGTGATGCCCGCGGCCAGCCGCGTGAACGCGCGACCGTCGAGGGACATGCGATAAACCTCGCCGGTGGGACTATCCGGGATGATGAGCGTGCGGTTGGTGGGATCGAGCGCGATGTTGTCCACGCCGAGCGCGGTGCAGGTCGCGCCGGTGCGTGGGCAGGGCAAGGTATGGATGGGAACAGGGGCGGCGGAGCCGGGGTCGAGGCGCAGGATGCGGTTGGTTTGCTGCTCGGCGATGAACAGCGTGCCGTCGGGGAGGACGACGATACCCTCAGGGCCGGGGATGCCGCGCAGCAGCACGGTGAGGCGACCGTTCGCGTCCACGCGGTTGACGGTGCCGCCGTCTACGTCGCTGAAGAGCAGCCGGCCCTGGTTGTCGAAGGCGAGGTCGTCGGGATGGGCCGCGCCGTGGAAGAGGACGCGCACGGTGTAGCGAGTCGGTGCGGCGGAGAGGGTGGGTGTAGTGTCGGATGTGGATGCGGGGAGCGTGGTCACGGTGGCGCGGGCGGCGGAGGTGGTGGAGTTGGGCGCGGGAGTCGCGGATGCGGCGCAGGCGTTGGTGACGAGCGTAGTAGCGAGCACGAGAAGTGGGAGCGCATGACGGAGGATGATGAGGCGATGCCGGCGCACCGGATCATCCTGGGTTGGCGCGGAGTGTGGTGCTATGCGCGCTCGCGGCACTGAAGTGCCGGCGCACGCGGACGGGGACTGAAGTCCCTGGAAGAGCCCAGGCATCCGGCCCAACCTGGTATCACCTCACTTCCTCATGGCGACATGGCGCTCGTGGCGGCGATGATGCGGGGAACGGCTAGCCGCCGATGCTGACGATGAGCGCGTGGTTGGCAGCGCGGATGCCGGTAACGCGGTAGCGCGAGGGAAGGCGGGCGAGCGCCTCGTTGAGGGTGGCCTCCATCTCGTCGCCGGATTCGACCAGGCTGAGCATATCGGTAACGGTGGTGCCGCGGGCGATGATATGCCCATCGCTGGCGGCAAGGTGAGTGGTGATGCTGCCGGGGCGGCCGAAGAAGCGATAGGTCACGCGCACGCCATCACGTGTGAAATCGAGGTGGGCGTCGCTGATGTGGCTGTCTTTGGGGAGCTGGCGCCGCATCTCGGCGTCGAACGCGGCGGCGGGGAGGGTGTATTGGCCGTTGGGAACGATGGTGATGTTCGCGGTCGCGGTCTGTACGGCGTTGTCGAGCGCGGCGCGCAGCGACGAGTCCACGGCATTGTGTACGGCGGGGCGGATGACGAGCGCCCAGGCGCCCAGCAATCCCCCAGTAAGGACGAGGAGGACGACGAGGAAGACGATCAGCCCGCGCGCCCAGCCACGCGGGCGACGCGGCGATGGCGAAGCCGGCCGGGGCGTTGTTGAGCCGCCGGCGTCGGGCCAGCGCGAGGGCGTGAGCGTGGACGGCGGCGCGTAGGGTGGCCGCTCGGTGGGCGCGTAGACGGTCCGCGTGCCGGTGGCGTACGACGTTGGGGCAGAGGGAAACGCGGCGTCTGGGGAGATGGGGTGGACGGCGGTGGTGGCGGCCGGGTCGAGCGCGCGCAATGGCCGGCCGCAGCCGCCGCACATGCGGGCGGTGGCTTCGTTCCGCCAGCCACAACGGGCGCATACGAGTGTTTCCGGCCCCATAATTCCTCGACACGAAGCGAGCTGGCGTAGCTGATACAGGGGAGATGGCAAGCAGAGGGCGCGTCGCGCGCGACGCGCCCTCAGTATAGCAGATCAAGGCTGCCGGCGCCCACGGCGGCGCGCACGCGAGCGGCGGAGCGCGTGCCGGCCGAAGCGCAGCACAGCGAGGGGTAGGTGGCGCGCGCGCTGGATGATCACCGGAGTGATCGAGCGACGTACCTGCTCGTAGACGCGAGGCAGCTCCTCGGCGGACTCGCCGCGCAGGCCGCCGCCCCAGCGCTCGCGGGCGTAGAGGTCGCTGAGCCGTCTGAGAGATGGCTCTTGGCCGGGAATCACGTTGCTTAACTTCTCGGCGTACTCATCGGGTGTGTCGGCGCGGGCGGGCGGGGCGCCAGCCCACGCGCCCAGGCGCGAGACGCGGGCGAAGGCGGCGCCGACGGGGGTAAAGCCGCGATAGAGCAGGCGCCACCACAGCGTGAAGAGGGCGGCGCAGAGCAGGGCCAGTACGATGAGCAGACTCAGGGCGAGGCCGGTATCAACCAGAGCGGTGGAGGCGGGATTGGACCCGCCGCCGCCGGTCTGCGGCCCGATGCGCTTGCTGTTATCGTCGGGCGAGTCCTTGGGGCCGGCCGTGCCGCTGGCGCTGGGGGTGACGGAAGGAGTGGTCGTGGTGCCGCCGGGCGCGGCGACGGCGCGCCCGAACACGTCGAAGGAGGAGGTTGGCTCGAAGTCAATCCAGCCGTAGCCGGCGAAGTAGATCTGCGTCCAGACGTGGGCCTGGGTGCCGCGCACGACCCAGGAATTGGTGGCGGGGTCGAACTGGCCGTGGGAGAAGCCAAGGGCGATGCGCGTGGGCATGCCCAGGGAGCGGCCCATGATCGCCATCGCCGAGGCGAAGAAGGTGCAGAAGCCGCGCTTCTCCTGCAAGAACCAGGAGATGGCGTCCTGATCGGCGGGCGGATCGGGGTTGGTGAGGCTGTAGGTGAAGGTGCGCAGGTACGATTCGATGGAGGTGGCGGCGTCGTACATATTGGTGGTGCCGCGCGTGGCGTCGTGCGCCTGCTGACGCACGTCGGCGGGGATGGTGGAGGGGCGCGTGCTGAAGAGGTATTCAGCGAGCAGGCCGGGTTGATAGGCGGTCGCCTGATCGGCGGGGGCGACGTTGGCCGGATAGGGAACCTTGCGCAGTTGGTCCGCGGTGGCGGTGGAGATGTAGGCGGTGCTGGTGTAGGGCTTGCCGGTGGAGAGCGGGGAGGTGGCGAGCCATTGCACGGGGGTCTGGCTGGCGGAGCTGATGAAGGTCTGGGTGGGGATGTCGAAGGACTGGGCCTCGGTGCCGGGCGCGAAGACGTGCGTGCCGGATGGGATGACCGAGTAGATGATCTGGTAGGTGTTGGACTTGAGGGGGACGGCGGCGTTCGACGCGGGAAGCGACTCGCTCGGCTGGAATGAGACGGTCTGGGTGGGCGTGGATGTCCAGGTGTTGTTGCCGTTGTAGGCGTCGAAGGTCTCGGTGATCAGATATTGCGAGGGGTCGTCGCCGGTGCCGGGGAGCTTGTAGCGCAGGATGATGTTGGTGGGCAGGTTGACGGTGCCTCTGAGCTTGAGGTCAGAGCCGAAGAAGCCCTGGCCGCCCGGCCCATTGCCGACACCAGTGCCGCTGATGCCGGCGAAGAGCTTGCCGAAGGCGTCCTGCGCGCCGTTCCAGGGATTGGTCGGCGAGTTCCAGGCGTCGAGAATGGCCTGGTTGGCCTGGGAGGCGGGAAGCATGAAGCCAAGCAGCAGCACGATGACAGCGAAGATGGCGCCAGCCTGCATGAAGTCCCAGCCGAGGTCGGGGGAGAAGCGTAGGCCGCGCGCACGCCACTGGCGCATGTTCTCCGCCAGCGTGAAGCGGACGAGCAGCAGCAGAGTGGCGAGCAGGAAGATGACAGTGAACAGTACCGTCTTGTCGCTGCTGGCCCAGTTGAGGTTGATCAGCAGGACAACGCCGTTGGCGAGGGCGGCCAGCCAGGGGCGGCGTGTGTGGACGACGAGCCAGACGCTGATGTAGGCGAGCAGGAGGCTGAGGATGGCGAGGAAGAGCAGGAAGACCTGATTGTCGCTGCTGCTCTGCTGGTCTATGATGGTCTGCTTGAACCAGATGCGCGTGTGGTCGAGCAGGCTGCGCCAGTTGCCGCCGAGGGTGGCGTCCGCGGTCTCTTTGAAGGCGAACGCGATGCCCAGCGCGATGGCGAGGATGTGGATGAGGGAGCGGGGCAAGCGGCCCTGTTGGACGGCGAGGTAGCCGAGGATGAGGCCGGCGAAGGTCATGGGCGTGAGGATGTCGGTGCCGGGGGCCCAGCCGGCGCCCTGGATGCTGGCGATGGTGGTGTAGACGACGGTGGTGAGCAGGAGCAGTGTCAGCCAGCCGTCTTCGGGGACGACGCGCAGCCAGGGAGCGCCGTCAGACTCTGGCAGGAGCCGGCGGAGCAGGAAACTCGGTTTGGTGGCGGTGGTCTGCATGAGATACTCGCTCCGTGCCCCGGAGGGATCGCGCTAGCGCGGTCCCTGTTCCAGCACATGCACTAAGGGGTCGCCGCGTTGAATGGGAATGTAGGGGACGCCGGTGGCGGTCAGCGCGTCCTGGACGCGGGAGTTGCCGCCGGTGCGCTCGTCGAAGGAGTGTGGGTCGAGCAGGATGGCGAGCGGGCGCACGCCGCGCCGCTGCAGATGGTGCAACCCTTCGGGCCAATCCAGATCGGTGGAGGGGGTGATGACGACCAGCACGGTGTTGCGGGCGAGGCGCGCGCCTTCGAGGGCGAGGGCCTGGCCGAGCGGGATGGGATGGCGCGGGTGGGCGACGGCGAGCACTTCGAGCAGGCGGTCGAGTTGGCGCTCGCCGCGGTCGAAGGGCAGGGTCGCACCGTCGCCGGCGCCGCTGACGGTGATGCCGATGGCAAGCTCCTGCTGGCGCAGCAGATACGCCGCGATGCTAGCGGCGACGGTGACGCCGTATTCTTCGGTGGAGCTGTCGCCCTCGCCGACCTGGGCGTCACGGTCGAGGTCGAGCAGGATGGCAACGTCAATGGTGGGGTCGAGGTCGAACTCTTTGACCATGAACTGGCCGAGGCGGGCGGTGGTGGGCCAGTGGATGCGGGTGAGCGCATCGCCGGGGACGTAGTTGCGCACGGTGACGACGTTGGTGGTGGTCTGGAGCGAGCGCTGCGAGCCGCGGCCGCGGCCGGGCATGGCGCCGGGGTAGAGGTCGAAAGTGGCGAGCGGTAGGACGGGCGGCAGCACGAGCAGCTCGTGCTCGGGGGCCAGCGCCAGCTCGCGGCGGAAGAGGCCGAGCGGGTCGCCGGTGGCGGCGGTGACAGGGCCGAGCGTGTAGCGGCCGCGGCGGCGGCAGATGGTGCGCGCGCGCCAGGCGATGCGCTGGTGGGGGCCGACGCTGGAGACGTAGCCGGCGTGGTGGCCGGGCAGCGTGGAGCCGTCGGAGACCTGCACCCAGAGCTTGGGCACCCAGGAATGGTTCTCCAGGGCGAGGCGCTCTTCGACGCGCTCACCGACCTGGGCGCGGCCGCCAAGGGCGCTACGCTTGAAGGTGAGGCCGCGGGTGCTGAGGCCGAGCCAGAGCAGCGAGAGGGCGAGCGCCGCGCTGAGTGACCAGGAGAGCACCCAGAAGGGCTGCCAACCGATGCTGATGGCGAGCACCCAGAGGATGGCGAGCAAACCCGCCAGTTGCCAGGGACGCATGGGCTATCGCCTTCCACCGTACGTGCCGGGGCTGCCGGGCACGGGCACCATGCCGAGCACTTCTTCGAGGATGGCGGCCGGCGTGGCGCCACGCACGCGCGCGGCCGGGGCGACGATGATGCGGTGGCTGAGGGCGGGCTTGACGAGCGCCTTCACGTCGTCGGCCTTGACGAAATCGCGGCCGCTGAGCGCGGCGAGCGCCTGGGAGGCGTGGAAGAGGGCGAGCGAGCCGCGCGGGCTAGCGCCGAGGTAGACGCTCTGGTGGCCGCGGGTGGCGGCGACGATGGCGACGATGTATTCGCGGATCTCGCGCTCGATGCGCACCTCGCGCACCTGGCGCTGCATCTCTTGCAGCTCGTCGTCGCTGAGAATCTGATCGAGGGCGTCAATGGGGTGGGAGCGCTGCTGGCGGTCGAGGATCACGACTTCGTCGGCGGGGGAGGGGTAGCCCATGCTGATGTTGAGCAGGAAGCGGTCGAGCTGGGCTTCGGGCAGGGGGAAGGTGCCTTCGTATTCGATGGGGTTCTGCGTCGCCAGCACGATGAAAGGGCTGGGGAGGATGTGGGTGACGCCATCCACCGTGATCTGGCTCTCCTCCATCGCTTCGAGCAGGGCGGACTGGGTTTTGGGGGTGGCGCGGTTGACTTCGTCGGCCAGGACGAACTGGCTCATGATGGGGCCGGCGCGGAACTCGAACTCGCCGCTGCGCTGGTTGAACATGGAGACGCCGGTGACGTCGCTGGGCAGGAGGTCGGGCGTGAACTGGATGCGCTTGAAGGTGCAGCCGATGGAGCGGGCGATGGACTTCGCCAGGACGGTCTTGCCCACGCCCGGCACGTCCTCGATGAGGACGTGGCCGCTACAGAGCACGGCAATGAGGGTCAGGCGCACGGCATCGTGTTTCCCGACGATCACGCGCTCGACGTTCTCGATGACGCGCCGGCTGCCGGAGCCGATCTCGTCGACGGTCAGTGTAGGGCGGTCTTCCAATTTCACGCACGTGTGCGGCCGCCGGGTCCGCCGCGATGCGCTGGCCGGCATGACCGACGGGCACCGGGGCGAGCGAGCCGCGCTCCTTTCTGAAACTCTACAAGCGGCCGGACGAAATAGGCGACGCTCTCGTGGACCGGGAAGCGCGCGACGTGGCACTGGGCGCATAAGGCGGTGCCGGCGGAAGCCAGCAGTACAGTAATCGGTCGGTATACCTCTCTATAGTGGAACGCCGATAGGCCGGCCGTGGGACGGAATTCCGCGTCCGCCATGCCAATGTATGCCCGTCTCATGTATACGTGGTGGCCGTAGGTCTGGTACCTGAGGTTGTACCACGATGGCCCGGCCCGCGGCGACCATCCCTTCTGTGCCCTGAAACGCTGGTTGGGTGCCGTATGCCGGGTATGACGGCAGCGGGTGTTCGGATTTTACAGCATGGGGCAATCGCGGGCCACTGGCGCCCAGACAGCGGACCTCGTCCCGCCGGCAGACCGGCGAATGAATGCGCGCCTGGGGGCGTGCCGCCGCGAAGTCCGCCGTCGTGGACTGGAGAGAGATGAAGGCCGGCAAAGTTGACTGGGATGGTCAACATTGCCGTTTTTGCCGCTTTTCGTTGTGTCATCGGGATCGCTCTCCCCTCAAACGCCGAATTTAAGGCACTTTGCGCCTCGCGGCAACGTGACATTTGGCGTTATGGGCGGCAAAAGTGGCACGATCGCGGCAAGAAACGGCAACGGAGGGCAAGGTCGGCGGCAACAACGGCAAGGATGTGAGGGAGTGCGGCCATATCCGTGCCACCATGCCGGCGGCTGTACGCGGGCGCTGGTGCGGGGTGTAGCGCGGTATGCGGTTGTTCAAGGTGCTGGCGGCGCGGAGTGGCGCCATGGATATAGAACTAATTTATCACAAAGCGTGGGGGATTTCAAGGAGTCCTTACCCCCGGCCCCTCTCCGTGCGCGGAGAGGGGAGCCAGAGCATGCCGCTAGGCGAGAGATAATATATCCATGAAGAATTCGGGCGAGCGGGCCGAGGTTCCGTGATCTCTGGTATCATGGGCGGAGTTGGCGGTGCGGCGCGACGTGATGTGATGTGACGTTTATGAGCGGGAGGAAGGCGGCATGGATCTCGATGGGCTACGCGCGGCGGTGCGCGCGGCGGGAGTGGATGGCTGGTTGTTCTATGACTTCCGCCGCTCGAATCCGACGGCGCATCGCGTTCTGGGGCTGCCGCCGTCGGCGTTCTTCTCGCGCCGCTGGTTCTACTGGCTGCCGGCTGAGGGCGAGCCGGTGGCGCTGGTGAGTGCGGTCGAGTCGCACGTGCTATCCAGCTTGCCGGGGAGCCGGCGCGTGTTCCGCACCTGGCAGGAGATGCGCCAGATTCTCGGCGAGCTGGTGGGCGGGACGCGGCGCGTAGCGATGGAGTATGTGCCGGAGAACGCGATCCCGTACGTCTCGTGGGTGGACGCGGGGACGGTCGAGCTGATCGAGGCGCTCGGCCCGGAGGTGGTCTCGTCGGCGGATTTCGCGCAGCGCTTCGAGGCGGTGCTGACACCGGAGCAGATCGCGTCGCACCGGGCGGCGGGACGGGCGCTGCTGCGCGCGAAGGACGGCCTCTACGCCTGGCTGCGCGAGCGGCTGCTGGCGGACGCGGAGCTGGACGAGCATGTGGTGCAAACGGAGTTCGCGCGGCTGATGCGCGCCGAGGGGCTGGAGGTGCCGGCGGATGACCGGCCGCTGGTGGCGGTGAACGGCAACGCGGCGAATCCGCACTACTCGCCGACGGCGGAGCGGCACGTGCCGGTGAAGCGCGGCGATCTGCTGCTGCTGGACTTCAGCGCGCCACTGGCGGGTGAGGGCAACATCTTCGCCGACTATACGTGGATGGCGTACCTGGGTGAGCGCGTGCCGGAGCGGGTGGCGGCGCTGTTCGAGGTGATCGCGCGGGCGCGCGAGACGGGCATCGCGCTGCTGCGCGAACGCTTCGAGGCAGGGCAACGGTTGGAGGGCTACGAGGTGGATGACGCGGTGCGCGCGGTGGTGGCCGATGCCGGGTACGGCGAGGCGTTCGTGCATCGCACCGGGCACAACATCGGCACGCGCGTTCACGGCAACGGCGCGCACCTCGATAATCTGGAGACGCACGACACGCGCCCGCTGCTGGCGCACACCGTCACGAGCATGGAGCCGGGCATCTACCTGCCCAATGAGGGCATCGGCGTGCGCACCGAGGTGGATGTGGTGCTGCTGCCCGGCGGCATCGAGGTGACGGGCGTGCCGGCGCAGACGGCGGTGCTGCCGCTGCTGGCGTAAGGGAGATTGAACCTCAGAGGACGCGGAGGCCAGAGAGGCGAGAATTACCACGGAACGTTTCCCAGGGGGCGAGCGCGATGGTGGCGATCAAGCATGAGGCGCCAGTCTTCACGGTGGAGGAGGCGCGGCGCATCGCGGCAGTGGTCTTCGGCGTGCGTGCCGGGGCGGTGGAGGCGCTGCCGGGCGAGCATGACGCGAACTTCTTGCTGCGGACGGAAGGCGGCGATGATGGCGAGCGACTGGTGCTGAAGCTCGCGCACGCGGGGGAGGAGCGCGCCGTGCTGGAGATGCAGGCGGCGGCGCTGGAGCGGCTCGCGCGCCGGGCACCGGAGCTGGCGCTGCCGCGCGTGCGGCCGGCGGTGGATGGCGAGCGCATCGCCACGGTGACAGGCGGGGACGGGACGGGGCACTACGCACGTCTGCTCAGCTACGTGCCGGGCAAGTTGCTGGCCGAGACGCGCCCGCATACGCCGGAGCTGTTGCGCAGCCTGGGCGATACACTGGGGACGCTGGACCGCGCCCTGCTGGACTTCACGCATCCGGCGGCCGAGCGCGCGCTGAAGTGGGATCTGGCGCGGGCAGGATGGATTCGCGAGTACCTGGGCTATATCACGGATGCGGGGCGGCGGGCGCTGGTCGAACGATTCCTGGCGCTTTTCGAGACGGAGGCGCTGCCGCGGTTGGCGGGGCTGCGCCAGAGCGTGATCTATCACGACGCCAACGACTACAATGTGATCGTCGGCCGGGATGAGGCGACGGGCGAGTGGCGCGTCATCGGCGTGATTGACTTCGGCGACATGCTGCGCACGACGACCGTCGCTGAGCTTGCCATCGGCTGCGCCTACGCTATGCTGGGCAAGGTCGATCCGCTGGCCGCCGCCGCGCACGTCGTCGCCGGCTACCACGCCGCGCTGCCGCTCACCGACGACGAGCTGGCGGCGCTCTATCCGCTCATCCTGGCGCGGCTGTGTGTCAGCGTGGTGAACTCGGCCTACCAGCGCGCGGTGGACCCGGCGAACGCCTACTTGCAGGTGAGCGACACGCCGGCCTGGGCGCTGTTGGAACGGCTGGCGGACGCGCATCCACGGCTGGCGCACTACACGCTGCGCGCGGCGTGCGGGCTGCCGGCCGTGCCGAGCGCGCCGGCGGTGGCGGCATGGCTGCACGCGCATCGCGGTGCGATCGGGCGGCTCGTCGCGCCGGACCTGGGAACAGAGCCGCTGGTGGTCTTCGATCTGAGCATCGGCAGCGCGGACCTGGGCAACGTGCCGGACTTCGCCGAGACAGAGCCGTTCACGCGCACACTGTGGGAGCAACTGCGCGCGGCCGGCGCGCGGGTGGGCATCGGGCGCTACGACGAGGCGCGGCCGATCTACACGACGGACGCCTATCGTGTGGAGGGCAACGACGGGCCGGAGTGGCGCGCGCTGCACGTCGGGCTGGACATCTTCATGGAGCCGGGATCGCCGGTCTACGCGCCGCTGGACGGGGTAGTGCATAGCTTTGCCGACAACGCCGCGCCGCGCGACTACGGTCCGACGATTATCCTGGAGCATACCGTCGCGGACGGCGCGCTCACCTTCTACACGCTCTACGGCCACCTCAGCCGCGACTCGCTGGATGGGCTGCGCGCGGGGATGCCGGTCGCGCGGGGGACGGAGATCGCGCGCATCGGCGGCACAGACGTGAACGGCGGTTGGCCGCCGCACCCGCATTTCCAGATCGTCACCGATCTGCTGGGCAAGCGCGGCGATTTCCCCGGCGTGGCGCGTCCCAGCCAGCGGGCGCTGTGGCTGAGTCTCAGCCCCGATCCCACCCTGATCGCCGGCATCCCCAACGAGAAGCTGGCGCGCGAGCGCATGGGCGCGATGGACGCGGACGCGATCCTGGCGGCGCGGGAGCGGCATATCGGGCCAAATCTGAGCGTGTCGTACCGCCGGCCGCTGCACATCGTGCGCGGCTACATGCAGCACCTCTACGACGCGGAGGGGCGGCGCTATCTGGACGCGGTGAACAACGTGCCGCACGTGGGGCACAGCCATCCGCGCGTGGTGCGGGCGGGGCAGCGGCAGATGGCGGTGCTGAACACCAACACGCGCTATTTGCACGAGCTGCTGGCGCGCTACGCCGCGCGACTGGCGGCGACGCTGCCGGAGCCGCTGCGCGTGGTCTACTTCGTCTGCTCCGGCAGCGAGGCCAACGAACTGGCGCTGCGGCTGGCGCGGGCGCACACCGGCCGGCGCGGGACGGTGGTGGTGGATGCGGCCTATCACGGCAACACGACGACGCTGGTGGACATCAGCCCGTACAAGCACGCGGGACCAGGCGGGACGGGCGCGGGCGATTTCGTGCGCACCGTGCCGCTGCCGGACGTGTATCGTGGTCTCTACCGGGATGCGGACGCGGGCGGGCGCTACGCGCGGCACGTGGCGGAGGCGGTGGAGGGCATGCGGCGGGAGGGCGAGAGCGGTGGGGGCGTGGCGGCGTTCATCGCGGAGCCGCTGCTGGGCTGCGGCGGGCAGATCGTGCCGCCGGACGGCTATCTGGCGGCGGCCTACACGGCCGTGCGTGCGGCGGGCGGCGTCTGCATCGCGGATGAGGTGCAGACCGGCTTCGGGCGCGTGGGGTCGCACTTCTGGGCGTTTGAGGCGCAGGGGGTGGTGCCGGACATCGTGACGATGGGCAAGCCGATCGGCAACGGGCATCCGCTGGGCGCGGTGGTGACGACGCCGGAGATCGCGGCCAGCTTCGACAACGGCATGGAGTATTTCAACACCTTTGGCGGCAATCCGGTCTCGTGCGCGATCGGCATGGCGGTGCTGGATGTGATCGCGGAGGAGGGCTTACAGGCGCACGCGCTGCGCACTGGCACACATCTGCTGGACGGCCTGCGCGCGCTGATGGCGCGGCATCCACTGATCGGCGACGTGCGCGGGCAGGGCCTCTTCATTGGCGTGGAGCTGGTGCGCGACCGCGCGACGCGGGAGCCGGCGGGCGCGCGGGCAGCATACGTGGCGAACCGCTTGCGCGAGCGCGGCGTGCTGCTCAGCACGGACGGCCCCGACCACAACGTGCTGAAGATCAAGCCGCCGCTGGCGTTCACGGCGGCGGACGCGGACCTGTTGGTGGCGGCGCTGAATGACGTGCTGGGTGAGGATGACGCGCAGGCATGAGACGTGTCGAGATGATCGCGTGTCGCGGCTCGACTCAGCACTGGACGCGTGCCGGGTATTCGATATGTACCCGGCCAAGAGCGGCGCGAAGCTGGTCTTGCCAAAGGTCAGATGAATCCTGAGTAAGAGCTATGGTCAACGCCTGTTGTGCCGCAAACACGGACTCTTGTCCCCTGAGGGACGAAGTGGCTCTTGATCCGCTCGCTTGCGTCTGCTCAACACAAGGATCTGCCAAGCGAAGGCCAAAGCCACTGATCTCTGCCACAATGGTTTCGTAGCTCGACTGAGGCAATGGGAAGCTGATCCGAGCGAAGGTGCCTATCTTACTGGGCGCGACGTAGTAAGGAATCGCGGGTGTTGGAGCGGCATCCGCTAGATGCTGAGGACATGAGCCACCTGCTGATGTCACGATATCGCGGACTCCTGATTGTCCGCGCAAGCGATCAAGCCAGTCTGTTGGTGCAAGGGGTGTCGGCGCGACCCAGAGGCGGGGCTCTTCCGCGCTATAGTCCTGTCGTTGATCCACCGCTGACCATCGCACCCACTCTCCGGTCGCGCCATCGGCGCGCGCGACGGTGTTCCGGCAAGGCAATGCGACACGCATACCCATGTCCGTGATCGTACGCACGGCCGCATCGTAGCCAATTGAGGAAGTGAAGACTACTTGGACCACGGATGGGGCCAAAGACTTACCACCCGCGGCTTGTCCACACCCAGCTAATAAGATCGCTAGCAAGGTGGAGATCGCGGCGGCTGCCATCGCCGCATGGACTCCATCCACATGGCGAACGCGGGTGCGTCCGCAGTCGTGCGCCATGTGGATGTGATCTGACGTTGCCATCATGTGCCTCCTGGCAAGTGGCAGAAATGTGTCTGTATCTACAGCATACAGATCATCTTGTTGAGGC
>JAICVS010000026.1 GCA_025935195.1 Ktedonobacterales bacterium
CAGGGCGCCGGCGTGCGGCATGAGTATGCCATCCATCGCCACTATGCGCACCTGTTCGCTCCTGGCGAACACTTCATCGAAGTCGCGTGTGGCCTCGGACCGTTTGACACCCTAGCGGCGGTTGCCGGCGCCAGCGCCGGCGGGGGCGCGCTCCGGGGAGACGCCGGGCAGGGGCGCGGGCTGGGGCGTGCGGCGCTGGGTGCGCAGCCAGCGGGGCAGGCGGCCGGTGGCCTTGACGCCGGTGATGCCGCGCAGGCTGAAGACGACGCCGATCAGCAGCAGCCAGTTGACGACGGCGGCGATGGCGATGCGGATGGGGGTGTCGAGCGGGAGAAGCAGCAGGGCGCCGGTGAGCAGGATGTTGACCAGCGTGAGCGGGATGAGGAAGAGCCAGGCGAAACGCATGAGCTGGTCGGCGCGCAGGCGTGGGACCGTGGCGCGCACCCAGAGGAAGATGAAGAGGAAGAACGACATCTTCACGATGAACCAGAAGGCGGCGATGATGTTGAAGACGAGGCCGCCCCAGAAGCCGCCGAGCAGGCCGTTCCAGAAGCCGATGGCGGCGCCGGGGCCGGACCAGCCGCCCAGGAAGATCGCGGTGGCGACGGCGGAGACGATCGCCATGTTGCCGTACTCGCCGAGGAAGAACATCGCCCAGCGCAGGCCGGAATACTCGGTGAGGTAGCCGGCGACCAGCTCGGACTCGGCCTCGGGCAGATCGAAGGGGGAGCGGTTGGTCTCGGCGAGGCCGCAGATGTAGTAGACGAGCAGGCCGAGCGGCTGGAGCAGGAAGAACCAGAGCCAGGGAGATTCGGGGCGCATCTGGGCGGCGACGATCTGGCTGAAGGAGATGGAGCCGACGCCGCAGGTGGTGAGATCGGGAGTGTTGCCAGTACAGCCCGCCGTCAGCACGCTGGTGAGCATCACGACGCCGACGAGCGCGAGCACCAGCGGCAGCTCGTACGAGATCATCTGCGCGGCGGAGCGCAGGCCGCCGATCAGAGCGTATTTGTTGTTGGAGCCCCAGCCGGCCATGAAGACGCCGATCACGTCAATCGAGCTGAGGGCGACGTAGAAGATGAGGCCGGTGCCGAGCGCACCCGCCGTCAGGTACGGCGAGAAGGGCAGCACGACGAAGGCCGTCACCACGGGGGCGAAGAAGACGACGGGGGCGAGGCGGAAGACGAGATTGTCGGTGGCGCTGGCCTTGACATCCTCTTTGAGCAGCAGCTTGCCGACATCCAGGAAGGCTTGCAGGATGCCCTGCGGCCCGTAGTGATAGGGGCCGTAGCGGTCCTGCATGTACGCCTGGACCTTGCGGTCGAGGTAGGAGAGCAGCGCCGCCGCCGTCATGAGGAAGAGCAGGGCGAAGAGGAAGGTGACGACGACGTGGATGACGTTGAAGAGGACAGGGTCCATGCGGCCTCCGGCTCTATTTCCGCGCGATCAGCGATCCACGTCGCCGAGGACGATATCAATGCTGCCGAGGATGGCGATGACGTCGCCGATCTTGTTGCCGCGCAGCAGCTCGGGCAGGATTTGCAGATTGACGAACGAGGGGGCGCGAATCTTGGCGCGGTAGGGATACTCCGAGCCGTCGCTGATCATGTAGATACTCTCTTCGCCGCGCGCGCTCTCGACGGAGTAGTACGCTTCGCCGCGCGGCGGGCGCAGGGCGATGGGCGAGCGGACGGAGATGGGACCGCCGGGGAGCTTATCCAGCACGACACGGCAGAGGCGGACGGCCTCGTACATCTCGTTCATGCGGACGCGGTAGCGGGCGAAGCAGTCGCCTTCCTGGCGGGTCTGGATGTTGACGGGAATCTCGCGGTAGGCGCCGTAGGGGCGGTTGACGCGCATGTCGATCTGGATGCCGGAGGCGCGGGCGACGGGGCCGGTGAGGGCATAGGCGAGCGCCTGCTGTGGGTCTATGTAGCCGACGCCTTCGGTGCGCGCCTCGAAGATCTCATTGCCGGTGATCAGCTCTTCGAGCTCGGGCAGGCTGCGGCGCTCGAAGTTGTCGAGCCAGGCTTCGCAGGACTGGAGCCAGCCCTTGGGGAAGTCGTAGAGGACGCCGCCGGGACGCATGTAGTTGTGGGTGAAGCGGTGGCCGCTGAGGGACTCGAAGAGGTCGAGGATGCCCTCGCGGTCGCGGAAGCACCAGAGGACGGGGGTGAAGGCGCCCAGGTCCAGCCCGTAGGTGCCGATGGCGACGAGGTGGCTCGCCATACGCTCGAGCTCGCTGACGAGCAGGCGGATGTATTGGGCGCGGCGCGGCGGCTCGACACCCATGATAGCCTCGGTGGCGCCGGCGTAGGCGCACTCGTTGATCATGGGGCTGAGGTAGTCGGCGTTGTCAATGTAGCGCGGGCCGGCCATGTAGGGTCGGTTCTCGAAGATCTTCTCCATGCCGCGGTGCAGGTAGCCGATGACGGGGGTGCAGGAGATGACCGTCTCGCCGTCCAGCACGAGCACGAGGCGCAGCACGCCGTGGGTGGAGGGGTGCTGCGGGCCCATGTTGAGGATCATCTCCTCACTGCGCAGGCCGCCGAAGTCGCCGACGAGATCGGGGTGGGCGGTGGTGGATTCGGTCGCCATGACGGGTATCCCTCTCTGTGCGCTATCGGCGTTCGTTAGCCGCGCTGGGGCTTGGCGGGGCCGGCTTTGGTGTCCTGATCGGTGGCGAAGCCATGCTCGCCGACGCCTTCGGAGATGACGCCCTGGCCGGTCTTGACGTAGACGGCGGCGCTGCCGAAGGTGAGCTTGCCGGGGTGCAGGCGCTCTTCGTCGCCCTGGCCGAGATGCTTGGAGGCGATGCGCTCGACGTTGCGCTGCTGCTCGCCGGCGACGGCGCGGATGGCGTCGGTCTGGGTGGTGGCGCGGTCGTGGACGGTGAGCGGGGTGGGGTGGAAGCTCTTGAGCAGGGGGAAGCCGAAGAAGTCGTCGTCGAGCAGGATGCGGCGCAGGTCGGGGTGGCCGCGGTAGACGATGCCATACATGTCGTAGGTTTCGCGCTCCAGCCAGTTGGCGGAGGGGTAGAGACTGACGAGCGAGTCCACGGATGGGGATTCGGCGGGGAGCTTGACGCGCACTTGCAGCAGCCAGGTCTGGCTGAGGGAGCGGAAGTGGTAGATGGACTCGACGTGCGCGACCATGTCCACGCCGGAGACGCAGGTGAGCAGCTCGAAGCCCAGCTCGTCGCGCAGGATGCGCGCGATTTCGAGCAGGCGCTCGGCGGGTAGCTCGATGCCGACGACGCCGCAGGGCAGGCGGCGCTTGGGCACCTCCTGGCCGAGGGTGGTGTCGAGCTGGGTGAGGCGGTTGAGCAGGGCGTTGATATGCTCAGGGTCGTAGGCGAGCAGCGAGGGCGGCTCGGTGGGGGCCTGTATGTGCGGGACTAGATCCACCGGATGACTCCTTTCCGCCAGGCGTAGACGAGGCCGAGCGCGAGGGTGAGGATGAAGAAGACGATCTCGATGAAGCCGAAGAGGCTGAGCTGCTGGAAGATGACGGCCCAGGCGAGGATGAAGACGATATCCACGTCGAAGGCGACGAAGAGCAGGGCGAAGATGTAGAAGGCGAGGGGGTATTGCACCCAGGCGGAGCCGATGGGGGTCTCACCGGACTCGTAGGTGGTGAGCTTGTCCTTGGCGGGGCGGCGCTTGAGCAGGAGGGCGTTGAGGAGGTCGGCGACGGTGAGGGCGACGATGACGAAGCCGACGCCGCCGATGAAGAAGATGGCGGCGAAGAGGTATCCGAGTGCGACCACGGGCTCCTCCTGGGTGGAAACGCGCTGGCGGGCGCGCGGGATAGGTGAGTGGGATGGTGGATGGCGGGTGATGCGGCGGCATGCGGCGCGGCACGCCATCTCCGATTATAGCATGGGCGCTACAGGTGAACAACGCGGGGATGAAGGCGACGAGAACGAACACGGAGGAACGGAGGATGGGGAGGTTCACAGAGGTTCACAGAGGTTCACAGAGGTTCACGGAGCGGAGGAGCCGGAAGGATGTCCTCCGCAGGGGGAGAGTTGCCTAAAGAATCCGGCTAACCCACGAAGCGGAAGGCTTTGAGCATCACGGAGAAGGTGGCTTTCTCGTCGGCGGCGAACGTCGCGGGCGCGCTGTACATGACGATGGCGTAGCCCTTGCCCGCGTGGTGCGTGCTCAGGATCGCCATGTGAACCTTGATGCCCGCCTTCAGCGTGACGTCGTAGTCGCGGCGCTGCCACGTCGCGCCGCCGATGCTCATCGTCGCGGCTGGGCTGGTGGTCCGGATGAAGGTGCTGCCGTCCTGCTGGCCGCCGGTCACTTCGCTGTCTTGGATCTGCTGGTCGCACACGGCGGCGAAGCCGCCCGCCTGCTCTACGGCGAGGCTGCTCTTGGCGTCGCTCGTGCTGAAGCGGTCCACATAGTCGCCAGTGGCGGCGGTGGCGGTCTCGCTCGTCTGCGCCCACTGCTGGGGATAGCTGAGGGAGTAGCCGGATGTGGGACTGGTATAGGCCTTGTACTGCGATGGAGTGGTCGCCGGGCTAAGCGTCTGGAAAGGGGCGGCAGGCGGGCAGCCGGCAACTCCCCTGCCGCCGCCGATGACGCCGGCGAATTTCAGGGCGGCTCCGCCGACGAGCGCCGCCATGCTCACCGCTACCAGCGCGATCACCAGCACAGGGCGGGCGCCGCGGCCCGCCGCGCGCTGCCGGCTCTTGCGGCCGCCGCTCCGGCCCGATGAGCGCGATCCGCGGCGCTCGCCACGCCGCGCGGGCGGCGGCGCCGGAACCTCTGCGCTCGGCTCCCAATAGCCGCCGCCGACCGCTGGACCGGCCCACGAGTCCTCGACGGGCGCTGCCGCGTAGCGTGCGCTGTCGTCGTATTCGCGATCCCAGCCCTGGCCGCCGCGATAGCCACCGGCAGGATAGCCGCCGACGGTGCGCTCGTCGGTCCACCCGCCCTGTTGCGCACCGTATTCGGCGCTGTACTCCGCGCTGTAGCCTGCTGAATCGTCGTGCCAATCGGGAGCGGGCGGAGCGGGCGGCGCATACTGATCGCGGGCATAGCCCTCACGGCCGTAGCCGCCACGGTCGCGGGGATCGCCGGCGCGGCCGCCACGTGGATCGGACCAGGGGTCATTCGGTCCCGCTCGCTGCGGCCGTTCCTCACGCCTGGCGGGATACTGGCCGCCATCCCATCGAGGGGCAGGCTGCTCGGCGGATTCGTCGTAGCGATTGCCAGATGCCGAGCCGTACCCGCCACCCGGAGGGTATAAAGGCGGGCGGCGATTGTTGTCCACTGGGGCGGATTCGCGGCGCAGCGGACGCGGCGCGCGCGGATCGTCGAAGGGGTCGCGCGCGCCGTGGTCGCGGTCTATCGGGCGCGAGGGCGGCCGCGGCGGCCGGCGATCACCGCGCGGCAGGGTCATGTCTGGGTCTTGGGACCGATACGGCGGTGGCTCCGGCGACTGCGCGGGCGCGTCGTCCCGATACCTGTCGCGCGCGCGGCGCTCCTCTGGCTCCCGTTCCCGCCCAACCTCAGGACGGTCGGGGCGATTGGGGCGGCTGGTGGCGCGACTGCCGCGCGCGGGCGCATCCACGCGCGCGGGAGCTTCCCCGAGGTCATCATCGTTGCGCTGTTTCGCGCCGCAAAACTGGCAGAGTGGCGCTCCCGGACGCAAGGTCCGGCCGCAGTTCCAGCATTCCATATATGTCTTCCGCCACACCGTTGAGCCAACCAGCCGCGGCACGCATCCCACGGATGCGCCATCGGCCAGAATCAGGCTCCCGTCGCGACGGCTCCTCTCCACCTCAAGCCGCGCCCACGAGGCTCACCTGCCACGCGCAACGCATCCACCTCACCGCAGCCACGCGATAGCGCCAGTATAGCATACGGCCGCTCGCGTGCCCGCGTGACTGACACTGTACTTTCAGTACTATAAACGACGATTATCACGCGCGGCATGCTACAGATGGGTTGCCCAATGCTCCTACGTTGGGATCAACGAGCGAGGGGAGCACCACCTGCCTGGATGTCCTACGCGGATGGGCTACACGGATGGGCTACACGCCGCGGCGATAGCTTCCCCGGTCAATGGACGCGTTCTGGGTGTGTGTAGACGTTGACAGTGGCGCCGCGCAGGAATCCGGTCAGCGTCACGCCGCCCGCCTGCGCCATATCCACCGCCAGGCTGGATGGCGCGGAGACGGCGGCGACGATGGGGATGCCGGCGGCGAGGGCTTTCAGCACGATCTCGAACGAGAGCCGGCCGCTCACGAGCAGGATGCGCTCGTCCATGGGCAGCGTGCCATCCAGCAGGGCACGGCCGACCAGCTTATCCACGGCGTTGTGCCGGCCCACGTCCTCGCGCAGCGCCAGCAGGTTCCCAGCGCGGTCGAAGATGCCGGCGGCGTGCAGCCCGCCAGTGTGGGCGAAGACGCGCTGCTCGGCACGCAGGCGATCGGGCAGCCCATAGAGTATGTCGTGATCCACGGTCAGGCCGCCCAGCGGCAGAGGGGGGAGCGTGGCGCAGGCGGCGGCGACGCTGTTCTTGCCGCAGACGCCGCAGCTCGCGTTGACGGCGAACTGGCGCGAATAGCCGGCTTCGCGCATGCGCGCCACGATGTCCACGCCTGGGGCCGCTACCACGTCCATCACGTTGTCCGAGGGGAGCCCGTCGGGATCGGCGCCGGGAACCAGCTCCGCCAGCTCGTCGCGCGCGCGCAACAGCCCCTCACTGAAGAGGAAGCCGGCCGCCAGCTCGTCGTCGTGGCCCGGTGTGCGCATGATGACGGCAATCGTCTCGACAGACGCGCGCGCGTCCACCCGCGCGCGCGCGCGCACCTCCAACGGCTCCTCGGCCACCAGCTCGTCGGCGGTCGTCGCGCGGTCGTCGCCGCGCCAGCGGTCCACCGCCGCCGTCACTTGCCGTAGCGCGTCGAGGCGCGAGCGTGTGGGCGTCTCCATTGGCAGCATCCTCTCTGTTCGCGTCTGTTCGCGTTTGCGCCTAGCTGTGTTATAGCACGCGGTGAAACATGGCGGCGCGCGTATGGCTCATACCTTCCCAATGCCTTCCCGCGAGGGATGTGGTGAGGCGCATGCCGCCATCCATCCCACGACGTACGAACCCGTGAGGTTTCCATGCGAATAGAACGAGCATATGCCACTCTTACTGACACGCTGCCCCAAGCCGCAGTGAAGCCGCTGCTGCGCGGCTGGTTCCACGCGCTCGCCGCCGTCGCGGCCGTCGCCATCACCGCCGCGCTCTGCTGGCAAAGCCGGGCTGACACGCCGCGCCTGCTCTCACTGGCGGTCTTCGGCCTGAGCATGATCGAGCTGTACGGCGTCAGTGCCGTCTATCACATCGGCCGCTGGCCCGAGGCGACACGGCGGCGGCTGCGCGCGCTCGATCATGCCAACATCTTCGTGCTGATCGCCGGCACCTATACGCCGCTCTGTTTCAACGTGCTCTCCGGCTGGCTCCGGCCGGCGCTCCTCATCACGATCTGGCTGCTGGCGGCGGCGGGCGTGGCGCTCGCCACCTTTACGCTGCACGCGCCGCGCTGGCTCACGGTCGCGCTGTACGTCGGCATGGGCTGGGTGGCGGTGCTGGCGCTGCCGGCGTTCCTGGCGGCGCTCTCGTGGTCGGCCGTGCTGATGCTGGTGCTGGGCGGCCTGCTCTACACGGCGGGGGCGGTCGTCTATGCCAGCCGGCGGCCGAATCCCTTCCCGCGCGTGCTCGGCTTCCACGAGGTGTTCCATCTCTTCGTGATCGCGGGTGGCCTCGCCTTCACGCTCGCGATCTGGATCTGGGCGCTGCCGTATCCGCGCGTGTGAGGGCGGCT
Source organism: Ktedonobacterales bacterium (assembly GCA_025935195.1). Lineage (GTDB taxonomy): Bacteria > Chloroflexota > Ktedonobacteria > Ktedonobacterales > JADMIN01 > JAICVS01. The sequence continues at coordinate 7,832 of JAICVS010000026.1, forward strand.
ATACTCCCGCTTCCGGCCGCGCCGCCTCGGCAACCGGCCGCGCGATCGCTTCACGCACGAACGCGAGGGCCTGTCCTAGCTTCTCGGCGTGGCGGTGGCGGCCGACGAGGCCAAGCTGTCTTGGGTGAATTTCCAGCGTCACCAGCCCATCGTAGCCGTCGCGCGCCAGCGCCCCCAGCAACTGACGCAGCGGCAGCATGCCTGTGCCGGGCAGCCGGTGTGTCACCGGCTCGCCGTTCCGCCAGGCGACATCGCTCAGGTGGACGTTGCGCAGCGCGGGGCGCATGATCGCGTAGCAGGCCAGCAAATCTTCGCCGTTCGCGCCGGCGTGGCAGGTGTCGAGGGTGAGGCCGCAGCCCCGCGCCAGCGCGTAGTCGGCCAGCGCGCGCGGGTCGTCGAAGCGGAAGTATTTGCCGCGCGTGCCGTACTGGGTGTTCTCCAAGGCGATGCCCATGCGCTCGCCGGCCAGCTCGCGCCCCAGGCGCAGCGCCAACGTATAGCGTTTCGCCCGCGCCGATTCCAGGCTGATGATGGACGGCGCGTGGACGACGAAGAGCTCCGCTCCCAGCCGGCGCGAGACCTCCGCCACGCGCTCGATACGCTTTGGCGCGCGGCGCGGCCAGCCTGGCAGCGGAAAGAAGGGTGGATGCACGCTTAGCACGGGGATGCGGGACGAGCGGGCCACGCGCTCGATGCGCGTGGCTCCCAGATAGAGGTATTCCGGCCCCAGCGCCAGCTCGACGCCGTCGAAGCCGAGATCGCGGGCCAGGCCGAGGCTGTAGCCGAGGCCGCGATGATAGAAGCTGCCAGTGGAGAAGCTGATGCGCATGCTGAGAGCTTACCCGCGCGCTGGTGGCGCCGTCAACCGCCGCCCGGCCGTTATTGCACGCCCAGGGCATGCAGGATGTCGCGCAGCAGCGCGTCATTGCTGGCGGCCAGCACGCTGTACGGGCGTGTGAACTCGACCGGGCCGAGCGGCAGCCCGTGCGCGTTGGTGAAGCGGGCGCCGGCCTCGGCGAGGATCAGCGCCGGCGCCAGGAAGTTCTCCGGCGTGAGGCGGTCGCGCAGGTCCGCGTAGGCGTCATACGTTCCCTGCGCCACGTAGCAGAGATCGAGCACTGTCGCGCCGGTCCGCCGCACGGTGGCGGCGCGCTGCAAGAGGCCAAGCACAAGCTCTATCGGCGGGCGGTCGCCGCCGGCGTCCTCCGTATCCCCTGCCATATCGCCGGCGGGCGCGCGCTCGCGCCCCAGGTTGATGCCGAGCATGGCATGGTGCAGAATCGGCGTGCGCGAGGCGGCGATGGGCCGGCCGTCCACGGTCGCGCCCTGCCCGCGCGCCGCCGCATAGACCGTTCCTGTGAAGATGTCGCCGCAGAGCGCATACTCGACGAGCGCGGGATCGAGCGGTGCGCCCGCCGGCAGCGCGGCCACCGCGAAGCCGACCGCGCGCATCCCGCGGCGGAAGTTGTTGCTGCCGTCGCAGGGGTCCATCACCAGTGTCCAGCGCGGGTCGCGCCCGACGGCGATCTCGCCCGCCTCCTCGCTGAACGCGCGGAAGCCGCCCAATCCCTCGCGCGCCACGTCGAGCGCGATGCGCTCCGCCATCGCGTCGAAGGCGCGCGTCGCCTCGCCCTTGGGATTGGTCGCCACGCGCGCGGCTGCGCTGGATTCCGCGCCCGCGCCCAGCAGATAGGCGCGCACCGCCGCGAACATGGCAGCGAAGATCGGGCGTGGATCGTGCGCCGCCATCGTCATATCCCCGGCGCGTGGGCCTGTGTCTGCCACCGGCGCATCCATCCTGTTCCGTCATAATTGCCTGGCCCGGATTCGTCGTCGGCCAGAATGGGGAGTCCTCACCCCCCAACTCCCTCGCCCTGCGGGGAGAGGGGGAGCCGCGGCGCGCACGGCGGGCCGTGCTACACTGCGATCACTCTATTGTAGTAGCGCATGCTCCTTGCCGGCAATGCGCATGGGAGAGACGACGTGGGCAGATCAGGCGAGCGCGCGGCGGGCGTGTGGTGGCGCCGCTGGGGACGGCGGGCGCTGGAATACGGCCCGCTCATCCTCGCGCTCGCGGCCACGCAGGTGTTGTCGAGGGTCATCTGGGATCTGCCCAACGGCGATGTGGATCTCTATCAGAACTACGCCGTCGCGTTCTGGCTGCACCGGCCGCGCCTGCACGCGCTGCCAGTCGAGTATCCGCCGCTGGCGCTCGCCGTCTTCATGCTGACGCTCGTGCCGCCGCTGCCGTGGTATCACATCACCTTCGCCGTCTGGATGGGCCTCTTCGTGCTGCTCGGCTATCGCGGCATCCGCGAGCGGCTGGGCCGCACGCGCGGCTACATCTACGTGCTGTATCTCGCCATCGGCGCGCTGGCGACGATGCTGGCGCGCTTCGACATCGTTCCGGCGCTGGCAACGCTGGCTGCGCTGTGGGCCGTCGAGCGCGGGCGCTTCGGCAGCGCCTACGCGCTCATCGCCACCGGCATCCTGCTCAAGCTCTATCCCGCCTTTCTGCTTCCCGTCGTCGCCGTGACCCACTGGCGCGCGCTCGCCGCGCGGGACGGCCCGGTAGCGCCCGCACCCGCGCGCAGCCCCATCGCCGCGCTCGCCCATTTCGCGCGCCGGTCCACCACGCGGCGGACCTCCCGCGGCTTGGCGCTCTGCGCCGCGCTGGTGCTAGCCGGCTACCTCCCGGCGCTCGTCGTCAATACGGCCGGCGCGCTCTCCGGCTTCAGCTACGCTGGCGGCCGCCCGCTCCAGATCGAGTCCACCCCCGCCGCGATCCTCTGGCTCGGCACGATCGTTGGCATCCCCGCGCAGCCGGACTATTCGTTCACCTCGCTCAACTACGTCGGCATCCTGGATGTCTACCTCAAGCCGCTCTCGGCCGTCGCGCTGGCCGCCGGCTGCCTCTGGGTCTACTGGCGGCAGGCGCGCGGGCGACTTAGCACCGGCCAGGCGTTCGTCGCGTGCCTCGCCGTGGTGCTCGTGACCAACAAGATCTTCAGCCCGCAGTACCTCATCTGGGCGCTGCCGGTCGTGGCGTACGTCGAGGGCTTCGACCTCGTCTGGCTCGCTATCTGTCTGCTGACGCTGTACGAGTTCCCCATCATCTACCAGATGCGCCGCCCCATTCTCACTGTTCCCTACAGTTGGGAGTTCATGCCGGTGCTCGCGCTGCGAAATGGCCTGTTGCTCTATGCCACCCTCCGTGCTATCATGCGCCCGCCACGGCGAGCGCCGGAACCCACCGGCTCTGGTCCCGCAAGCGCGCATGCGGCGCGCATCGCCACGCGGCCCTCGCCGCCGGATGAGCGCGGCGAATCGGCGCCAGCGCTGGCGGGATAGGATACACCTCGATGAAGCCGATACGCGATTACAGCCACCTCTTCACACGCGGCCTGATCGGTGTATGGCTGCTCGCGGTCGCGCTGCCGCTCGTCGTCTCGCTGCTGCTCGGCCAGCCAGGCGGCGGCATCCCGCTCGCTGGGGTCGTGCTCTGGTTCGCGCTGCTGCGCGCGGCGCGCTGGCTCTCCCCGCCGGTGCGCGCGGACGCGTTGATGCGGCGTGGCAAGTACGCGGAGGCGCTGGCGCTCTGCGATCAGGCGCTCGCGGCGCGTGATGAGGGCGCATGGACGGGCGGGCGCCGCCTGATCTGGCTCAACCGGCGCACGTCGGCGCTGCTCGGGGCCGGGCGCGCGGGCGCGGCGCTGGTCACGGCGCTCGAAGCGATGGAGGTCAGCGCGGACCCCGAAACGCTGGGTAACTGCGCGATGGCGTTGGTCCGCCTCAATCGCTATGACGAGGCCATCGCCGCCGCGCGTCTCGCGCTCTCACTCAGCCGCGAGCGCTCGGTCGTCGGCAACGCGGCGCTGGCGCTGGCGTTGCTGGCCCGCGGCCTGCCCGCCGAGGCGGAGGCGCTGGCGCGCGCCGGCCTCGAAGATGCCACGTCGCTGTTGCCGTTCGTGCGGCCGGAGCACTACACGCTCTGCCTCGCCGCCCTCTGCCGCGCGCTGCGCGCGCAGAATGCGCCTGCCGTCCTCGTCACGGACCCCAGCGCCACCGGCGCATCCGAGCGGCCGGCTGCGGCTCCAGCGCCGCCCTCCCGCCCGCTGGCGCGCGCCGGGGAGGCCGCACGCAACACGCAGGCCGCGCGCTACCTCGACCAATTGCGCGACGCCGCGCGCGGTTCGCCCTATCTGCGCGCTATCACCCTGCTCGAAGAAGCGGATGCGCTGGCGGACACGGCCGGCGCCGAGGAGCGTGTCTTTTCCCTGCTGGCAGAAGCCCACCACCTTGCGCCGGAATATGCGCTCTGGTTCGTGGCGCAGCCCGCCACGTTGGACCGGTGGCGCGACGGCGAGCGGCTGGCGCCGTATCTATCCGCCTCCGCCGCGCGTATCGAGGCGGAACGCGCCGCCGTGCCGAACGCGGAGCTGGTGGAGCTGGAGCTGGCGAACGCGCGGGCGTCGGCGCGGCCCCGGCCAGCGCCGCAATCCAGCCGCGAGGCAATGCTCGTGCAGGTCGCCACGCTCGCCGGCACCTTCGCGCTGTTGCTGATCTGGGCCTATCGGTTCTTCATCGCCGGGGCCTAGAAGCGCGGCGCGCACTCATCACTGGACGTCCAGCTTGATGCGCACCAGCACCATCAGGCTCTTGATATCATCACTCAGCTTGGTCAGCGCCAGCCCTTGCTGCCTGAGAACTTCCCCTTCACGCGCCAGGATCCCGCTCTGACGCTCAAGAGCTCGCATCTGTTTGTCGAGCGCGTTGATTTGACGCTTGAAAGCCCTGATTTGGCGAGTGAGATCAGCGTCCCGCGCATCGGCGTCGGCCTGCTGTTTCAACTGCTTCAATCTTTGGCTCAACAGCGTATTCTGCCTTCTGACGGCCTGTACCACCTTCTCCATGACGGTCGAGTTTTTGTCCACGGCTTCCGCATGGTCGTCGAGGGCCGCAATGTGCGCTTCCTGCACTTCTATCAGGATGGCGTTGAGATGTCCCACCAATGCGAGCGCCTGAGGACCGTTTGCCGGCTTCTCATCCAGGATGATCTTGACGACCTCTGCGATGTTACGACCGATAGAGCTGATCGTGAGCGCGAGATTCGTTAGCCCGGCCGGGTCCATATGCGCTCCTTCTGGACAAGCGTCAAACCAGTATCTCAGTCATTGTAGCATGCTTGATACTCCCATGAATTGACGGCCAGAGCGAGGGCTTCTACCTGATGGATCGCAGTGGCACATATTACCGGCATCATCTGATATTTGCAGGCATTTGCCGGAGATGGTATCATGTCATCACGAGGCTCATTCGGGAGGTGATACCTATGACGGCACCGAGCATTGCGCTACAGGATGCGGCTCGTGAGCTCAATATTGGGATCAAGACACTCAAACGCTGGCTCGACATTGCCGGGATCGAGCCGGCTGAGGATCCCCGAGACCGGCGGCGGCGTCTCATCCGCCGCGATGACCTGGATCAATTGAAGGAACTCTACGGCTACGCGGCATCCGTCAATGCGGCGGAGCGCGATTTGGAGACGCGGGTCGAGTCGCTCAGTCGCCAACTGAGCGCGCTCGAAGCCACTGTCGCCTCGCTCAGCTCCTGGCTGGCCGCGGTCTCGGAGAATGTCACCACGCTGGCGCAGCGTTCGATTGAATCGCGGGAGGGCCGCGACGCCGGAGCAACGCAGGCAGCTCAGCGCACACCGGCCCGCGCATAGGCTATCCGTGGCGGCTCCGAACAGCAATGCCCCGGCTCGCGTACGGCACAAGCCGGGGCATACGTTGGTGGGGGGATAGCTCTTAGCGCGCCGCCATCGGCAGCGCGCGGCGGGGACCGCTCGGCCCAGCGGCGATTTTGAGCGCCTTCACGAAGTTATCCGCCAGCGTGTCGAACTCATCGCTGTGGTACTCCTCCAGCTTGCCCGCGTCACACAGCATGGCGATGGTGGGATCAATCGGGATCTGCGCCAGCAGCGGAGCGCCCGTCATCGCTACCAGTTCCGGGCCGTTGCTGGGGCCGAAGAGCTCGTTGCGGCTGCCGTCGGGCATCGTCAGGTAGGCCATGTTCTCGACCACGCCTAGCATCTTGCCCTTGAGCGTCTGCACCATCTTGATGCACTTCATCACGATCTCGGTGGCGAGCATCTGCGGCGAGGTGACGATCACCACGCCGTCCAGCGGCAGCGACTGCATGACCGTCATCGGCGCGTCCGATGTGCCCGGCGGCAGGTCCACCAGCAGGAAGTCCAGCCGATCCCAGTCCACATCGCTGTAGAACTGCTTGATGGCGCTGGAGACCATCGGCCCGCGCCAGACGACGGGATCGGTGCTGTTGGGCAGGAACATGTTCATAGACATCACTTTGATGCCACCCTGCGTGCGCAGCGGCTCGATGCCGCCCGGCGCCTTGGTCGGCGTGCCGCGCACGCCCAGCTCCTTGGCGATGCTCGGCCCGGTGATGTCGCCGTCGAGGATGCCGACCTTCAAGCCCTGTCGCGCCAGCGAGACGCCGAGCAGCCCCGTCACCAGCGACTTGCCGACGCCGCCCTTGCCGCTCATGATGGCGACGATGTGGCGAATCTTGCCGCCGGGCGTCCCGCCCGCCATCGTCAGCGGGATGCCGCGGCCTACTGGCGCCTTGGTGCGCGGCTTGATGCCCTCGGCCTCCTGCCCGTTCGCCACCAGATTCAAATCTTTGACCAGCGCGTCTACGTCCAGCCGGTGCGTGCGCGCGCCGCCGGCCACGCTCTCGCGCGCGCCGACGTGGCAGGCCGTGCAGGGCAGACCGTGGCCCTGGAAGACCTGTATCGTTTGCGGATACTGTGTCACCACGTCGTGGATGACCATATCCGCCGTGATCTCGACCGCCATGCCGTCCTCCCGGCAGCGCGTCGGGGGTCGCCCCTGCCGGCTGCCCTGAGCATTGCTCCTGATGTGCGCTACGCGCCTGGGCACGTGGTAATTCCGAGTAACCAACTCAGATTATATCATGGCGCGGCAGGATGACAGGCAAGAGCGAGAGGGGATGGCGCTGGCGCTTCAGAACGCGGGCGGGATGGGTGGCTGCGCGGACGGCGCGGAATAGCGCTCGGCGTAGGCGCCGATGTAGGGGAAGTGGAGGTAATGGCCGGTCCACGCGGCGATCATCGCGCCGAGCCAGATGATGAGAATGGCGACGGCGGTGAGGATGGCGACGGCGTTGCCGATGGCCGTCAGCACGAGCAGGTGGGTCAGCCGGCCGACATCGTGGAAGAGCGCCCAGACGATGTATGCCACCACGCCGCCGACCGTGAGCGCGGATGTCAGCAGGATAGACTGCACGGCGTGGAAACGGACGTAGCGGTTGTGGCGCTCGTTGAAATAGACGAGCAGGCCGGAGAGCCACCAGAAGAGGTAGCTGACACCGGCGGTGGTGTTGGCGTCGAGCGTGAGGGTGGTCGGCCCCCATGAGGTCGCGGCTTGCCAGGGAACGTGGCTCGCCGCCGGACCGGCTGGTCGCGGCGGCGGCGCGCCGAAGGGGCCGCGCGGCGACGGTCCTCCTCTCGGCGCTCCCGGCGGCGACTGGTGTTGCCGCGGATCGTGGTGCGCCCGCGGCGGCGGTGGCGCGGGCAAGCTCTGATAGGTGAGGTCGTCGGGCGCGGGCGGGGCGCTGGCCGCGGCGGCGGCCGGTTCCGCATGCGGGAACGCGCGCTGATCGTAGACCGAGGTCACCTGTTCATCAATGTCAGCTTCTTCGCCAGCTTCTTCGCTGGCTTCTTCCGCCGCCGGGATAGCGTTGGCGCCAGCGTCGGCCAACTCGCTGGGCGGCGCCGGTTCCACTGATTCCACTGGCCCGTCGCTCATCCGCGCTGGCACGGCGTCCTCCCGCTCATCAGGCACGGCATCACTCCCGTCGCGCTGTTCGCACGTCCTCTGAATACAGACGGAGCGCGCGCCGGTTCAGCCACCGACGTAGCGCAGGTACTCATCTCCCAGTGCGCTGAATTGCTTGTGCGGCCCGCTGCCGCCGAACTTCTGCCGCAGCGAGCCGACCGGCTCCTCCACATCCGCCGCCTCGGCGACCTCGATGGCCTCGGTGATGATGGTGTTGAAGATCGGGGGGTGGATGCCAGGGATGGCGTCGCGGCGCATGCTCATCACCGTCTGTTTGTGCAGCTTGCTGGTGGGGCGGAAGCGCGAGACAATGATGCCCAGGCCGAAGATCTCGTGCTGCGCGCGCAGGGCGAAGTCGGCCATGCGGTCCAGCACGAGCGGCACGCCGAGCGTGGAGAGGATGTCGGGCACGACGGGGATGAGGAAGTAGCGGCTGATGGCGATGCCGTTGAGGGTAATGATGCCCAGGTTGGGCGGGCAGTCAATCAGCACGTGATCGTAGTGCGGCAGGATGTCGCGCAGCGTCTCGCGCAGGGCATAGACGGGGCCGCCGCGAAACGTATCGAGGTCGGCGATCTTGGTGACGCGGTCCTGGATGCGGTGCAGGCGGATGCTGGCCGGCAGCAGATCGAGGCCGGGCACGCCGCCCGCGACGTTCGAGACGCGCGTCATGATCGCTTCTTGGGCCGAGAAGAGGTGTGTGCCGTCGAGCTGGTCTTTGAAGAGCTGGTAGAGGGTCTGGCCGCCCTGGTCGCGCTCGCGCCAGCGTCGCTCATTGACGAGCGCGATGGTAGCGTTGGTCTGCGGATCGAGGTCAATGACGAGCACGCGCTTGTTGTGCTCGCCGGCCAGATAGTGCGCGAGGGCGACGGTGAGCGTGGTCTTGCCGACGCCGCCCTTGAGATTGATCACGCTGGTGACGATTGCCATCCCCAGGCTCCTCCCCCGCCACATCCGTCTCGCGCGGATCGCGGTCTGTATTGGTCATGCGGACGCGCTCCAAACACATCCGCGGCTCGCCCATGTCGCCCATGCGCCGCGTCCCATCCTAGCCTACGCGGGCGGCGTTGTCTAGCCAGTATTCGAATGCGATATCTGGCCTGTGATGTATCGCGGCGCGAGGCGATGGCCGGCGCGATCAGCCGCCCAGCCGGGCGCACCCGCTCCCGCGGGTCGGTCGCGGCATGCACGACATACGCCGGCACCTCAAACAGCGCCTGGATGGCCGATGTGCCAGCATGGGCCGGTGGTATCATGACGGCGCGGGGCTGTGGATGGGATGGCACCCACTGTCGGGCGGTTTCACGCGGAGGCACGGGCACATCGGGAAAGGGAGAGGGAGGCGTCATGCTGCCGCTGGAGGGTCCGCGGGTCGTGGACCTGTCGCGGGCGCTGGCCGGGCCGTTCCGCACGATGCTGTTGGGCGACCTGGGCGCTGAGGTGATCAAGGTGGAGGAGCCGGGCGTGGGCGACGACAGCCGCCACTGGGGTCCGCCCTTCGCCGGCGGCGAGAGCGCCTGCTACGATGACGACGCCATCGCCCGCTTCTATAGATGAGGGCGGCGCGGCGTAGCGTGAGGCATAGAGTGAACGGAGGCACCCCATGCGCGTGCTTGTTATCGTGCTGGCCGGTGGCGAGGGCAAGCGACTCGCTCCGCTCACCGCCGACCGCGCCAAGCCCGCCGTGCCGTTCGGCGGCATCTATCGCTTGATTGACTTCGTGCTCTCCAACCTCGCTAACACCGGCTTCTTCAAGATCGTCGTGCTGACGCAGTACAAGAGCCACAGCCTCGACCGCCACATCGCCCAGACCTGGCGCCTCTCGGCCATGCTCAACAACTACGTCGCCACCGTGCCGGCGCAGATGCGGCGCGGCCCGCGCTGGTTCGCCGGCTCCGCTGACGCCATCTATCAGAACCTCAACCTGATCAGCGACGAGCGCCCCGACTACATCCTCGTCTTCGGCGCCGACCACATCTACCGCATGGATCCGCGCCAGATGCTTGGGCGCCACATCGCCTCCGGCGCCGGGCTGACGGTCGCGGGCATCCGCGTGCCGCGCGCCGAGGCGGACGCCTTTGGCGTCATCCAGGCGGGGGCGGACGGGCGCATCGCCGCCTTCCGTGAGAAGCCGATCCCGTCACAGATCGAGGGGTTGCCCGACGCGCCCGATCAGGTGCTCATCTCGATGGGCAACTACGTTTTCACCGCGCGCACACTGGTAGATGCGGTGACGGAGGACGCCGCCGACGCCGCCAGTGTCCACGACATCGGCGGCAGCATCGTGCCGCTGCTGGTAGGGCGCGGCGACGCGGCGTATTATGACTTCGCGGAGAACGACGTGCCGGGCGCGAGCGCGGCCGACCGCGGCTACTGGCGTGACGTGGGGACGCTCGACGCCTACTACGACGCGCACATGGACCTGATCTCGCCGGTTCCCGCCTTCAACCTCTACAACCAAGAATGGCCGATCTACACCTGGCACGCGCCGCTGCCGCCGGCCAAGTTCGTCGTGGACTGCCAGCCGGGCGAGGCGCTCGACTCACTGGTGAGCGCCGGTGTGATCGTCGCCGGCGGCACGGTGCGCCGCTCGGTGCTCGCGCCGGAGGTGCGCGTGGAGGCCGGCGCGCTGGTGGAGGGATCGATCCTGCTGGACGGCGTGCGTGTCGGCCGCGGCGCGGTCGTGCGCAACGCCATCCTCGACAAGAACGTGCGCGTCGCCGCTGGCGCGCGCATCGGCGTGGAGGCCGGCGTGGATCGCGCCCGCTTCACCGTCTCGGCCAAGGGCATCGCGGTGGTGGCGAAGAACGGCGCGGTGGCCGCCGACGCGGGGTGATAGGGACTTTGGCTCGGTTGTGGGCGTTCCTGGGGCGCCGGGCGGTGGCGGATAGAGCAAAGTACTGATCATGCTTGACGGATGAGGCCGCGCCCCTACAGTAGTGTGCAGAGGTCCGCTGAAAACGCATAGGTGCCAGAGCAGAGATGCACGGGTTAGCCCCGCATGCTCTGGGCGTTATTGGGAGCGGGAGAATATGGGAAAATCCGTCGCGCACTCGCGACTCGATACGGATGTCGGCGCACGCGGCGCCAATGCGCAACCGCTGTCGCGCGCGCGCGCTGCCGCGCGCAAGGTTCCGGAAGTGACCATCTTCTTCTGGATCATCAAATTGCTGACGACTGGGATGGGCGAGACCACGTCGGATTATCTGGTCTTCCACATCAATCCCTATCTCGCGGTCGCGCTCGGCGGCATCGGCCTGGTGGCCTCGCTGCTGCTACAGCTTCTCGTCCGGCGCTATGTGGCCTGGATCTACTGGCTGGCCGTCGTGATGGTCGCCATCTTCGGCACGATGGCCGCCGATGTCGTCCACATTGTGCTGGGCGTTCCCTATCTGGACTCATCCGTGGCCTTCGCGGCCGCGCTGGCCGTGATCTTCGTGAGCTGGTACGCGACCGAGAAGACGCTCTCGATCCACAGCATCTATACGCCGCGCCGCGAGCTGTTTTATTGGGCGACGATCATGGCGACGTTCGCGCTAGGAACCGCCGTTGGGGACATGACGGCTTCGACCTTCGGCCTGGGCTATTTTGCCTCCGGTCTGCTGTTTGCCGTCCTGTTCGCGCTGCCGGCGCTGGGCTACCGGCTGTTCCGGCTGAACGCGATTTTCGCCTTCTGGTTCGCCTACGTGATGACACGGCCGCTTGGGGCGTCGTTTGCCGACTGGTTTGGCAAGCCGCGGAGCATCAGTGGGTTGGGGCTGGGAACCGGGCTGATCAGTCTGATCCTGGCGGTGGTGATCATCGGCTTCGTCGGCTATCTGACCGTCACGCACGTTGATGTGAAGGATACCGCGACGAGCCCGCGTCGCTGACGCATGACACGGGCAAGATGACGAGCGGGCAGCCGAGGATGGCGGGCGAAGCGGTGATGCATGCGCCGCCCCGCCGCCACTCGGCCCCTTTCGCCTCACCCGAGGACGCCGGTATTCCCTACCGTGCTCCCCATACCTCGCGGGCGACGCGGCCGACCAGCTCCAGCTTTTTGCGCTGGTCGTCCGGCGTGACGTGGTTGCCCTCCATCGTGGAGGCGAAGCCACACTGGGGGCTGAGCGCCAGCCGTTCCAGCGGCACGTAACGGGATGCCTCTTCGATGCGCCGCTTCAGCTCGTCGGCGGATTCGAGCTGGGGCTTCTTGGTGGTGACGAGGCCGAGCACAACGGTGCGGTCCCCTGGTACGTGGCGCAGCGGCTCGAAGCCACCGGAGCGCGCGTCGTCGTATTCGAGCAGGAAGCGGTTGAAGTGGGTGCGCTCGAAGATGCGCGCGATTGGCTCGTAGTCGCCGCTCGCGTAGAATTTGCTCTGGTTGTTGCCGCGACAGATGTGGATGGCGAAGGTCACGCCCGGATGCCCGTCAATGATCGCGTTGTCTAGCTCGATGCAGCGGTCAATCAGCGAGTCTGGATCGCTGCCGCGTTGGCGATAGCCTTCGCGCATCTGTGGATCGAGCAGCGCGGCGTACTGCGGCGCGTCAATCTGGATGTAGGTGCAGCCGAGGCGTACCAGCTCCGCCACCTCGCGGCGCGACACGTCTACGATGTCGGCCAGATAGGCGTCGCGGCTGGCGTAGGCCCCACGCGACTTCTCGGGATCGTAATAGGCCGCCGCCTGCTGCGCGCTGAGCATCGTCACCTTCGCAGGGCGCGTGCGACGGGCGCGCAGATAGACCCATTCCTCGGCGCACATGCCGCGCTTCCAGCGTAGCTTCTCGACCACAACGGGACGCTTGAGCACGAGCTGCTCGCCGCCCTCGTCGTGGAAGGGGATCGCCCAGCCGCCGAGCTTGTCGAAGCCGTCCAGCGCGTCCACCAGATGGCCGTAGAAGGCGTAGCGGCGCAGCTCGCCGTCGGTGATCGCGTCAATGCCCGCCTCTGTCTGCTGAGCGATGGCGTCGTCCACCGCCCGGTCTTCGACGGCCTTGAACGCCGCCGGCGCCAGCTCGCCCGCCTCGAATTGGCGCCGCGCATCCACCAGCTGCGCTGGGCGGAGCAGGCTGCCCACCACCTCGCTGCGATAGGTCATCTTCGCGTCCCTCCATCTCATCGCCCATCTCATCGCCGGCCCGCCACAGTTCAGCCAGCCGGCGGAAGGCCGATCCCATCCTGTCCTGTCCTGTCGTATCACGACGCACAGGCACAGGGACATTGACGCATCGCTGGCCGCGCGCTGTCCAGTCGGCAGGGGGTACATAGCGGATGGTCGCGTATCAAGAGGCGTTGAGTGCTCTGCGCGAGCGTGTGGCGCAGCTCGAAGAACTCGTGCGCGGCCTGCAACAGATGCGCTAGGGCACGGGGGTTGGATGACTGCATTGACTCGCCGCAAACATATGTGCTAGTATTCAGCAAATGAGCATCTCATTGTCACGACACGAGTTAATTGCTATGATGCGCAGGACCAAGTTGCCGGCAGCTAGGAGAAAGGATGGCGGGCGATGGTTCTCAAAATGCGCGATACCCAAACCGAGGTCAAACACCGTATTCTCTCCGATTACCTCGGCGCGTGGGCTGGCATCATCACGAGTGGACTGGCACGGCAGGCAGCGGCGATAACGGCGAGGGGAATCCCGTTCCGATGTCGCCTGATGTACGTGGACGGATTCGCGCACAAGGGGCGCTACGCTGGCGACACAGCCGAGGTACTCAGGAAGGGCGCTCCGAACACGCCGACCTGGGGATCGCCGATCCTGGGCATTCAAGCGTTAGACCGGGTGAAGGAGCATGCACTGAAGACGTACGGACTGGCCGTCGAAACCGTCGCGGTCCTATCAGAGATTGAAGCCGAGAATTTCCAAGACCTAAAAGAGAGTCTTGAGCTAGCTGGCCTTGACGGCAGGTTGGTCTTTGACCTTCCGCAGAGCCTGGCAGACGGCCAAATCGTCGCCATACACGGTGACTTCCTCAAGCATTTGGACGCTGTGGTGCGACTCGCGCAAGATCGATACACGTTCTCGTTCTTTCTGTTGGACCCATATGGCCCAACGGGCATACCGTATCAGGCGGTATCTCGCGTCATCTCCCTACAGAGAACCGACGTGATGATCAACTTTCCGTACCTCGCCCTGCACAGGTCTCTTGGGGTGTTGGCACACACGGAAGAAATGCCCGCAGACAGGGCGACGCTGGCAAACTACGACGAGATGTTCGGTACGCAGAGGTGGCGCGACGTGATCCACCGCACCAAGGGTGACGCGTCCTTGGATAAGGTTAGCGACAAGGTGGAAGTTGAACTCGCCAAATACTATCTGGAACGCCTGCAAGCGGCTGATCCGGAACTGGCCGTCAAGCACATTAAGTTACAGTTCCACGACCGCGACCGCACCATATTCTACTTGTACCTGACCACCCACGACCCAAACGGTGCGCTGACGCTGAACAAGGTACTGTCCGAGGCAGAGCTAACACAATTCGTCTTGAAGTGGGACTACCAGCAGGCGAAGTGGCTGCATGATGCACAGAACGTGGGCCAAGACTTCCAACAAGACCTCCTGTTTGGTCTTTCTGATGAGAAGCCGCCCGAATCACACAAGCCGCGAGAGGTAGACATATCCGCGCACGCTATGGACATTTGGCGCACCTTTCGAGGGCAAACGAGGAAGGTGCGGCAGGTGTACACGTCGCTCGCGAACTCCGATTTGTTCCCGTCCGACGTGACCAAAGCGTTGTCCCATTTGAAGAAACACAAGCTGGCCGACTACAAGGACACCAAGATGGACACCTCCATCTTTTTCAAGAAAGAAGGTGGCTAACCGTGAAAGTGACGCGACGCAGCGGGAACTTCCTCAAGCAGTTCTCAGGGCCGGGAGACAACAGCATCGTGTGCTTCCGTTTCTGGCAAGCCGTGGTAGCTTCCGGTTGCCCCGGAGAGTGCGCCTACTGCTTCTTGCAGACGCAGACCCCCTATCGGCGCGGACTGTACGACCTCAAGGGCACGCTCTTTGAGAACCTGAGAGACATGGCGCCAGAGGTCCAAACGTGGCTCGCCCGGCCCATCCCTGCGGGACTTATCATCGGCGAGAATCAGGACGGGCTAGCCTTCGAGCGACCGTACAAGCGTCTCGTGGGCGTCACGCCGCTCGAATTGCTCGTGCCCCTGTTCGCGGATGCGAACCCACACGGGCACACGCTCATCGTCCTGTCAAAGTTCACGACCACCGAGTATGCCGAGGCGTTCGGACCGTCGCCCAACGTCGTGTTCTCGTGGTCGCTCTCCTTGCCATCCATCAGCAGACAATACGAGAAGAAGGTCGCGCCGCTAGAGAAGCGGCTAGAGCATGCGGCGAAGCTCAAGGCGCGCGGCTGGCGCATCCGCTTCCGACTGGACGCCCTGGCGCCGATTCCCAGTTGGGAAGACGACTTGAAGCGGGTCATGGAGCAAATCAACGAAGTCGGGCCTGAGATGCTGACCATCGGGGCGCTCAGAGCTACCAACCTCTTCGCCTTGCAGCGCACGGCGGGGCGCAACGGCAGAGACGCCAGTATCTTCAACTACATCCGCGACAAAGACCCGTCCGGCTTCAAGTACCGAGTTGAGAACGAATTCCACACTGAAGTATTCCGGCAGGTGGCGGAGATGCTGAATCCGGCGACCACACTCGGACTGTGCAAAGAAGACACGAGCGTGTGGCAGGCGGTCGGCTTGAGATGGCAGGGGTGCCATTGCCTGCACAGCGCGTCAGATGAGGTCGTGAGCGAGCGTGGCGAACCACGCAAACTCATTCAAGTGCTGAGCAGACGAACGCATGGCATCGGTTCGTCGCAGGTAACCCTTCCAATGTCGGTGTTGTCTGCCGCTACCTCGTGAAGTTATCGGTGCGTCGGTCTGTGCGCCGCTTGCCAGATGGCCGCTTCTCCCCTATACTGCTCGCGGCGGGGATGACGAGTGGGAGGGGGGAAGCAGCGGATGGCGTCGACGATCTATCAAGATGGGCACCCATTCACGCTCGGCGTGGTCGGCGGCGCCGCTCTGCTCGCCACGATGGCCGGCGAGTATCTGATGCATAACCCCGCACAGGCGCAGGACTGGAACGCGTGCGCCCAGGGCGCTTGCCGGGTGAATGGCGGCGTCATCTTCATCCCGTTACCAGCGACTGTCGTCGTCTTGCCGGGTGGGGCCACGCTTGACATCACCCTCTATCAAATCATCGTGCTCGCGCTTGGTGCGCTGATTTTAGCCAGCGCGCTCGCCCGTGCCATGCGAACCACGCTTGCCCGCCGGCTTGTGCTCGCCGTCGCCGCCGCGCTCCTGGCGCTCACGCTCGTGGTCTTCCATGCGCAGGCGCCCATGCAATCGCTGGTGAGTATTGCCGGACAGTGTAATGTCGAGGGCATTTGTCAGCCGCAACAGAGAGGTGTTCCGTACGTTCCCGCGAGCGGGGTGCAGAATGGTCATGCGCCGGTGAGCGTTTCATTGATCGATCCGTTCTGGTTCATGGCGCCCGCCGCCGCGCTCGGCCTGCTCACCGCCGGCATCGCATTCCTGTCCGCAGCGAGACGGTAGCAGGAACTGTAACGCGAATGTCCTCGGCGCGGATGGCGACACGCAAACGTCCCGAATTCAAGCCAACAAAAAAGCCCCTCCATCTCGGAGTGGCCTTCCCTTGGTAGCGCATACGGGAACGCATACGGAGTGCGATTCGCGGCGTCCACCGACGTGTCTGGACATGCGCCACGTCGGGGAATTTCCGAGTTTGGCGTACTGCTCTGTCCACCGACAGACATCCGGTGGTGTTTGTCCGGGTTGATGTCAAATACTGACATCTACGCTCCGGAGGGATGCCGGGAGCTCACCATCGAATCAGGGTAGATGATCTGGATGGCATCCGGGTCACCGATTTCGGCGAACCACACACGCCGCCCGCCCAATTCGAGCATACGCAGGGTGCCTTCGGCTTGCAGCTCGTTTGGCTCGACCAGCAAGACGCGCTCACCATCCGTGAGATCGGCCAGCGTCGGCGCGTGTTCGTCGCCAAGAAACACGCCAACGCCCATATCCGCGGCTGGTTTCTCCAGGGGCCACAAAGCGGTTTCAATCGTGCGCACGGGCTGGCTCCTCCGCCGATCCAGATGGCCGCACAGGGCAGTTACGGCTATTGCTGCTGATAGGGATTATCTACGACGGTCATGGCACGAATCAAGGCATCCAGCGCGTCGTCACGTAACATGACCTCCATCACGCCGCTGCGTGCCACGACCAGTGTGTGATGGTCGGGATAACCCGCCACAGGGGTGATGTACAGCACCAACTCACAGCCGACCGTCGCAAGTTCGCCGATAAGGCGCTGCACGATCGCAACACTGAGTTTGGGATTGCGATAGGAGCCTTCACGCGCCAGCTCATCGAGAGATGCGCCGGAGCGAAAGAGGCAGGACAGCCCGGCGCGCACGTCGGGATAATGCACATTCGGGCGGGCATACTGCGCTTTGAGGCCGCTGCGCGCGGCCGGATGGGCCATGTCGCCACCCCGCACCACGATCTCAGAGAGGATGCTCACCCGCCGCAGATCGACCGTCGGAGTTGGCATGGGTGATCTTCCTTACTGCCGATGCTTCATGGCGACCAGCAGTCAACGACGGATCCCGCCACAGTTCAGCCAGCCGGCGGAAGGCCGATCCCATCCTGTCCTGTCCTGTCGTATCACGACGCACAGGCACAGGGACATTGACGCATCGCTGGCCGCGCGCTGTCCAGTCGCCAGGCCGTGCCGCTTGCCGCGTGGCCGCTTCTCCCCTATACTGCTCGCGCGGGGATGGGTGAGTGTGGAGGGAAGGAGCGAATGGTGAAAAGGCTGCACTACGATGGGCGCGCGTTTGCGTTAGGTGTGGTCGGCGGCGCCGCTTTGCTCGCCACGATGGCGGGTGAATACTTGATGCACAATCCCGCGCAAGCGCAAGACTTTCGCAACTGCCCTGACCTTGACTGTCTCAATAAAACCGGGACGCTCGTCCTCCTCCCGTATCCGGCCACAGCCGTCGTGTTGCCCGACGGGTCCACGCTCAACATCACGCTCTATCAAGTCATCGTGCTTGCCCTTGGCGCTTTGATCTTCGCCAGCGCGCTTGCCTGTGCGAAGCGAACGACGCTTGCCCGCCGGATTGTGCCCGCCGTCGCCGCTGTGCTTCTGGCGCTCACGCTCATGTTCTTCCGCACACAGGCGCCCGTTGAACAGATTGTCACAGGTCTTCCGTCGTGTAATGTGCAAGGCGTTTGCAGCGATCATCAGCAACCGAGAATTATACCGTACCAACCGAATCCCGCACTCGTTCCCGGCACTCCTCCGTTCATTGATTCGTTCTGGTACATGGTGCCTGCCGCCGCGCTCGGCCTGCTCACGACAGGCATCGCACTTCTGCCTGCGGGGAGACGACCGGCAGTATCGTGACGCGAATGTCCTCGGCGCGGATGGCGACACGCAAACCCACAATTCAGGCCAACAAAAGTCCGCCATCTCCGCCATCTTGGAGCGGCTTTGTCTTTGGTGACAACTCTCCCGCTTAAAAGCGGGAGCTTCTAGGCCGCGGCGAGAGACTGTTGTCCCAGTCTCAAAATATTCCTGGCGGCATTGCGGTCCCGGCCCAACACCAGACCGCACGACGGGCAGTGATACGTCCGCTCGGAGAGGGAGAGCTTCTGGCGATGCCCACACCGCGAGCTATCTTGCGACGTATACGCCGGGTCGATCGCGACAGACTGACGACCGGCCCATGCTGCCTTGTCCGCCAGCAGATGGTTCCACAGCTAGCGGCACTCCGCCAACTGCCGATTGAGGAGCCGCTGCTGTTCCTTCTATGACTGATGCGCGGATTCTTGCGGACCGCCAACTGGTGGCCTACTTGGGGGATGCGCGTGGCGCCGTGTCACGCCGGGGCGTACCATGCGGCGAAGTGTTTGACGGGGCGAGGGTGCGGGCGGTGGAGATAGGTCGCGAGCTGCCAGAAGGAGCGAGGCCGTTGGATCGCGGGCGATTGACCTCTGTGGTGTACGCTGCCGTGAAATCGCGCGGCGGGCTGATCGGCGCGGTGGCCGCGCTCTGCGTCGCGCTGACGGTGAGCGGCCTGATCCTCGCGCTCGGCGGCGGCGCGGATAGCGCGGGCGCGCTGCCCAACCTCGCGGCGCGCGCCGCTCGCGTACAGCAGACGGCGCAGGTGGAACACGCCGGCTCCAACTCGCCGACGCGGACGCCGGATGGCGGCGCACCAGCGCAAACGGCGAACGGCTGCGCGATCACGCGCGACCAGACGGATGCCGAACAGTACGTCCTCACGTTGCTGAACGGGCATCGTGCGCGGACGGGCGCCGCGCCGCTGGCGCTCAGCCCCGCGCTCACGACTGGCGCGCGCCAGCATTCCTGCGACATGTACCTGCACCACCTGCTCTCGCATGCCAGCAGCGACGGCACATCCCCACTCGTGCGCATCCAGGCGTCCGGCCTGGCTTTTCATACGTGGGGTGAGAACATCGGCACGGCCAGCGGCCAGGGGCTGATCGGCGGTGTCAGCGCCAACGACGCGGCGATGATCGCGGAGCCGGTGGTCTGCTGCGACCACGCCTGGAACATCCTCAACGCGGCCCACACGGAGGTCGGCATCGGCATTTTGTATGTGGCCGGCACGGAATGGATGACCGAGGACTTCATCGGCTGAGGGATGGCGTGGATGGCGCGATAGGAAAAGCGCCGTTTCGCGTCTAGCGCCGACATCGGCGCCGCTCCTGTTCGCAGGTACAGGAAGTCATTGCCCTTCCGTCCGTGGCCGCGCCGGGCGCGGCGCTGTACGCTTCACAGTGCGGCGGCGTTGTACCACTGGCCGCGACACGCGATAGGGGGAGGGAGCGATGGACGCGAATATCGAGCGTATCATGCGGCTGATCGGGCTGGCGACGGGTGATGAGAAGCACGAGCCAAGCGCCTTCTCGACGCTGGATGTGCTCTGGGTGCTGTATGACCGCGTGCTGCGCTACGATGCGGCCAATCCACGCTGGGAGGGGCGTGACCGCTTCCTGTTGAGCAAGGGGCATGGGCCGCTGGCCTTCTACGCGATCCTGGCCGATAAGGGCTTCTTCCCGGCCGACGAGCTACGGCGCTTCATGACGTGGGAAGGCATTCTGGGCGGCCACCCGGATCGCAATCAGGTGCCGGGCGTGGAGGTCTCTACTGGCTCGCTGGGGCATGGCCTGCCGATGGCGGCCGGCGTGGCGCTGGCGCTGCGCGCGAAGCACAGCGACCGCCGCGTCTTCGCGCTGGTCGGCGATGGCGAGTGCAACGAGGGGAGCATCTGGGAGGCGATCCTGCTGGCGGGGGCGAAACATCTGAGCAACCTGAGCTGTATCGTGGTGAACAATCACTCCAGTGGCCTGGACCTGGGCGATCTCGCCGCCAAATTCGCCGCGTTCGGCTGGTCCGCCGCCACGGTGAACGGGCGCGACCACGACGCGATCTATGCGGCGCTAACGCACACGGAGCAGGATCGGCCGTCCGTCGTCGTGGCTCAGATCGCGCGAGCTGGGTAGGTCGTGTTGGAGACATCAGAGGAGGGCGCAGGATGGACATAAAGCCTGAAAAGACGGAAGTGACGGCGACAACATCCGCGATAGAACCGGCCATGCGCGAGCAATTCGCGCGCACCGTCGAGAATATGATGGCGCGCGACGAGCGGGTGGCGCTGCTGCTGGCCGAGATCAGCGTCTCGCTGTTCAAGCGGGCGCTGCGCGATTTCCCGGAGCGCGTGGTCAACGTCGGCATCATGGAGCAAACGCTGGTGAGCGCGGCGGCCGGCTTCGCGCTGGAGGGCTTCATCCCCGTGCTGCATTCGATTGCGCCGTTTCTGGTAGAGCGGCCGTTCGAGCAGATCAAAGACGACTTCTGCTATCAGAATCTGCCCGGCAACTTCGTCAGCAATGGCGCGTCCTACGACTACAGCGAAGAGGGCATGACGCATCACGGCTTCGCCGACGTGCCGGTGTTGCGCAGCTTGCCCGGCATGCGCATCGTCGTGCCGGGTGCCCCGGCCGAGCTTGACACGCTCTTCCGCGCGGTCTATGGCGACGGTGGCCGCACCTATTTCCGCACGAGCGTGAAGCGCAACCGTGAGGAGCGTCCCGTGCGCTTCGGCGCGCTGGATGTGGTGCGCGAGGGCAGCCGCGCCGCGGTGGTCGCCGTGGGGCCGATGTTGGATGCGACGCTGGCGGCTGCCGGCGATCTGGATGTCAGCGTGCTGTATTGCACGACGGTCGCGCCGTTCGATGGCGAGACGTTGCGAGCGCACGCGACGGCCGGCAAGGTGGCGCTGGTCGAGCCGTATGAGGCTGGCGCGCTCGTGCCTGATGTCGTGGCGGCGCTGGCGCCGCGCCCGGCGCGTGTGGAGGCAATCGGCGTGCCACGCGCCGTGCTCTCGCGCTACGGTACACCGGAGCAGCACGACGAGGCGCTCGGCCTCACGCCGTCCGGCATCCGCGCGCGCATCACGCGGCTGCTGGACGAGTGAGCGGCTCGCCGGCCGCGCGCGTGGCTTGCGGCTGTGCGGCGCGGCATGCGATGCTGAGATCGCGTCTTTGAGGGCGCGGAGGGATGCGAGCGATGCCACGCCGTCGGTGGCGGGAGGGATTCAGTGATGGACGTGAGCCTGGATGCGATCACGGTCAGGAATAACGAGGAGGCGCAGCGCTACGAGGCCGAGGTCGCCGGCCAGCTGGCGATTACCCAGTATCAGCGCGCCGGCGATAGCATCATCTTCACGCATACGGAGGTGCCGGCGGCGCTCGAAGGCCACGGCATCGCGGCGAAGCTGGCGCGCATGGCGCTCGACGACGCGGCGGCCCACGGCCTCACCGTGGTGCCGCTCTGCCCCTACGTCGCCAGCTACATCCGCCGGCACCAGGAATATCTGCCGCTGGTGGATCCAGCGTATCGCCAGAAATTGACGCGCGGCTGATGCCAGCTGCCATCTCTCTTCTCATAAGAAGAGGGGTGAGGACTTCACCGCTCAGGGCAGGCCGGTGAGGGTGAGGTCGCCCGGCGACTCGACGACGAAGCGCCACTCGACACGGCGCACCTCGTTCGGCGCGAGCTGCGTCTCCCAGGTGAGCTGATCCAGCCGCGTGCGCTCGGTCGGCTGCGGGCGGATGTCCAGCACCTTCAGCTTGACCTTCTCATTGCGCGGCACCGGCAGGCGATCTTTCAGGATGACGCGCTGCGGCGAGCTGGTGCGGTTGCCCAGTGTGACACGGTAGCCGATGGTGATGCGACGGATTCCCGCCTGGAGCAGGCTGCCGCGGTCGGTGTCGCGCTCGACCAGCTCGCGCTTGACCGTTACGTTGTCGTCCACCCCCAGGTAGAGCTTGAGATCAGCGTTCTCGGCGGTCAGATCCAGGCGTGTCGCGCCGACGTACTCATCGCCTTCCGCGCCCGCGTGAAAGACGTGCAGCGCGCCCGGCAGCAGCACGCGCCCGGTGGTGTTCGCCGCCAGCGCGCGCAGGTGCGCGCCGGGCGCGACGGACGGCATGGCGGCGTACTCGAAGCGGCAGGGCAGATCGTCCTCGCCGGTGCCCAGCGTATGCGGCTGCCCATCCGAGGGCACATCCGTGCCGCCGGGCAGCCGGTAGACCTGCGCCACGCCTGAGCGCTCCACCTCGGCGCCGGCGACCGCCATCTCCTCCTCGACATCTATCGTGTCATACGCACGATACGCATGGACCTCCCCGTCGCTGGCGCTGCTCGCCGCCATCGGCGCCCGCATCGCGCGCCGCGCCATGACGGCCCCCATCGCGGGCGGCGGCGCCGCCGGATGGACGACATCCACGTACCATGGGTCCGGTTCGTCGGGCAGCGTGACGGCGGCGGCGGGCTGCGCGGTCGAGAGTGCCAGCGCGACACCCCTCCAATCCTCGCCGGTGCGCTGGCTCACAAGCGCCTGCTGCGTCAGCCGCACGGTGAAGGCGGTGGTGTCTACACGCGCATCGTAGCGCGGCTGCCACGACGCGCCGTACACCAAATACGCGAGCCGCACTTCCACACGGCCGCCCGCTGGCGTCTCGATGCGCACGTCGGCGGCGATGCGATCCGGTCGCTGGCGGTTGCCCAGCTCGGCCAGCTCGCGCTCGCGCGCCGCCTGCTCCCGTTGCAGCTCCTCGCGCCGCGTCTCCAACTCCAGCTTGGCGGCGGCGAGCCGCTCGGACTCACCGGCGGCGTAGGTGAAGGCGGCGCCGGCATCTTCGGGTCGCGCGCTCTCGCCGAGGATGCCACGCGCGGCCAGTCGCGCCGATTGCAGGCCGAGCGCGCGCAGCCAGTCGCGCTGCTGCTCGATGATGCCCTGCCGCTCGCTGATCAGCGCGATCTCACGCCGCAGGCGGGCGATCTCGTCGCGCAGACGGCGCGCGTCCTCCTCCGGTGGCGCCGGATGGATCTCGGCCACCTGCTCGATGCCGAGAATGCGCGTGCCCGCCGGTCCGGTGCCAGTCGCGCGCAGCGAATCGCGCAGCACGGTCTGCGGCAGGCCGGAGATGCGCAGTGTATGCTCGCCGGCCGTCTCGAGCGTGGCCGCGCCGCGCCGTGTGACCAGCGCGCGCTCGGGATAGACCGTAACCGACTCGATAACTGTGTCCAGATTGAGAGCCATTGCTTCCCCTCCCTCACGTTCGCATGCGGGAAGTATACGGATGGATTGGAGATGAGGTTCTGCTCTGGATGTACCAGACCCTCCCACACATCCCGCTCTCCCGTCACGATTGACGTGCCTCGCCCGCCATGGCGACATCGGCGCGGTATACTGACCGAGGAGACACGCGCAACGCCGCGCGCCGCATCGCCGCCAGGGGAGGCACACTGAATGGACGACATCTACCGCCAGTACATCCTGGAGCACTATCGCGAGCCGCACAACCACGGCACGCTCGACCAGCCCGACATCCACGCCGCCGATACCAATCCGCTTTGTGGCGACCGCGTGGCGATTGATCTGAAGGTGCGGGACGGACGGGTGAGCGAGGTGCGCTTCAATGGGCGCGGCTGCGCGATCAGCCAGGCGTCGGCCTCGATGCTGACCGACCGTATCGAAGGCGCGACGATGGATGAGCTGAAGGCCATCTCGCCACAGGAGGTGCTGGAGATGCTGGGAGTGGAGATCGGCCCGGCGCGGCAGCGCTGCGCGCTGCTCTCGCTGCGTGTGCTGCATCAGGGCGTCGGCGGCCCCTACACCGGCCGCATGGACGACGATCTCGATGACAGCGACGGCGATGGGACCGGCGCCGCACGCGGGCTGGCCGAGCGCGACCGCACAGGATTATAGGGGCCATATACTGATGCAGAGCACCTATCTTACGCGCGATTGTACGCCTTGAGAAACTCGTCGCGCGGAATCCGCGCCTGCGTGCAGATTGTCCGCAGTGTCGATCCCTTGATTTGTGGATGGTTCGGTAGTGTCAGCGGTGTCTGTGAGCCGTCCGGGTTATCTTGCACCATCGCGATATGCTGCTGCTCGCGGACAACACGGAACCCCAACGATTCCAGCGCCCGGATGACCCGCGCCTTCGGCGCATCAACGGGGAACTTTGGCATCAGAGTGTGACGCCGGCCTCGGCAACGAACGCCTCCAGCACCGGCGACTCCTCGTCTTCAAACACATCAGGCCCAAAGGTTTCGACGTGAAAGGCTATCGCTGACGTTACGTCCGCCAACGCCTCATCATAGCTGTCCCCCTCGCCCACGACGACGCCTTTCAAGCCGAGTGGATAGGCGACGTACCCATCCGGGTGCTTCTCGATGACGATCTTGATCTGGCGCATAGCCGTCCGGCCTTTCCAACATCGTGAGGCGGCACAGGGATGGCTCGCCCGCCTCATAACATCATCATACGCCACATGGCTCAGGCGTGGGGCTGGCGGGCTCATAGAAGACACAACCTGGCCGGCCGTTGATCAACGGCCGGCCAGGTTGTGTCTTCTATCAGGATACGGCGCTAGCGGATGATGGCGCAGCCGAACGGGGAGGTCTCCGGCACGGCCACCGGCCGGTCGGCCAGCACGTCGGCCAGGGCGTTCTCCAGGTCGCTGTAGGTGGCACGGGCGGGGTCGCGCGAGTCGTCAATGCGCCCGCGATAGCGCAGGCGGCGCTGGCTATCGAAGACGAAGACGTGGGGCGTGGTGAGCGCGCCGTAGGCGAGGGCGACAGCGCCGTCCGCGTCCTTCAGATAGGGGAAGTTGAAGCCACGCTCCTCGGCCCGCTTCGTCATCTCCGGCAGGGTGTCGGGCGGCGAGAGGAACGGGTTGTTGGAGTTGATGGCGACGAGCTGCACGCCGCGCCCGCCGTACGACTCTTGCGAGCCGATCAGCCGCCCCTCGTTCGCCTTGACGGTGGGGCAGCCGGTGCAGGTGAAGACGAGCACGAGCGCCGGCTTGTCGTCGAACGCGCCGAGGGCGTAGCGCCTGCCATCCACGCCCGGCAGGTCTTTGAAGGCCGGCGCCTTGTCACCGAACGCGAGCATGGCGATCACCGCCCGCCGCCGAACATGCGCCCGAAGAAACCGGACTTGTGGGCGGCGCCATTCGGGAACTTGTTGGGGAACTGCTTGATGATGCCGTTGGAGAGCGTGTCGGCGACGGTGTTGATCTCAGTGAAGATGTCATCGAAGGCGCTCACGTCGTCGTCCCATTTGCCCGTCAGGCGGGCGACGGCCTCATCTTTGGTGAGCTTGAGGTGCAGGGCAAGCAGGTCCACCACATCCTGCTTGGGCCAGTTGGGATTGGCGGAGCTGAGCAGCCCGGCGATCTCGTTGGCGTTGCTGGTCCACTTCGCGTCTTCCTGCTGGAACTTCGGGTCGTCGCCCGCCTTGGCCGCGTTGAGCAGGTCTACGGCGATCATGATGTGCTGCTTGAGCAGATCGGTCAGCGCCGTGCCGGCCTGCTGGCCGTAGAAGGGGACGATCGCGTTGCCGATATGTTCCTGATTTTTGAGCAGCCGCCCTGCGGCCGCCCCGACATCTCCCAGATCGCCGGCGAAGGAGACGATGTACTGCCGCGTCCAGAAGACGTGGTCTGCCCAGAGCTTGCGCATGTTGGTTCGTAGGGATGCCGCCGGGTCGCTCACCGCGGTCGCTACCGCGGTCGCAGTCGTCGCCATAGTCTCTCCCCTTTCGGAGGCTCGCGCGGAACACACTCCAGCGCTGCGGCGCCCCAGCGGCTCTCCGCATCGCTCCGCGCGCGTGGTTCCGCGCGCGACTGCGTGGCGCCTTGCTGAGTTTGTAACACAAATTGATCCGCTAATCAATAGTGAGCGGCTGATCTTTTGACCAGAGGGTAGGATTGCGTGCAATTGCGTACGATCGCATGTGCTGGGTAGGTGAGAAGCGCCGTCAGGGCTTGACGCATTGGATGGTGATAGATGCCTCGCCGCCGTTGGAGGTGAAATTGACGTGAATCGGGCCAGTGAGCGGGCCGGTGCCCGTGAGTGTGATCGGCGCCGGCTGCCCGCTGGGCGTGATGGTGCCTGTGCCCACGCTGAGGTTGACGCCGGGGTGGTCGGTGGTGGCGGACCAGGTGAGTGGCTTGCCGCCGCCGTTGCCGACGCTCCACGAGGGGTAGTGCTGGTTGGCGCAGGCCGCCTCACCATCCTCCAGGCCGACCACGAGCACGGGGGGAGCGTCGTCGTCTACCTGGAAATGGATGTGCGAGGCGTCGAAGGGGAGATTGTCGGCGCCATCCGAGAGGGTGATGTGTACCGAACCGGCCTGGATGCCGGTGGTGGTGGACAGACGCGCCGCGGCGTCGTCGGGTGAGAGGCCGCGCAGTGTGGTGGCGAGCTGGTTGAGCGAGGCGATATCCCAGTTCCACCCGGCCACGCCGCCGGCCGGACACTCCAGCGAGACGAACGCCTGGGCGGCCGTGCCGGGAACGGGGGCGGGGCCGCCGGGGCAGGCGCTGGAGGTCGCCACCACGTAACTCCCCGCGACATTGTTGGCGGCATGCTGGAGCTGCTGGAGCTGGTAGTTCTCGACATCGGTAGGATTGACGGTCGTCTGCGTCGCGGTGCCCTCGACATCGACCGTGTAGGTGAACTTGTCGCCGCGGATGGTGCCGGCTTGCGGCGTGCAGCCGATGGCGTCGTCGGGGAAGATGTAGGCGGGGCCGAATGTGACCAGCGCGCCCTGCGGCGTGAGCTGCGCGATCTTGGCATTGAGGGCTTTCTTGGCGGCGGTCTCCACGGCGGTCGAGTCGCCGCAGGGGGTGGGTACGAAGTAGTAGGGAGCGGCGCCGCCTGCCGGGCTGTTGCCGGTATACGTCAGGCCGCCGGCGCTGTCGCTCCAGGTGGCGGCGGGGACTTGCCGCGGCGGGAGCTGGCAGTGCTGGGTGACGGTAGCCCTGGCGGCGACTTGCACATCCGCGGTCGTGGTGCAGGTGAGCTGGCCGTTGCCGCTGGTGATGGTGAGGCCGGACGCGCTGCTGATGGGCGGGCCGCTCGTGGCGGGGTTCGTGACGCTCAGGTCGAACGCGACCTGCTGCCCAGGGGAGAAGCTGGCATCAATCGGCGCGGATGACTGGTTGAGCGTGGCGGCCTGCACGAGCGCGGCCACCTGCGCACCGCCGACCTGAGATGCGGTCAGGCGGGTGCGCGCGACGTGAACCACCTGCATCGTGCGGGTGAAGCGCACGGTGGCGCTGCCGTTCGACGAGAGGGCGAGCGGCCCGATACCCACGCGGCTGACGCCAGCGATGATCAGCGCGATGACGAGGACGGCGGCCAGCAGCATGACGAGATCGCTCAGGCTGGGGAAACGGCGGCGGGTTGACGGGAGAGCCGGGCGCCAGCGCCGGCTCGCTGGCGCGTCCGTTGCGGCGGGCGGATCGCCACTGTTGGCCGCCTGGCCCGCGACCTCGCCAGTTGTGGATGCGTCAGGAGATGCGTCGGGGGTGGCCGGCACGCTCAGGGGAATGAGCGAAGTGGCGTCCGGCGTCGCGTCATCTGCCAGTGACGGGGTGCGCGGCGCGGACGACGAACGCGACCTGAGCCGGCGCAGATCACTCGGATCCTGACGAAATCTGCTCATCGCCTTGCTCCCGACCCCGATCCCCGCTGCTCGCGGTCCCTATCCACCGATACGATCCGTTGCGATCCGTTGCGATCCTTCGACGACCCGCCATTGATCCGCTGCCTACGATAGCACGCTCCGAGTACGAGCAGAGGAGAGGAGAGACGACTGGGCCACCCTGCCGCATTGTGTACGAGAGGGCGGGTACTCCGCCTCTGCCACCTGGAATATTTCTCTCCGCGCGCCGCCGTTATCGCCGCCACTTGACGGGCCGTACGCTATCCGGCACAATGCCGCCCACATGATGCCGCATAATGGCGTGTGACATAGCGGCGGCGGCTGCCATGATCGAGCGGGAGGAGACGGCGTGTTGAGCTGGGCGATGATCAGCGGCGTGCTGGCGGACGGCGTGACGGACCTCCAGCGCGTGGGCATCGTGGCGCAGGCGTTCGTCAGCATCTTGACCGGGCTGATCGCGGCGCTGGGGGTGCCGCTGGCGCTGCGCCAGGTGGTGAACCTGCAGCGTGAGATGCGCCGCTACGAGATGGAGACGCGGCGGCGGCTCGACGCCGAGACCAACCTGAACATCTCGGCTCGCCACAGCCTGACACGCCCGGCGCATCACGGTCGCGCCCACGGCACCCATACCCCACAGAGCGGTGCGGTGGTGGCGGAGCGGCTCGCCTCGACGCAGCCTTCGCCGGCGGCGGAGCCGGGCAAGCGCGTGTTGCGGCTCGATCTGACGCTGGAGAACGTGGGCGAGGGGTCGGTGGACGTGCTGGCGTGCCTGGTGGCGGCGCGCGAGCTGGAGCGGCACGGCGAGGGCGTGATCTCCGGCGGGCGCGACGCGCAATGGGACGATCTCACGCCGCACTTTTGGGACGCTGATCCGGCGCGATCGCTCTCGCCCGGCCTCTCCACCACCAAGCACATCGTCTACGCCCAGGACGCGCTGGCGCGTGTCAAGGCAAAGAGCCACAAGGTGCTGGCGCGCGTTGACCAGGTGCGCGAGCGTGTGGAGAGTGAGGGTGAGGGCGACGACATCTACCTGCTGTACCGCATCGTCGTCGTCGCGCGCCGCTCCGCCCGTGCGAGCGAGGCGGTAGCGCAGTGGTCGGCGCTGCAGCGCGCGCTGCTCAACGTGAACGCGCCGGCTTTCCGCGCGGCCGCCGGTGAGCGTGATCCGCTGGGCTACGCCACAACCCCGGACGGCTGGCGTCTCTTCCTGCACCACTACGACGCGCTGGCGGATCCCAAACTGCCGAAGCTGCGCGCCGCGGCGGATCGCGAGGAGTTGGCGCTGACCGATGCGGCGGAACGGCGGCAGGCGGCCGAGCGACATGCCGCGGAGCTGCGCGCGTACTGCGCGGCGAGCCTGGCGCCGGCGTGGCGTGCGTTCCGCGCCGACTACGACCGCATACTGAGCGATCGCGGCGGCTTCGCGTCACTGTTGGCCGACCGGCGTTTCCGCCACCGGCAGCGCGAGATCGAGCGGCGCTTCCCCTGGTCAGCACAAGAGATCTGGACCGAGTACATCTACGTCACGCTGCAAGAGGGGGAATAGCCTCTCATGTCGTTGGCGCCGGGATGCCGAGGAAATCGCTGTCACGCTCGATCTTGAAGCTGCCATCCGCCTGTTTGATCGCGATGATGGTCTGCGTGAAGTTCGTAACCTTCTGATCCAGTGTGCGGGTCATGACCAGCTTGAAGATGGATTTCCCTTCCGCCGCCCCCGTGCCGGGGGTTGGGCCGCTGGACGTGCATTTGGTGACCTTGCCGGGGCTATTGTCGCGCGCTTTGAGTTCCGCCTCCAGGGCGGCTTGGGCGGCGGCGTTGAATGCGCCGGCCGCGGTGGGCGGCACAGGCGCCGGGTCAATCAGACGTACCAGCGCATCGTATTTTTGGGTGACATAGGCGTCGCACACCTGATTGCCGATGTCCTCGACCACCGGCGTGCCACCCGCGCTGCCGGCCGGCTGGGTTACCGGCGGCGGCCCGGAGATGGCACGCACCAGCAGGGAGACGGAGGCGCCGGCCGCCACGCCAAGGGCCAGAAGGAGCAGCGCGAAGACGAGTGCCAGGCGAAGCGTTGGGCTGGCGCTCGATACACGCGCCTGTTTAGGGCCGTCAGTTTTGGGGCCGGCCTTCGGACCCACGTTCGCCGCGCTCACCGCTCACTCTCCCCGGCGCATTTCCTCAGTGTGTCCACTCGCCAACCGCGCCCCGCGGCAGTCTAGCAGCCGCCGCGCGGGCCGTCAACAGGTCCGGTACGTGGGTATGCCGCACCCACAGGCCCATGTGACGCCTACCAAGCGATTCGCGTGCCGATCCGGGGCGTGCCGCATCCCTATGGGTGGCGCGAAGATCCATCTATGAGGGGAGTGAGAGACACCTCGAATAGGCCTCGTTCTGGCCTCGTTCTTCTGGCCTCGTTCTGGGCTACCGAGCCGCCGCGCGATGAACCGGCGACCGTGTGGCTTCGCCGCCCGGCGGGCCGTCTGAAGAAATAGGCGATGGCGCGTGCTGCCCACGGTCATATGTCCCAAAATTCCGGGGATCGTGCTTCCCGCCAGCAGATTGTGCTTCATGGTTGACAAGAACAGTCGTTCCACTGTACACTGAAAGCATGGGTATGCGGCGGCGGCCGCGTGTCATGAGGAGCGTTCTACGTCCTGAGGACCATCTTGCGAGCCAACACCCGTCGCGGGGGCGGGCTGGAGGATTCCTATGCTGCGTGCGGCATCGCTCGATCACACACCACTGCTTCCGGCGCGGCGCCGGACGGTTCGCACAGGAGCCAGCGGCGCCGGGGATACGGGGGGAAGCGCCCGACTGGACGCTCCGGCCGTTGTCGCTGACGCATTCGTCTCGCCGGGCATATCGTCAGACAGAGCGGGGCCAGCGGTGGGTGGACCGCGCCTTGGGTCCGCCG
>JAICVS010000058.1 GCA_025935195.1 Ktedonobacterales bacterium
CTGGATCGAGCGCTTTTACAATCGGCAGCGACGGCACTCGGCGCTGGGGTATGTGGCACCAGCGGTGTATGAACAAACGGGTACCACCCCGACGCCTGGGGCCGCATGAGGCAAACAGTCCACGAAATCAGGGTCACTTCAGCGCGCACCATCTTCGCCCAGCCGGACCGCCGGGCGAGCAGATGCGCGAGGTGTTGCGCCTGCTGGAAGGGGCACTGGCCGCAGGCGGCAGAGGACGACCTCCTCGCCTACATGTCGTTCCGCGCGGGTACAAGACCGTGCCTCTAAAGCACCAATCTCCTTGAGTGCCTCAATCGCCGGATCGAGTGGCGCGCCGAGGTCGTCGGCGTGTTCCCCGACGTGCCAGCCGTGATTACACCTGGGGACCGCGGTGCTGCTCAAGCTCAACGACGAGTAGCAGGCCGAGCGTTGCTACTTCTGCTTGGAGTCCGGGCGCAAACTCGCAGCCCCAACCACACACGTGGAGGAGGTGCCGAGCACGGCGCCGTGGCTGACGCCTGTCCACTAGTCCGGCAGGGCTAACGCACCCTGTGACCGCTGCGAGAAACCCATCCATGGCCAGCGGCGCATGGCTGGCCCGTGTACCCGTTCGATTGCCGCGTGTTCCCCGGCAGGACTCACCATGTCCGCATGGTCGGCGATCGGGAACCCACCGGTGCGACGACGAGGGGAGCTCAATTACCGGGCGGCAGAGCAGGACATGCCCGGCGGAGGAGGCGCAGACAGGAGACTGCGATCGTGCGCACGGCTGTGTCAAGCAACTGTATCGGCGGGGCGAACGTGGCGCTCACAGGCGCGCGAAGGTGAGCCAATCCATACCTCGCGAATTTCGGATGGATTATGCTCCTATTCCACCCCTTTTCGCCGATTTTGGTGTGGTACCATAGCAATTGCTTTGAAGTACTTCCGAAAAGAGCCTCCAAGTCAAGCCTGGAGGCTCTTGGAGCGGGAGACGGGATTCGAACCCGCGACCCATTGCTTGGGAAGCAATTGCGCTACCACTGCGCCACTCCCGCGTGACAATCCCAAGTATATCTCACGTCTGTGCGCGCGTCAAGCCGCATGACGGATGGGAAGGCGAGAAGTCCTGCCGGGATCGCCACTCCGGCCAGCTTCGCATATACTGGCCGAGATCGGGACATGGGACCGTCTCGGTCAACAACAGGTGAGGCGGAACGATCTCGTGGTGGCGGTCAAAACCCGACAAACGGCGCAGGTTACGCGCGCGGAGCACGTGGCGGCCTGGATGCTCCCCTCGCTCACCGATCTGATCTTCGTCTGCGTCCTGTTCGCCGTGCTCTTCGGCTTGCAGGGCAAGCTCCTCGGCTACGACGGCGATTCTGGCTGGCATATCAGCATCGGCGAGTATACGCTCGCGCATGGGCTGCCGCGCACCGAAGTGCTGCTCGCCACCAGCTACGGCCAGCCGCACATCTACTACGAATGGCTGGGGCAGCTCGCCTACGGCCTGGCGCACCACCTCGGCGGCCTGAACGGCGTCGTCGCGCTGGCGAGCCTGCTGATCGCGCTGGCGGGCGCCGGGATCTTCGCCGCACTGCGGCGGCGCGGGCTCTCCCCTCTGTCCGCGCTCGCGCTAACCCTCCTGGGCCTGCCGCTCACCGCCGTGACCTGGACGGCGCGCGCCCAGCTCTTCACGCTCGTGCTGGCGCTCTGGTGGTCGGAGCAGCTCTGGCGCTACCTCCGCGACGGCAATATCCGCCGTCTCTGGGCGCTGCCGCCGGTGCTGGCGCTCTGGGCCAATCTGCACGGCGGTTTCATCGTCGGATTGCTGCTGCTCGCTACCACGTCAGCCGTTCTGTGGCTCGCGCCCGCGGCGCGCGGGATGGCCTCTCTTAAGGCCCTCGCGCTCACGCTCGGCGCATGTCTGCTCGCGCCGCTGGCAACCCCGTGGGGCGTTGCCTTGCCTCTGCATATCTTCGGCTTCCTCAGCGACCCGCTCATCTCGCGCTACACCCTGGAGTTTCAATCGCCTGACTTCCATACGGCGCTGCCCCTCCTCTTCCTCGCCCTCTCCGCCACGCTCGCCGGCCTCTGGCTCTGGCTCGCCAGCCGCCATGCCGCCGCCGCACTCGATCCGTTGGCCTTCGCCCACACGGCGATCTGGACCGCGCTCACGTTCTATTCCGTGCGCTACGTCGCCATCTGGGCAGTGGTGGCGCTGCCGCTGCTGGCCGAGGCGCTGGTCGCCTCGGCCCCGCTCTGGCGCGCGACGGCCGTCGCTGCCGATGACCCGACGCCTAGCGCGGCCGCCCGGCACGAGCTCCGGCCGCTGCTGCCCTGGCTCGCCCGCGCGGATGCCATCTCGCGGCGCATGGGCGAGGTGGATGCGCTGGTCGGGCGCGGCGTCTGGGCGGCGCTCGCGGTCGTCGTCGTGCTGCTCACGGTCGCCGATGGCGGCGCGCTGCCCGGCGCGTCCACCCCCGCGCTCGCCGCCGGCTACGACCCACAGGTGTTCCCGGTGCAAGCGGTGGAACGCCTGCGCGCGCGCGGTGTGCCGGCTGGTCTCGGCTTCAACACTTACACCTGGGGCGGCTACCTCGACGAGACCTTGCCGGAGTATCGCCCCTTCATTGACAGCCGCTCGGATGAATACAGTGAAACGCTGCTCGCGGACTACCTGACGATCACACAGCTGGCCCCCGGCTGGCGCCAAACGCTCGACCGCTACGGCGTGATGTGGGCGCTGCTCCCACACAACGAGCCACTGGCGCAGGCGCTCGCCCTGCTGCCAAGCTGGCGCTGCGTCCCCGCCGACGATACCGGCGTGGCAATGCTTTGTCAACGAATCACGCCGGACTGACCGCGGCTCCCGCTCTCCATGCAGGGAGAAGGGCCGGAGGTGAGGACTCCAACCACACGATAGCCACGAACGGAAGCGAGATCATGGCGCGCAACATCGGAGTGCGAACGGAGACGACGCGTCCGGCCGTGACACCCGTCGAACGCATCGTCGCCCGCCTCTTGCCCTCAGTAGCGGACCTGCTCTTCGTCTGTGTCCTGTTCGCCGTGCTCCTCGGTCTGCAAGGCAAGGCGCTCGGCGACGATGGCGACGCCGCCTGGAGCCTGCGCATCGGCGAGCAGATCCTCGCTCATGGCCTGCCGCGCACCGAGTTCCTGCTCAGCACCGCCTTCGGCCAGCCCACCGTCCACTGGGAATGGCTTGCCCAGGTGGCCTACGCCCTCGCCGCGCGCCTGGGTGGCCTGAATGGTGTTGTCGCGCTGGCCGGCGCGCTCATGGCCGCCACGGGCGCCGGCGTCTTCGCCATCACGCGCCGCCGCGGCGTCCCGCTGCTGCCCGCGCTCGCGCTGGCCCTGGCCGCCGTCGCCCTTACCTCGATCACCTGGACGGCGCGCGCCCAGCTCTTCTCCCTGCCGCTCACGCTCTGGTGGTCGGATTGGATCTGGCGCTACCGCCGCGATGGCGACACGCGCCGGCTCTTCGCCTTTCCCCTCGTAATGGCCCTGTGGGCCAATCTGCATGGCGGTTTCATCGGCGGGCTGATCCTGCTCGCCAGCGCGACG
Source organism: Ktedonobacterales bacterium (assembly GCA_025935195.1). Taxonomy (GTDB): domain Bacteria; phylum Chloroflexota; class Ktedonobacteria; order Ktedonobacterales; family JADMIN01; genus JAICVS01. Next base: position 3,565 of record JAICVS010000058.1, read on the forward strand.
GCGGCGCTCTGGCTCGTCCCGCGCGCGCGTGGCCGCGCCAACCCGCGCCACCTGGCCCTCGCATTGATCGCCACACTCGCCGCCACGCTCGCCACTCCCTGGTGCCTCGACCTCTGGTCCCACATCCTCACCTACGCGCGCAACCCGCTCATCAGCCGCTACACCCAGGAATATCAGTCACCGGACTTCCACGGCGCCGCTGGATTGCTCTTCCTCACGCTGGCCTTCACCGTGCTCGCCGCGTGGCTCTGGCGCGTGCGTCGCGGCGTCGCGCTCGATGCCCTTGCCGTTGTCCAGGTCGGCGTGTGGACGGCGCTAGCCTTCGTCTCGGTGCGCTTCGTGCCGCTCTGGGCGCTGATCGCCACACCATTCCTCAGTGAGGCGCTCACAAGCGCGTGGCGAGCGCGCTCGCCGGCAGCCCAGCGGGTAGCCCCCACTGGCAGCCCCTCAGGGCCTATCATGCCAGCAGTGCGGAGCGCGCTGGAGCGCGTGGCTCGGCTCTCGCGCCGGCTGGAGGCCACCGAGGCACGCTCCAGCCGCGGCATCTGGATGGCGCTCGCGCTCGCCGCCGTGCTGGTGCTGCTCGTGAACGGCGGCGCGCTGCCCAGCACGTCCAGCCCACTCGCGGACGCCCGCTTCGACGCGCGTGCCTTCCCCGTCCAGGCCGCCGCGCGTCTCCACGCCGAGGGGCTGCCCAACGGCACGGGCTTCACGACGTACACCTGGGGCGGCTACCTCGACTATGCCCTGCCAGAGTACCGCCCCTTCATTGACAGCCGCTCCGACGTGTACAGCCAGCAGCTCCTGAGCGACTACGCCGACATCGTCGCGCTGCGGCCCACCTGGCAGCGACTGCTCGCGCGGTACGGCGTGCGCTGGGCGCTCGTCCCGCGCGATGACGCGCTCACCCAGGCCCTACAGCTCGCGCCAAATTGGCGCTGCGCCCCGGCGGACGACATGGGCGTGGCTATACTCTGCCAGCGCACCGCACCAGCCTGACCACAGCTCCCCCTCTCCGTGAGCGGAGCGGAGAGAGGACCGGGGGTGAGAACTCCCCAACGACCCGATAGCATGAACGGAAGCGAGATCATGGCACGCAATATCGAAGTGCGAACGGAGACGCGGGCGGCGGTGACGCCCGCCGAACGCATTGTCGCGCGCTTCCTGCCCTCGGTGGCTGATCTCGTCTTCGCGACCGTGCTCATCGGCGCGCTGCTCGGCAAACAGGGTGACATGCTCGACGGCGACTCCGCCTGGCACCTGCGCATCGGCGCCACCATCCTCGATTCCGGCCTCCCGCGCCGCGAGTTCATGCTCGCCACCTCGCTCGGCCAGCCGCACATCTACTGGGAGTGGCTCTCCCAGGTCATCTACGCGCTCGGCCTGCGCCTGGGCGGCCTGAACGGCGTCGTCGCCGTCGCCAGCCTGCTCATCGCGCTCACCGGCCTCTCGCTCTACATCGTCCTGCGCCGGCGCGGCGTCCCACTGCTGGCGGCGATGGGCTTCGCCTTCATCGCTGTCAGCCTCACTGCCATCATTTGGACGGCGCGCGCCCAGCTCTTCACCCTGCTGCTGATGGTCTGGTGGACCGAACAGATCTGGCGCTACTGGCGCGACGGTGGCCCGCGCCGCCTCTGGTTCTTCCCGCTCGTGATGGCGTTGTGGGCCAACCTGCACGGCGGCTTCATTGAAGGGCTGATCACCCTCGGCGTGGCGGTCGCCATCGCCTGGCTCTTCCCGCATGCGCGCGGCCGCGCCAACCCACGCCACCTGTCGGCCGCGCTGGCCGCCAGCTTCGCCGCCACCCTGCTCACGCCCTGGGGCCTCGGCCTGGATCTGCACGTCCTCGAGTTCTTCCGCAACCCCGTGATCGCGCGCTACACCAACGAATACCAGTCGCCGGACTTCCACCAGCTCTATGCCCTCTGGTTCCTCGGTCTGGCCTTCCTGCTCGCCGCCGCCTGGCTCTGGCGCGCGCGCCACACCGGAACCGCGCCGGAGCCGCTCGCCCTCGCCCTCGCCGGCAGCTGGACCGCCCTCACGTTCTACTCCGTGCGCTTCATCCCGCTCTGGGGCGTCGTCGTCATCCCCATTCTGGCGGATGCCCTGCTCGGCCACTGGCGCACTCGTGCACATGCGCGCGCCCTCGATCCCGCCGCGCCCGCTGACGCTGCCGCGCTCGCCCGTCCCCTCGCTCTCGCGCTCGGCGCCGGACAACGGCTGCTCGCCAGTGTCGGTCGTGTCTCGCGCCAGCTCGAGACGACGGACCGCATCGTCGGCAAGGGCCTTTGGGCCGCGCTCGCCCTGCTCTTCGTGCTGGCGCTGCTGCGCACCGGCGGCGCCCTCCCCGGCGCATCCGCACCTCTGCTGGATGCGCGCTACAGTGCGACACATTTCCCTGTCCAGGCCGCCGCGCGCCTGCATCAGCGCGGCCTGCCGCCTGGCGCCGGCTTCACCACCTTCGAGTGGGGCAGCTACCTCGACGAGGCTCTTCCCGAATACCACCCATTCGTAGACAGCCGCTCCGATGTCGAATCCCCCCAGCTCCTCCTCGACTACCTCACCATCAGCAGCCTCGGCCCCAGCTGGCAGACCTTGCTCGACCACTACGCCATCCGCTGGGCGCTCGTCCCCCAGGGCGGCCCATTGGCCCAGGCCCTCCCCCTCACGCCCGGCTGGCGCTGCGCTCCCGCCGACGACAGCGGCGTCGCCTCTCTCTGCCTCCGCGCCACCCCCTGACACGTCCTCGCTTGCCATGCGCACAGTAGACAGCCCGTCGCCGCCGCAGGTAGAATGCGGCTGGAGCTTCCAATGGCAGTCAGGTACCCCACGGCTGAAGCCGGGGGCATGCGGCTCCACATGCCTGGACCTGACCAGACTCAGCCAGGGCCGCGCAAGCGGTTATCGGGCTACGCTATGCGTAAGCGTTCAACGACCTACCAGCGGGTGGCACCTCAGCCCGCTGCTCTAGAACCTGGGTGTTCAACAGGCGGACCGGGTTCGAGCCCGTGCATTCTGGGGAAAGTACCAGCGCATATCCTTGTCGAGGGGACCATTACCCCCAAAGGCGTAAGCCGGAGGGGCGGCAGTTGGCTGGCTCTGCGGCACCAAAAGCCAGCCCCCGCGAGGGGCACGCGGACAGACAGACGAAAGGCGAGGCGGCGCTGCCTCCCTAGCCCTGACGGGCAGGGCCTCCGCGCCGGAGCAAGGTGATTGAGCGCGACAGGCGCAAGGCGGAGAGCGAGGAACAGCCAGTGCGGCAAGGTGGGCAGCAACTCCACGGCGGGCCGGGGGAAGCGGGAACAGCGGCGGGCGCGGGCGCCCAGGCGAGTCCAGACCATCCGGCCCACCGGCATGTCGTCGCCGTCTATCCCGGCTCGTTCGACCCCGTGCATCGCGGCCACATTGACATCGCCAAGCGCGCCGCCCGGCTGGTGGACGAACTGGTGGTCGCCGTCTACGCCACCCCCTCCAAAAACCTGATGTTCCCCATTGAGGAGCGCGTCGCGCTCTGGCGAGAGGCCATCACCGAAGAAAATCTCGCCAACGTGCGTGTCGAGCCGTTCGCTGGCCTGATCGTGGACTTCGCCCGCACCGCCGGCGCCCAGGCCACCGTGCGCGGGCTGCGCGCCGTCACCGACTTCGAGTACGAGTTTCAGCAGGCGCTCATGAATCGCAACCTCGCCCCCGAGATCGAGACCCTCATGATCATCACCGCCCTGCCCCACCTCTTCATCAGCTCCAGCCTGCTCAAAGAGGTGGCCCGGCTCGGCGGCGACCTCAACGGCATCGTCACGCCGAGCGTCGCCCGCGCCATCCAGCGCCGCCTGGGCAAGTAGCTTCGCACGCCGCTCCGGCATGCTACACTGTGACCGTCGCGCTCCATCCCGAGACGGACACATCACCGGCGCAATCCGCAATGAGGACACCAATATGATGACCGAGCGCCTCAGAGCCTTCCTGGAACGCGCCGAGCAGCTTCCGCCCGACGCGCAAGAGCGGCTGATCGAAGAGATCGAGGATGTGCTGGACAACGCCGAATGGCATGTCCTGCTGGCGGACCCTCGCTCCAGCCCCGTGCTTGACGAGTTGATCGCCCAGGCCCAGCAATCTCGCAAGCGTCCATGGCCGACTCTCGCGAGTGTGAGAAGCTAATCAAAGGCCGATAGCGGGCGCTCCACCCGCGAGAGGACACCCGCATGGAACAGCACACGGACAAGCTCGCCGCCGACTTCATCCTCACCGGCGCCTCGCGCCTCGTCACTGCCGCCCCTGGCACACATCCCAGCGCCGACGGCGCGCTCGGCGTCATCACCCGTGGCGCGCTCGCCGCGCATGCCGGTCGGATCGTCTGGATCGGCCCCGAAAACCAGCTCGCGGCTCACGTCGCGCTGGACGGCCTGCCCAAAGACGCCTGGCTCGATGCCGGCGGGCGCGCGGTGCTGCCCGGCTTCGTAGACTCACACACCCACTTCGTCTTCGCCGGCGACCGCGCCGAAGAGTTCCAACTGCGCCACGCCGGCGTCTCGTACGAAGAGCTTGCCGCGCGCGGCGGCGGCATCCTTAATACCGTCCGCGCCACCCGCTCCGCCTCCGCCCACAAGCTCGAAGTGATCGCCCGCGAGCACCTGCGCGGCTTCCTCATCCACGGCACCACCACCGTCGAAGGCAAGACCGGCTACGGGCTGGATCTGGAGACTGAGGCCCGCTGCCTGGATGTCATGCACACGCTCGCCACCGCACCGGCGGACATGCCGCGCATTGTGCCCACCTTCCTCGGCGCGCACACCATCCCCCCCGAATACCGCGACACTCCAGACGGTCGCGCGCGCTACGTGGATCTCGTCTGCGAGGAGATGCTGCCCGACTTCGCCGGCCGCGCCCGCTTCTGCGACGTCTTCTGCGAGCGCACCGCTTTCACCGTCCCAGAGACACGTCGCATTCTAGAGCGCGCGCGCGACCTGGGCTACCAACTCAAGCTCCACGCCAACCAGCTTGGCCCCAGTGGCGGCGCGGGACTGGCCGCCGCGCTGGGCGCCACCTCCGCCGACCATCTCGATTTCGCTAGCGACGACGAGATGGATGCGCTGGCGCGGGCCGGCGTCGTCGGTACGCTCCTGCCCGGCTGCTCCTTCTCGCTCTCGATCCCCTATCCCGCCGCGCGCCGGCTCTATGCCGCCGGCGTACCGGTCGCGCTGGCGACCGACTTCAACCCCGGCACATCCTATAGCGAGAACATGCAGATGATGATCGCGCTGGCCGTCAGCGCGATGGGCATGACACTCGACCAGGCGCTCGTCGCGGCAACACACGGCGGCGCGCGCGCGCTCGCCATGGAAGACGAGGTGGGCAGCCTGGAAGTGGGCAAGCGCTGCGATCTGATCGTCCTCTCCACCGCCGACGAGCGCCACCTGGCCTATCACTTCGGCGTCAACCTCGTCGCGCGTACCGTGGTGGGCGGCGTTCCCTGCGCCCCGTAGCGATCCCATAGTGCGGTGTCAACCGACATCCACCCGAACGCTCTCGGCCATGAATGGCCGGAGAACAGGCAAATTGGGCATAAATGCCCTACGGATTCCGGATATGCTGCCGTGGCCTTGCACTAGCACGAATGCGCCAGGTATCCGGGCGGCGTATCATAAACGTTCGCGGGATGTCGTGCGTTTTGTCTGTTCGTCTTGACTCGTCTTGGGGGCTACGTTTCCCTTGACTGCTTGCAACGCGGGCTGGTAGACTGGATGCGCAGCGCCAGCGTCCGCGCGGGAGAGAGGAGGGAGCGAGCCGATGCGCCTCGTGGAGCGCCACGTCATCAAGCGGGCAGACCCGCGCTTCGCCGCCCTTGATGCCGCCGCCTTTGCCTCCAGAACCTCTACAACCAGGCGCTCTATGTCACCCGGCATGCCTTCATCCATGAGCAGCGCGTCATTCTCTATCCGGAGTTGGCGCGGGAGATGAAGACCACCGCGACGTACCGGGCGCTGCCGCGCAAGGTCTCGCAATGGGTGCTCAGGCAGGTGGCGCTCGCCTGGCAGAGCTACTTCGCCGCCTGCGCCGCCTGGAAGGCTGATCCCTCGCGCTTTCTCGGCCATCCCCGCCTGCCGCGCTACCAGGACAAGCAGCGAGGGCGCAACCTGCTCGTCTACACGACGCAGGCGCTCCGCCTGTCGGCGCTGCGCCAGGGCGTGATCCTGCCGTCCATGCTCGGCATCCGCGTGCGGACCCAACAGTCGCCGCACGCCATCCAGCAGGTGCGCATCGTGCCGCGCCCCGGCTTCTACGTCGTCGAAGTCGTCTACGAGCGAGCGCCGGTCCCGGCCGCTGGCCTCAACCCCGCGCTGCATGCGGGCGTCGATCTGGGTGTGAACAACCTGGCAGTGCTAACTTTAGACAAGCCGGGCTTTATCCCGCGCATCGTCAACGGGCGGCCAGTGAAGCCCATCAACCAGTTCTACAACAAGCAGCGGGCGGAGTGGCAAAGCGCCTTGAGCGAGGAGGTCCACACCAGCCGGCGCCTGGAGCGCCTCACGACCAAACGGACCCGGCGGATTGACCACGAGTTGCATACCGCCTCGCGCCGGATCATTGATCTGCTGGTGGCGGAGGGCATCGGCACGCTCCGCATTGGCCAGAACCCGCTCTGGAAGCAGGCGGTAAACATGGGGCGGCGCACCAACCAGACCTTCGTCGCGATCCCCCATGCGCGCTTCATCCAAATGCTGACCTACAAGGCGGAACTGGTGGACATTCAGGTGATCGTGACCGAGGAGAGCTACACCAGCAAGGCGAGTTTCCTCGATGCTGACCCCCTCCCCGTCTACGACGCGCATCGCCCGGAGGCGCCCATCTTCAGTGGCCGGCGGGTAAAGCGCGGCCTCTATCGGGCGGTGGACGGCACGCCGATCAACGCCGATGTCAACGGCGCCTACAATATCATCCGCAAAGTAGCTCCTGAGGCGTTCGCGCAAGGGAGTAGAGGGTGCGCAGTTCACCCCGTGCGGCTCGCCGCATAAACCGATCAACAGTTCGCTAGCGATCGGCAACTATGGTAGACCAGTATGGTATACTTGGGTTGCGCGCATGCCCGGTTGGAAGGATAAGGTGCCGCAATGCCGGATAGGCATATCAGGTAGGCACGTTTGGTGAGGGGACGTGGGCACTAGATGGCGACTTTTCAGTTTTTGGGAGCCACGCAAGACGCCAATAACAGCGCATCCACCGCGCCGCTTGTCGTGCTCTTCGAGCGGGATGATGCTATCGCGGTTCCGTTGCTCTCGCAACTGCGTCTCGCCGGCTACGACGTTCGCGCCGCCCGCACCCCCGTCGAGCTGTTCGATCTCACCGGCAAGCACCCCGTCTCGCTCGTGCTGGTAGACCTGGGCAACGCTACCGCCGGCCGCCGTGAATTCTGGGTCGCGCTCGATGCGCAACGCCGCGGCCGTTCCATGCGTGTCATGACCTTCCGCTACAACCAGATCGCCAGCCTCTTCGACAACGATTTCGAGCAGTCGGCGCGCGCCGTCGCGGATGTGGACGTCAACGGGCCGCACGAATTCCAGCGCGTGATAGACGGCGTGCGCCAGCGCCTCGCGCCAACCGGGAGCGCGATGGGAGCGATGGGAGCGATGGGAGCGACCAGCATGCCTGGCCTGGGCGGCGGCTTCGGCGCACCGCCACCCTACATGCCGTACATGCAAAACCCGACCGCCGCGCCCGGCTTCGCCGCGCCGGCCTTCGGCGCCTCCGGCATGTTCGCGCAATCCCCCAGCTATGCGCCCACCACTCCTCCCCCATTCCAGTCATCCCCGTTCTCCGCCTACCCCAATCTCACCGCCGCGCCGCCTAGCCCCTTCGCGTACCCCGCCGACCCCTATGCGGCGAATCCGTTCTCGTCCGATCCGTACGCCCCGTACGCACAGCCCAGCCTCAGCTTCCCTGGCATGCCGCCCGCCGGCCCTTTCGCGCCGCCTGCCCAGGCCGATTCACCCTTCGCCCAGCCATACAGCCAGAACCCCTTCGCGGCCGATCTGCGCGGACCATCCAACGCTCGGCCCGGCGCTGCTCCCTTCGGTGGTCCATCGGCGCCGCCCAGCCAGCCGGCGCCTTTCGCGCCCGCTTCCGTTCCCGCCACATCCTCCTTCGAGGCGCGCGCCGCCCATTACAGCGACATCTACGCCGCTCAGTTCGGTATCGCCGACGCGCCGCCCCAGCAGAGCTTCGAGCGCCTCACGCCGCCCGCGCCGCTGGATTGGGCCGCCAGCCCGCCGTTCACGCCTGGCTTGTCCAGTGCTGGTAACGGCTTCGGCAACAGCTTCGCCGCGCGCCCATCTGATCCCTTTGGCGGCTCCCGCGCCGGCTTCGACGTCGGCAGCAATCCCCAGTATGGCTACGCACCGAATGGCGGCTACGCGCCCACGACAGCTCAACCCGATCCTGCCCCGTTCAGCGACGCCTGGACCCCCCCAGACGGCTCCCAGGACGCTGACACTGGCATCCTCTATGCCGCGGCGCATGACGCCAACCGCTTCGTCGTGGACGAGCCGGAGGCCTTCCAGCAGACCGCGCGCATCGAGACGCCCGATCCCTTCCCCGCGTTTTCCCCACGCGAGCAGCCGGGGCGCACAGAGCACGCGGAGCACATTGATCTGATGGAGCCGAGCGAGCCACGTACGCGGCAAGACACCGAGCCGTATCAGGCGCCGCCTAGTCCGCCCAGTCGTCCGCCCGTCATCACCGGCACTCCCACCGACCGCGCGCTCGGCAGCGTCCTCGTCGAGGGCGCGCTGCTGACCCCACAGAAGCTCGAAGCGCTCAAAGGCGTCCAGCAGATGCTCTCCAGCGTGGATATGCGCTTCAAGCTCGGCGAGCTTGCCCTGCTCTTCAAGTTCCTCAGCCAGGATCAGTTGCTCGCCGCCCTCCTCGTCAGCCGTGGCCTCGTCAGCCCTGAGCAGATCGCCGGCCTCGGGCGTGTCAAGCAGGAGCTCGCCGCCACCGGCGAAGATCACGACCTCGATACGCTGCTCGACATGTTCCACATCCTGCCGCCCGAGCAGCTCCGCCAGCTCCGCACCGAGCTGGGCGACATCCAGGCTCAGGTCCGCTGACCGGCCGCGCACCCGCCAGCAGAGAGTGTGCGACAATAGCGGCGGATACATGCCACATGCCAACGGGTGTAGGGGCGACGCATGCGTCGCCCGGCCGCGCCCACCAGAACCCCTCGTGTCCGCCTCTGTTGTGCAAAGCGCATCACACCGGCGCTACGCCGCGCCACATCCCCGCTCGCGCCCACGCCCTCAGCATCAGCGGCCCGACCGTGACATCGCCGCTGCCGACGCCAGCAGCGCCACCCCCACGATGAAGAGCACCACGCTCAGGCCACCCAACCCCACGATCGCCCCTATCGGCTGATTGCTGGATGTCGTCTTCGTCGTGGCGGTCGCCGTCGCCGTTGGGCGCGGCGCCACTGTTGCTGTTGGCTGCGGCGCCGGCGTGATCGTGATCGGCTGCGACGCCACTAGCGCCGGCAGGATCGTCTGCGTTCCATTATCCGAGACGAGGTAGATCAGATACGCGCCCGTCGGAATATTATCCGGCAGCGTCACCGTCGCCGTCACCCCACCGTTACCGTCATTCTGCGACGTGATCGCCGCGCTCGTCGTCAGCGGCGTCGCTTTTGGCGGCAGCAGATCGGACGCGCTCGTCGCCTGCTCGGTCAGCAGATAAGCCACCAGCTTCGATCCCGCCGGCAGGAAATTCTTGCCCGTGATCGCCACCTGCTGGCCGAGGAAGAATGTGCCATCCGGCTGCGGCGTCGCCGTTGCCCTATCCGTCGCGCTCGTCGTCACCGCTTTCAACGTGAACTGCGTGTGGTCGGCCGAGTCCACACGGAACGGCTCATCCGACTGCACCACCGGCTCACCCAACTGACTCGCGTTCTGCGCACAGATGACGTAGGTGCTGCCGATTGAGTTCAGGCTATCAGGCCAGGTGACGGTGGCTGTGAGCGTGCCGTCCTGCTGCGCCGACGCCGGTGAGACGCCGTCGAAGCTGCGCATACCTGTCTGGCAGCCGAAGTCCGCGCGCGCGTAGCCAATCTGATAGTCCGCGTTCGCCGTCAGGCCCTCACCCCGCACCGAGACGTTCGTCCCCACCGGACCCTCAACTGTGCTACCCTTACCGGCCGGGATCGGCATCACAATGTGCAGCGACGGCTTCTTGTCGTCCGCATAGGCGCGCGGCGCTGTCACCGCCGCTCCCCCCAGCCACAGGCCGAGCAGCGCCAGCAACGCGACGCGCAGCGCGTCCATCCGCGCGCGCCCGCGGCGAGTCCATCCGCTTGTCTCGCTTGTGCTCTCCCCGGCCGACCACAGCATGCTGCCGCTCTCCTGCCTGAACCGCGACCGCTCATCACCTCATGCGCCCATCCATACCGCATCACATCGCGTCGGGCGCATGAGCGGCCTCCAGTATAACATGCCCGCCCGCCAGCGCCAACTGCCCCCGGCAACGCCCCCTAGGTGATAGCCGCTCTGCGCACCCTGACGCTTACCCTGCCGCGCCGCTCCGGCTCCGGTGCCATTGCCGCTGCTCGACGCCACTTCAGCTCTCATCCTGTCTCATCCTGTCTCATCCTGACCGTGCCCTCGCGCTGCTGCTCACGTCGCTCTCTGCCCCCTGACAAACATTCACAAGCCCTGATGCTCGCATATCTCTGCCTTGCCTCTCATATTCCCCAAGTGTTACACTCCCAACCGCGCCTATCTCAGCACACCCAGAGCGCAAGCATAGCACCCACACATTGGCATCTCGCCTGGCCCAGCTCGTAGACGGGAACATCCTCGCATGGCGATTGAACCACCCACACCGGCACCAACGCCCGCACGCGCCCCCGTCCCTCTCGGGGAAGGGGGTGAGGGGTTAGGCTCTCCCTCTGTCTCCGCGTCCTCCGCGTTTCAATCCGTACCCTCCTACCTCGCCCTCCACGCCACCGGCGAGCTGGCGCGCCGCGCCGACGCCGCCTGGGAGTTGCTCAAAGGCTGCACCGTCTGCCCGCAGAATTGCCCGCGCGACCGCACCCGCGGTCTCACCGGCGCCTGCCACTCTGGCACAGAGGTGATCGTCGGCTCGTGGAACATCCACCGGCGCGAAGAGCCGCCCATCAGCGGCACGCGCGGCGCGGGCACGATCTTCTTCGGCGGCTGCCAGGCGCGGTGCACCTATTGCCAGAACTTCTGGCTGAGCCAGATGGGCCACGGCATCCGCGTGGACTGCGAGCGCCTCGCCACCATGATGCTCTCCTTGCAGAAGAAGGGCGTCCACAATATTGATCTGGTCACCCCCACCCACTTCGTGCCGCAGATTCTCAAGGCGCTCGTCATCGCCGCTGACCGAGGCCTGCGCATCCCGCTGGTGTATAACTGCGCCGGCTACGAGCATCTGCACACGCTGCGCCTGCTCGACGGCGTGGTAGACATCTACCTGCCCGACGCCAAGTACGCCAGCAACGTCGAGGCGCTGCGCACCTCCAAGATGCACCATTACGTCGAGTACAACCGGGCTACCCTGCAAGAGATGTATCGCCAGGTTGGCGGCCTCGTGGTGGATGAGGATGGCATCGCGGTGCGCGGGCTGATCATCCGCCACCTCGTCATGCCCAACGGCCACGCCGGCACGCGCGAGGTGCTGACGTGGATCGCCGAGCACCTGGGATCGGACATCGGCCTGAGCGTCATGGATCAGTATTTCCCCGCCTACAAGGCCCACAACGATCCCGATCTCTCGCGCCGTCTCACCTGGACTGAGTACCGCGAGGCGCTCGACATCGTGGAAGACCTCCCATTCGAGAACCTCTTCCTGCAGGAAGACCTCACCGAGCTGGACACGACGGACGCCATTTGATCTGGCCCCGACTGGTATAATATGGGATGGCCCAACACCAGGCGCGTCGCGGTCACGCGCCACATAGCCCGGCGCCGCATCATCCGCCGCGCCCAGCAACCAGAGGGAGATAGGCAGCATGAGCGACACGGCCACGTTGAGCCGGCTCTTCTCCAGCATCGAGCCCGATCTGGAGATTGTGGACCGGACCTTCCAGGAGCATGCCACCTCCGGCCTGGATATCCTCAACTCCGCGGCTGCCCACGTGCTCAGCACCCAGGGCAAGCGCATCCGCACCGCGCTCACCCTGCTCTCCGGTCGCCTGGTTGATTACCGCTTCGCCAGGCTGCTGCCGCTCAGCGTCGCCTTCGAGATGGTGCATCTCGCCACGCTCGTTCACGACGACATCGTGGATCACGCCACCACACGCCGCGGCCTGCCCACCGTCAACGCGCGCTACGGCGACGGCATCGCCATCCTGCTGGGCGACTACCTCTTCGCGCGCACCGCCGGGCTGATTGCGGAGGTGGAAGACTTCCGCATTGACCGCCTCTTCTCCGAGACCGTCGCGAGCGTCTGCGAAGGCACGATCATCGAGCTGCTGACCACACGCCGGGTGGACCTCTCGGTGGACGCCTATCTCCAGCGCATCCAGCGCAAGACCGCCGTGCTCATGGCTGCCTGCTGCAAGGGCGGCGCCACCGTCGGCGGCGGCTCCGACGCGCAGATCGCGCTGATGGAGCAATACGGCCTCAACCTGGGCATGGCCTTCCAGATCATAGACGACGTGCTCGACTACACCGGCACCCAGGCCAGCATCGGCAAGCCCGCCGGCAACGATCTGCGCCAGGGCCTCGTCACGCTCCCGCTGATCTACGCGCTCAAGGCCGGCTCCAACGGTCACGCCGAGCGCGTCAGCCGCATCGTTCAGGACGCCAGCCCCGACGACGACGAGGTCAACGAGATCGTTCGCTGGGTCGCCGCCAGCCCCGGCCTGCCCGAAGCCCTCGACCTCGCGCGCCACTACTCCACGCGCGCGCGCGCCGTCCTCAGCGAGTTCGCCTCTTCGCCTGAGCGCGACGTACTCGACGAGCTGGTGGACTTCATCCTCGCCCGCACCCGCTAGCGGGCATGTGGAATCAGCAGAATCCGAGGCTCTCGATGTCCGTTCCTGGCCCCGCATCCACGCCAACGCCCGCCCCTGAGCTGCGCGCCCGCTTCGAGGCCGCCGGGGGCAAGTCCGCCTACGTCCAGCGCATGTTCGGCCGCATCGCGCGCGTCTACGACCTGATGAACCACCTGATGACGGCCGGGCTGGATCGCCGCTGGCGGGACGCCACCGCGCGCCGTGTCGCCCTTGACCCCGGCGGCCACGGCCTGGACATCGGCACCGGCACCGGTGACCTCGCCATCGCGCTGGCCCGCGTCTCCGCCCCGGACGCGCGTGTGATCGGTGTGGACTTCACCCCGGAGATGCTGGCGTTTGGCCGTGAGAAGCTGCGGCGCCTGGGCCTGATGGATCGCGTGGAGCTGCGGCAGGGCGACGGCGAGCGGCTGGCCTTTGACGAGGACAGCTTCGACGCCTGCTGTTCAGCCTTCGTCGTGCGCAACATGAGTGACTTGCGCCAGGGGTTCGCGGAGATGCTGCGTGTCACCAAGCCGGGCGGCCGCGTCGCCTGCCTGGAAATGTCGCACCCGCCCAGCCCGATCTTCGGTGCCGCCTTCCACCTCTACTTCGACCGCGTGGTGCCGCTGCTGGGCCGGCTGATCGGCCGCGCCTTCGACGCCTACAGCTACCTGCCCACCTCCGTCAGCACGTTCCCCGACGCGCCGCACCTGAAGCGCATCATGGAAGAGGCCGGCTGGCGCGAGGTGACCTATGACTATCGCGCCGGTGGGGTGGTCGCCATCCATGTCGGAGTCAAGCCGACGGACTGAGCGCCGAATGTCGCCGCTGGCGGTTGGAGAACACCTCGATGTACTCGAAGAGGACGGTGCGAGCCGCACACGCCGCTTGAAGGCGGAACGACGACCAGCTGACAGGAAAAAAGCCGCTGTTTAAGCGGCTTTCTGGCGGAAGGGGTGGGATTCGAACCCACGGTGAGGAGTTACCCCCACAGCGGTTTAGCAAACCGCCGCACTAGACCTACTATGCGACCCTTCCATGGTGCCAAAGGGGGGACTCGAACCCCCACGCCCTTTCGGACACAACGCCCTGAACGTTGCGTGTCTACCGATTCCACCACTTTGGCATGGCGCCCCACGTGCAGGGGGCGGTTTCAATGATACGCTACCGCCCGCGCGGTGTCAAGCCGCGCTCGCCTCATTGCTGAGCACCGCCAGCGCCCCCTCGGCCAGCCGCCGCTCACTGCGCTCGCCGAAGCCATAGTACACCCGCAACCGCTGCTGTTGCGCCAGGCGCAGCAGATCTGGCACCGAATGCACGCCCGCCTGCCCGACCAGCTTCAGCGCTGTGCGCGGCCCGACATGCGGCACGCGCATCAGGTCACGCACGTCCTCCGGCAGCGACTCCTCGCACAGATCGTCGTAGAACGTCATGTGGCCCGTCATCACCAGCTCGGTGATCTTGCGAGTCAGTCGGTCACCCAGCCCCGGCACCGGCGGCTTCTGGCCGCGCGCCAGGATCGGCGCGATCGGCTCCGGCAGCGCCAGCACGCCACGCGCCGCATTGCGGTACGCCAGGATGCGGTAAGGATTCGCCTGCTGCATCTCTAGAATGGTGGCAATGTTGAAGAGCACCTCCGCCACCTGCTGGTTGCTCACGCGCGCCGGCAACAAGTCCTCGACGCGCTCGCCCGGCTCCGGCATAAGCTGCACCATCTGTGTAAACTGGAACATCTATCTTCTCCTCGCGCCTTCGCCATGATGCGGTGGCGCCGCCGTGAAGCGTACGGGAACATCGGTTCTGATTATAGCACATTATGTCGTCCGCTGGCGGCGAACGCACGCCGGAAAGGCCCATCTCCCGGACGTTCGTGGCTTCCAACCGGAGCTCTGCCGCCCGCGCTCGACACGTCACGCTGTGTACTAGATTATTCTCGCGGCGGCCAACGGAATCGGTGGATCGCCGCAGGTTGACGGCGCGGCAAACGCGATACAATGGTAGGGTGATGACGGCCGCATACGATGGCCGCATGTTGGCAGCGCGCGAGCATATCGGCCTTGATCGGAGCCGCGAAGTGGATGTGACGCCGCTGGAGCCGCTGCTGCGCTTCTCCGCCTTCGCCGCGCGCCCCGATGAGCGGCTTGGGCTGGCTGAGGGCGCGCTGTTGATCGCGGAGATCGCCTATCCCGGCCTGGCTCCCGCGCGCTCCCTGCGCACGCTGGACCGGCTGGCCGCCGAGGTACGCCGCGAGCTGAGTCTGCCTCCAAATGGGAGACTGGACGCGGCGCTGGCAGCCGAGCGGCAGATGGCGACGCATGTGCTGCGGGGGATGCGCGACGTGCTGGCGGGACGTGAGGGCTTTCACGGCAACCGCGACGAGTACGACGATCCGCGTAACAGCTTCCTCAACGACGTACTCGACCGTCGCACCGGCCTGCCCATCTTGTTGAGCGTCATCTATCTGGAGGTCGCGCGCCGCCTGGGTGCGCCGCTGGCCGGCGTGTCGCTCCCCGCGCACTTCGTGACGACTTGGCCCCTCGAGGCGAGCGAGGGTGGCGCGCTCTTTTTCGATGCCTTCAGCGGCGAGATTCTGGATGCCGCCGCCTGCCGCCGCTTCGTGATCCGGCTCATGTCCGCCAGCCCTGGTGGGCCGATGGTGGATGCTCGCTGGTTCGCCCCCGTCGGCACACGCGCCATCCTGACACGCATGCTGCACAACCTCAAGCGCGTCTATCTCGAGCGCGGCGACACCAGCGCCGCGCTGGAAGTGGTGGAACGGCTGATCGTGCTGCGGCCTGATCTGCCGGAGGAACTGCGTGACCGCGGGCTGCTGCGCCTCGCCCTCGGCGATCCGCTGCTGGCTGCCGCCGACATCGCCGCCTACACCGAGCGCGCGCCCAACGCGCCGGAGGTGCGGCGGCTGGGCAAGCGCCTGGCGGAGGCGCGCGAGGTGCGTGCCAAGCTCAACTGAGCTAACGGATTTGACTCATGCGCGCGCCCGCGATCACTTGATTCACTGGGCCGGACCCCATGACGACGATCACATCGCCTGGCTGGCGTAGCGCTCGTAGCAGCGCGGCGGTCTCATCGTACGCGCCGCCGTAGCGCACCGCGCCTGGCCTATCCGCGAACGCCGAACGCGCGGCGATGCGCTCCACCAGGGCGCTGCCGTGGATCAGCCCGGTGTCGGCCTCGCGTGAGGGCTGAATCTCGACGATCACCACCTCGTCGGCGCGGTCAAACGCCTCAGAGAAGGGTTGCAGGAAGCGATGCAGCCGGGTGTAGAGCGTCGGCTGGAAGACGGCGACGATGCGCCGGCCGGGATAGCGCGCCCGCACGGTCTCTAGCGTCAGGGCGACGGCGTGTGGATGATGGGCGTAGTCGTCTATGAAGAGCGCGTCGCCATCCTCGACGACCTCGAAGCGGCGGCGCAGGCCGGGCCACGCGCTCAGCTCCGGCACGTACAGCTCCGGCGGCACGCCGATCACGCTCGCGCCGGCCACGGCCGCCAGCGCGTTGGCGATGTTGTGCATTCCCGGCGTTCGCAGGCGCACACGTCCCAGGCGCTCCCCGTCTACGCGCAGTGTGAAGCTGTTCTCTTGCCCGCCCTGGATGTCTTCAGCGCGCACGTCCGCGTCCGCACGCGCGATGGCGAAGGTGCGCACGGCGCCGGACCAATCGCCCAGGCGCTCCAGCACATCCAGGCAGCCGGGGTTGTCGCTGTTGAGCACCAGCGTTGGCGGTGGCGCATCGGCGCGCTCGCTCTGGTCTATGCCCTTGATGAAGGTGACGAAGGCGTCGCGAATCTGCTCGTAGGAGGCGAAGAACTCGGGGTGATCGAACTCGACGGCGTTGAGGACGACGACGCGCGGATGGTAGTGCAGGAAGTTGTAGTCCCACTCGTCGGCCTCGTTGATGAAGTAGCGGCCGTGGCCGAGCCAGACATTGCGATCCCAGGCGATGGCGCTCGCGCCGACCTCGCAGATCGGGTCCAGCCCGGCGGCGATAGCAAGCTGGCCAAGCAGCGCCGTGACGGAGCCTTTGCCGTGGACGCCGGCGACGGAGATAGCGATGCTGCCGCGCATCAGGTAGCCGAGCAGCGCCTGCCACTTGACCACGGGGATGCGCCGCGCGCGCGCGGCCACCAGCTCGGGCAGATCGGGATGGCGGTAGACGAGGAACGGCGAGACGACGACGAGATCAACGTCCTCCAGGTGTGCGCTGTCGTGGCCCAGCGCGACATCAAGCCCCTCGCGGTGCAGCAGCTTCCACATCGAGGTCGGCGCGATGTCGCAGCCGGAGACGAGCGCGCCGCGGTCGTGCGCCAGCCAGAGCACGGCGGAGATGCCGCTGCCGCCGGTGCCGATGGCATGGATGCGCGCGCCGGCGATGCCGTTCGGAAAGAGCGCCGCGAGTTCGATGTCGTCGTAGGTCATGGGTTGCCGCATGGGTTCGCCTCCGCGTCGTGCCTGGCTCGGTTCCGCGCACCCCTCACGCGCGCACGCCTCGCCATTCTACTCAACTACTCTACCATCCCCCTTCCGTGTATCAGTCGGTCACGTCGCGTCGGCGCATGATGAAGTACGTCGAGCCGACGAGCAGCGCGCAGTAGGCCAGCGAGACGAGCAGCGCGTGCATTGTGCCGATGGTCTGGCCGCCGTTCCCGCCTCCGGTAGCGCCGCCGCGGATGGTCGGAACCGCGGCGGCGAGCGGCTGGAAGGCCGCGGTCGTCAGCGCGCCGAGGTTCTGGCCGAGGAACCAGTCCGGCACGTGGCGTAGGAAGTCGCCGGTGTCGCCCTGGATGGCAAGCGCAACGATCGAGAGCACGCCGATGGCGATCAGCTCGAAGATGAGGTAGCCGAGCGGTCCGGCGATGCCCGCCGCCGTCGAGCGCGCCAGCGTCGCCAGGAAGAAGGCGATGGCGGCGATGGCGAACAGGTAGAGCGAGACGGCGAGCCAGTACGCGAGCAACGCCCCGACGCCGCCGGCCGGCAGCGCGGACAGTGTCGCGCCGAGCGCCGGGCCAATCGTCACGCCGATGAGCGCGCCGAGCAGCAGCATGCCCAGGCCGATGCCGAGCGCGAGGACCGCCAGCGCCGCCACCTGCGCGGTGAGCGCCTGCGCGCGGCCGACGCCGCGCGAGAGGGCGAGACGGATCGTGCCCTGGCCGAACTCGCTGCCGATCATCGCGCCGGCCAGGATGGCGAGCAGGATCACACCCATGAAGGTGGTGTAGCCGCCGGCGAACTGGAGCGAGCCGGGGAAGGTGAGCGGCGCGCGGATGGAGTCGGCCTGCTGATCGCGGATCTGCTGTTGTTGCTGGGCGCTGAGCGGCTCGCAGACCACCTGCCCGCCGTTGCCGTTGTCTCCCGCCTGTTGCGTGGCGGCGGGGACGGGCTGGCAGTCGCGCGCGACCGTGGATGAGTTCTGCGTGACGACGAAGCCCAGCACGATGAAACCGGTGATGAGCACGAACAGGCCGAGCAGGATGCCCAGCAGCACCTTGCTCATCACGCGCCGCCATGCCGCGAAGAGATACCAGCGCGTCAGCCGCCAGGTATCGAGCAGCCATGCGATAGGGCTGGATGTTCCAACGGCGCTCGCCGTCACCGGCGCGGTGTTCACGGGAGTCATGCCCGGCCTCCTTCAATCGCGCCAGCAATCGCGCCAGCAATCGTGCCGGATGCGCCAGGGACGACGGGCATAGCCGCCTGTGCTGGCGCTGGCGCTGGCGTCTGGCCTTCGGCACCGGTGAGGGCGAGGAAGTATTGCTCCAGATTGCCCTCGTAGCGGCGCACCTCGGCGGCGAAGATGCCATGCCGCGCCAGCAGCGCGTTGATCGCGGCGGCGTGCGCGACGTCCGTATCGGCCCGCACGAGCCAGCCGCCGGGCGGCACCCATGCGCCCGGCTCCGGCGGCACGTAGCCCGCGCCGCGCAACCAGGGCGCCTCGCTCCCGGCCGCCTGGAGCAAGACGCCGGCGGCTCTGGGAAGCTCCGCCGGATCGGTGAAGCCCAGCAGGACGCCGCTCGACGCCGCGAGCAGCGTGCTCACCTCGCCCTGCGCGAGCAGGTTTCCCTGCTTGAGAATGGCGACGCGCGTGCAGACCTGCTGCACCTCGTGGAGCAGGTGGCTGGAGAGCAGCACGGTGGTGCCGCCGCGCGCCAGCTCGCCGATCAGGGCGCGCACCTCGACGACGCCCGCCGGATCCAGCCCATTGGTCGGCTCGTCCAGGATGATCAGGTCGGGCCGGGCGAGCAAGGCCGCGCCGATGCCCAGGCGCTGCTTCATGCCGAGTGAGTATTTGCGATAAGCGTCGCCGGCGCGGGGCGCCAGTCCCACCAGTTCCAGCACCTCGTCCACCCGCCGGCTCGTGGCCGCGTCCGACGGCATGGCGGCGAAGGTGGCGACGCCGCGCAGGTTCTCGCGGCCGGAGAGATAGGGATAGAACGCGGGCTGCTCGACGATGGCGCCGATGCGCTTGAGCGCGGCGCGGCGGTGATTGGTGTCGGAGATGCGCGCGCCGAACAGTTCAATCTCGCCGGCGGTGGGAAAGATCAGGCCAAGCGTCATGCGCAGGGTGGTCGTCTTGCCGGAGCCGTTCGGGCCGAGCAGCCCAAAGACATCGCCCTGGCGCACATCCAATCCCAGGTTGTTGACGGCGGTGATGCGGCCATACTGCTTCGAGAGGCCGATGGTGCGCAGGACGACCTCGCCTCCGGTCGTTGCGGATGGCGGCGCATGTTGCGCCGGCACTGTGGCATCCATTGTGGTCTCCTCACTCTCCGCGCGCGGGATCAACTCCCCCAACCTCGACCAGTATACATGCGCGGTTCCACCGGGCAGACGACTCACTGCCTCCATCTACGCGACGGGATGGTTGCGGTTGCGGGCATGCGTGATCCAGGGCCGGCTGGCGATGGCAATCGCGCCGGGATGGCCGCTGGCCGCGACGTCCGCTGTCGCGGACTGGATCATCAGTGCGGGTGGCAATGTTAACTGGGGTGGTCAACATTGCCGTTTTTGCCGCTTTTTGATCTGTGATCAGCATTGCCATCCCCTCGACTGCCGCATTCAAGCCGATTTGCGGCCTCTACGAACTTGACGTTTCGTGTTATGGGTGGCAAAAGCGGCAAGAGACGGCACAATCGCGGCAAGAAGTGGCACGGTGGGCGGCAAAAACGGCAAGGATGCGTGGGGGGTAAGGCCGTTTCCACGCGCTCTCCAGCTTGCTACGCCTGTCGCTGCAATGGGACGCGAGTGGGTGTGTTTGGCGCGGTATGTGGTTGTTCAAGGTGCAAGCGGCGCCGATGGCACCGCAGTTGTAGAACTAAATTACCACAAAACAGCAAGAGTGTCAAGCGTGGGAAGGTGTCGGCGGGGAGCGGGGCCATCAGCGGCCGGTGAACGACGATGCTCCATCGGAATTCGGATATGACTGAGCGTCAGTCACTATGAATGGGCGTCCGGCGGTGGCACATCGCCGGCAGGCTGGCACGGGAGTGATACACCTTTGGGCTGACAGAGATAGCCCGCCGCAAGCCGCAGGGTGTCAACCCTGGCGGTAAGGCGGGCTATTTCTGTCCATTGGTGGTCAGATGCGGAAAATCAGGTTGCGCTGAGGTCTGGGCAGAGTGGATACTCCCTAAGCCCTGATGTATACTGTCAGCGACAATTGGCCCCATCGAACTCTGGTGAGGCAACGCTCAAACATGGAGGGATGGCAGAGAGGTCTATTGCGGCGATCTTGAAAATCGCAGGCCGAAAGGCCCGGGGGTTCGAATCCCTCTCCCTCCGCCACACGTAGAACCCTGAAATCACTGGCACTGCGCTTTACCAGATGCGGTGCCATTCTGTTCTCAGACGGCGCTACTTTGCGCACTACGCCAACCGAATGCCGGCGCCAGCTTGCTATTATTTCAACTCCTTATTGACGAACGTGGTCGGCATCATTAGCATGGGCGCGCTGACGGCAGTGTCTCGACGAAACCGAAGGGCCGGGATGTTCATGGTGTTCATAGGTTGTGCGAGCGTCTGGGGGTTGCTGTTCGCGATCCTCTTCATCGTGATCTCCCCCTCTCTGGCGCGGGACGAGTATGAGAAGACGCGCGAGCGCTGGCCTCATGCGAAGGCCATAGGCATGTTGTATCTTCTCTTGATGGAGGGCATGGGCAGTTCCCTTCTCCTCGGCGGCACGGCGCTGCTCATCGGCGACATTACGGGGCTCCAAACGCCTACTCAGGTCACAAGCAAACTATTTCCGGGGGGAACGCTCGGATGGCTGTTGACAGAAATAGCCCGCCGCAAGCTATGGGGCTTTAGCCCCGGTAGTGAGGCGGGCTTCTCTCTTGGTTTCACCCCCTCCCATCAGGCGGGTACTGTTGATTTTGCTGTCGGCGCATGCTCTCATTTCGACATGGAGTACC
>JAICVS010000196.1 GCA_025935195.1 Ktedonobacterales bacterium
ATGCCGGCGAATCGCGAGTAGAATGTGAGGCGGCGTGGCGCGCGCGCAGCACGCGCCCCGCGCAGATATTGCAAGGCGGAAAGACGTGCCGCTGTTCGCTTGCGTCCTGATCCTTGCGGTCGGACCTCGCCCGTAACCCCACGGGAGAAGTCTGCCCATTTTCAGGCAAGCACACGGCCCGTCGAGCGCAGCGGTGGAACTTTCGCGTTCTCCTTGCTCTGCCGCGTCATTCCCCAACAGCGGGATCGCGGCGCCTCTACGAACGGCGCGCCTTTCGAGCCGCGGGCGGACTTCCGGCCCGCGGCTTTGCGTTGTTTCGCGCTGTTCGCCTCGCCTGCTGGGCGCCAAATGCCCAGGCAGGCGGGACACCGGGGAAGAGGAGAGGGTTGGTATTCATATGCTCGACGTGCAACACGTCACGCTCAGCCGTGGCGGCAATACGCTGGTCGAGGACGCGACGTTTCGCATCGCGCGCGGCGAGAAGGTCGGTCTGGTCGGCGTCAACGGCGCGGGCAAGACGACGCTGCTGCGCGCAATTCATGGCGCGCTCGATGCCGACGCGGGCGCGATCACGCGGCCCAAGCGCACCGGCTATCTCGGCCAGGAGCGGCTGGCGGACGCGCTCGACGGCGGCGCGACCGTGCGCGATGTGATGCTGGCGGGCCGTAACCTGCATGGGCTGGCGGCGGAGCTGCGCGCCATCGAGGCCGAGCTGGCGGAGGCGGCGGCGAGCGGTTCGGAAACGCCAGCGACCGAGGCGATCACGGCGCGAGGAGGGAATCACGGCAACGGGCGACACGCCGCCACACCGCCAGTGAGCCGGCTCGACGCGCTGCTGGCGCGCTACGGTGAGCTGGAGGACCGCTACGCGCGCCAGGGCGGCTATGCGGCCGAGCACGAGATCGTGCAATTGCTGGAGGGGCTGGGCATCGGCGAGGTCGAGCTGGAGCGGCCGGTGGAGGCGCTCTCCGGCGGGCAGAAGACGCGGCTGGCGCTGGCGCGCGTGCTGTTCGCCGCGCCCGATCTGCTGCTGTTGGACGAGCCGACGAACCACCTGGACGGCACGGCGACGCGCTGGCTGATGGATTATCTGGCCCGCTTCGAGGGCGCGCTGCTGCTGATCTCACACGATCTGGCGCTGCTGGATCGCGCCATCACGCGCGTGCTGCACCTGGACGCGGCGACGCGGGCTATCACGGCCTACACCGGCAACTATTCGTCGTACCTGCGCCAGCGCGAGCAGGCGGAGGAGAGCGCGGCGTCTTTCGCCGAGCGCCAGCAGCGCAAGATCGCCCGGCTGGAGGAGCAGGCCGACTGGATGCGCGTCAAGTCCGCGAAGGTGGCCCGGCGCGCGAAGGTGCTCGATCATCTGGTCGAGCGCATGAAGGAGGAGCTGCCCGATCCGGCGACGCTGCCGCGCAAAGAGCGGGCGCTCAAGCTGGAGCTGCCGGTGGCGCGGCAGAGCGGGCGCGTGGTCTTTCGTGTCGAGCGACTGACCAAGAGCTACGGCGGGCCGGCGGTCTTCACTGATCTCAACTTCGAGGTGGAGCGCGGCCAGCGGCTGGTGGTGATCGGGCGCAACGGCGCGGGCAAGACGACGCTGCTGCGCACGCTGGCCGGCCTCACGCCGCCCACGCGCGGGCGTGTCGAGCGCGGGCATCAGGTGGACCTGGGCTACTACGCGCAGGAGCATGAGTCGCTGCATGCGGGGCTGACGCTGCTGGAGGAGCTGCGCCTGGCGGCGAGCGAGCAGGTATACCGGCCGGGTCCGCCGCCGGGCGACGGGCAGCTGCGCACGCTGCTGGGGCGCTTCCTCTTCTCCGGCGAGCAGGCGTTTCAGCGGGTCGGCACGCTTTCGGGCGGCGAGAAGACACGGCTGGCGCTGGCGCGGCTGATGCTCAGTGGCTCCAACACGCTGCTGCTGGACGAGCCGACGAACAACCTCGATCCGATCTCGCGCGACCGCGTGCGCGAGGCGCTGGAGAGTTATCGTGGCACGCTGGTGATCGTCAGCCACGATACGGCGTTCGTGGAGGCGCTGCGGCCCGAACGCGCGCTGCTCTTGCCGCAGGGCGCGGTGCGCTACTTCGAGGCGGATCACCTCGCGCTCGTCGCCAAGGTGTGAGGGGTGAAAGGCGTAAGGCGTAAGGCTCACCATCCCATCCAGTTGGTACGCGACGTGCCTCTCAGCATGTGAGATGCGCTTGACGTGGGCGGAACCTGCCACGTACGCTGAGGTGAGTTCCGCTTCCCCGCTTATAATTCCTGAAGATGCCAGGATCAGGAAAGGGATGGGAGCGCACGTGGATGTGGACGACTTCGAGATCGAGGTGACGTCCCTCTGGCGCGGCGGTGACGACGATGACGACGATGCGGCGGCGTGGCGGGAAGCCGCGTCGCCGCCGGCAACGTCGGGGCCGTCGCGCTCGCCGCTCGCGCCGCGCCTGACCCGGCGCGGCCGCATGCTGCGCGCGGGCGGGGCCTGCGTCGCCGTCGCGCTGGCGCTGTTGCTGCTGCTCTCCGGTGATCCGCGCGCGGTGCGGGCGCTCGCCAGCATCCTGCCCACGCCGCCGCAAGCGCCGCCGCCGCCACCCGCGCCGTTCGCCGCCAACGTCATCTTCTTCGAGCACGCGGTGCCGTGGGGCACGCTGCGCATTGACCACCACGCGGGGCCGGACCTGCCCATCCCGCCGTTCGTCGGCCCCACGCCACACTATCCAGCCTTCACGCTGTCGCCCGGCAGACACACCCTCGAGTACACCGCCGAGAACTTCATCGGCCTCACCTGCACGATCAGCATGCCGGCGGCGCTCGCCGACACCTGCCCGCTGGCGACGCCCGCCGCGGGCACCGTGCCGCCCAACTCCTTCGTGCGCCTGCTCGATCTGGGGTCAACCGTGAATCGGCTGCTCCCGGAGCAGCGGCCAGCGCTGCTCGCCGTTGTGCGGGATGCGCTGGCGGTGCGCCAGGCGCCGGTCGCCTTGCGGGCGGGTGAGCGCTATCTGCGCGCGGATGGCGGCATCGCCACCGCTAGCCAACCGCTACGCGCCGTTCCCGTCTACACCCTCAACGAGGATACATCCGTCGGGTTGGCCGGCTTCGCGGGCCTCTGCGTCAGCCTGTGCGACGCCGACCCGCGGGTGAGCAACGCCACGGCGATCAGCGGCTGGCAGGTGGAGGCGCACGTGGTGGTGGGCTGGCGCTATCTGGACGCCGGCGGCAGGCCGGCGCTCGACGCGGCGCCCGCCGCGACGGCGCTGGATGACCAGCACGCCATCCTGCCGCTCGCCGTCCGCTGGGACGACGGCTGGCAGATCGGGATTCCTTCGCTCGACCCCGGCGGCACCTCACTGACCTGTCTGGTGGCGAGCAACATGGCGGCCCGGCTCGCCAACGAGCGGCCGGACGGCGGGAATCCGAACGGCAGTGTGCCGCTGGTGGCGGGATGGGCGCCATTCGTCGCCGCGGCTCCGGCGGATGGCTGCGCGCTCACCGGCCAGCTCATTGCCAGCGCGGATGGCACGGCGCGTCCCGCGCCGGTGTTGCTGTACCGCTTCGGCCTGCTGCTGGCGGCCAACGCCGATGCTCACACGCTGTACCCGCTGCTACCCGTCGCCGATGCCGGTGAGCGGGCGCTGACACAGCGCATCGTCGCGGATGGGCGGCTCGCGCTGACGGGGCGCACACGCCGCCATTGAGCGGGTGCGCGTTCCCCCGCCGGAAGTACCACCGTCTGGCGCCCGGTAGTCCCGCCGGTTTGCTCGCGAGCAGTCGCCGCGCTACCATGCGCTGTCCGCGCGAGGGATCATGCTCGCGGCAGGAGGTGACGTACGACCCTCGACGACGGCAACGGCGACAGCGCGGCGCGGGCGCGCGAGGACGAGTGGCTCTGGGGCTGGGATGACACGCCCGGCATCGTCTCGGTCTGGGCCGAGCGTGACGGCCGCGCGCTGCTCTGGCGGCGCGAGCCAGGTGGCGGGCCGCTCATGCGTGAGGCGGACCGCTTTCACCCGTGGCTGCTGCTGCCCGCGCTGGAAGACCTCGCGCACCTTGGCGCGCGCCTGCTGCCGGAGGGCACAGCCGGCGCGGACGCGCCCGGCCGCGTCGCCTACCGCGAGCTGGCGGGGCCGGGCCGCCTGCGCATCCGCGCCAGCGCGGCGGATGGCCGGATGCTGGAGGCGGCCGTGCTGAAGGGCGCGTCGGAGCGGCTCGGCCGCGCGGTCACGCGGCTCAGCGATCTCGGTGAGGACAATTTTCTCTGCCTGCCGCCGGAGGAGCAGTATCTCGTCGCCACCGGCCGCACGTACTTTCGCGGCCTCGCCTTCGACGATCTGCACCGCCTGCAATTCGACCTGGAGACGACCGGCCTCAACGCCGCCCGCGACGCGATCTTCCTCGTCTCAGTGCGCGACAACCGGGGACTGGAGCGCGTGCTGGATGTGAGCGAGAGCGGCCGCTCTGGCGCGGAAGCGGAGGCGGACCTGATCCAGCGGCTCGCCGCGCTCATCCGTGAGGTGGACCCGGATGTGATCGAGAATCACAATCTGTACGGCTTCGACCTGCCCTTCCTGGCGAAGCGGGCCGAACTGCTGGGTGTCCCGCTGGCGCTGGGGCGCATCGGCGGCGCGGGGCTGAAGCGGCGGCCCGCCGCGCGCGCGTACGGCGCGTGGCGTTCCGCGACGGGTGTGGGTGGCGAGCGGAGTGAGAGAAGTGAGGATGAGGGCGAGGAGCGTGAGGAGACGGGCCGCTACGTGATCGCCGGCCGCGAGCTGATTGACACGCTGGACGCGGTGCGCCGCTACGATTTTGCCGCGCGCAATCTGCCCGGCCACGGCCTGAAAGCCGTCGCACGCCACTTCGGGCTGGCCGCCGCCGACCGTGAGTACGTCGAGGGGCCGAAGATCTACGCCACCTGGCGCGGCGATCCCGATCGCGTGCGCCGCTACGCGCTGGACGACGTGCGCGAGGTGGATGGGCTGGCGCGGCTGCTGGGCGGGGCCGCCTTCGCGCTGGCGCGCATGGCGCCGCGCCGCTACGAGCGCCTGGCCGACGCCGGGCCGGCCACCGGCATCCTCGATCCGCTGCTGGTGCGCGCCTATCTACGCGCTGGCGCAGCTCTGCCGGAGAAGGCGACGGGCGACGGCACGCGCCACACCGGCGCCGCGCTCTACCTCTTTGCCTGCGGTGTCGCGCGGCGTGTCGTCAAGGCCGACGTTTCCAGCCTGTACCCCTCGCTGATGCGCCAGTACCGCATCAGCCCACGGCCGGACCGTATCGGCGCGCTGCTGGCGCTGGTGGACCGGCTGGTGGAGCAGCGGTTGGCGGCGAAGGCGCGCGCGAAGCAGGCCGCGCCCGGCTCGCCGGAGCGCCACACGGATGAGGCGCTCTCCGCCGCGATGAAGATCCTGGTCAACTCGGCGTACGGCTACCTTGGCGCGGTCGGCCTCACACGCTTCTCGGATGTGGCGGCGGCCAACGAGGTGACGCGGCGCGGGCGGCAGGTGCTCGGCCTGCTCTGCCGCGAGCTGGCGGCGCGCGGCGCGACGCTGCTCGAAGCCGATACCGACGGCGTGTACTTCGCGGCGCCGGCGGAGTGGAGCGAGGGCGACGAGCGCCGCGCCGTGGCCGAGGGGGGGGCGCTGCTGCCGCCGCTGGTGCGGCTGGAATTCGAGGGCCGCTACGCCGCCATGCTCTCGCACGAGCCGAAGAACTACGCGCTGTTGGAGTACGACGGCACGCCGCACCTGCGCGGTGTCGCCTTCCGCTCGGTGCGCTTCGAGCCGTTCGGTGAGGCGTTCCTGCGGCGCGCGGTTGGCTGCCTGCTCACCGGCGACGTGCCGGGCGTGCGCGCGGCGTATCTGGAGACGCTGGCCGCGCTGCGCCGGCGTGAGCTGCCGACCAGCGACCTCAGTTCGCGCGTGCGCCTGACCAAGACGCCGCAACAGTATGAGGCGGCGCGCACGGCACGCAAGGAGCTGCCCTACGAGGCGATGCTGAACAGCGGGTACACGCGCTGGGGGCGCGGCGAGCGCGTGCGCGTGTATCGCGCATCGGACCGAGCGACGGGTGGGCGGGCGATGCTGCTGCCAGAGGACGGGGCGGGCGAGCCGGCGGGCGATCCACGCGATTACGATGTGGCCTACTATGCGCGCGTGCTGCTGGATAATTACGCCGCGCGCCTGGCCCGCGCCTTCGCGCCGGACGACTTCGCGGTGATCTTCGGCTCGCCGGAGCAGCCGTCGCTCTTCGCGCCACCCATCGAGACGATCCAGCCGGTGCTGACGACGGTGGCGGAACCGCCGGATGAGGCGATGGACTGACGGCGGCCGGCGGCTGAGATCGCGCATTTGGCATGGCTACAAACCGTTTCAAAACCTCTATAATACGTTCAAGCAGTGCCTTTTGATCATCTGCCGCTGGCTCTCTCCCCAGAGCGAAGGGCCAAGGAGAGCACTCGAAGGATGCCTACCATTCGCCTCGAAACGTTGATAGCTGCTTCGCCAGAATGGTGTTTCGATCTGTCGCTCAGCGTTGACCTCCATCGCCACTCGGTGGCGCATACCCACGAGCGCCCGATTGCTGGAGTGACCACCGGTGTCATGCACCTTGGAGATACCGTGACGTGGGAAGCGGTCCATTTTGGCATCAAGCAGCATCTCACCACCAAAATCACGGCATATGAGCGCCCGCATTACTTTATTGATGAGATGATCCGGGGAATTTTTCAGGAACTGAAGCATCACCATGCCTTCGTCCCCCAATCACCGGGAACGCTCATGATTGATACGTTCACGTTCCGAGCCCCATTGGGGATCCTTGGGAGGGTGATTGAAGCGCTGATCCTCACGCGCTACATGCAAAGACTCCTGCTCACCAGGAATCGGTACCTGAAGCAAGTGGCAGAAGCCGATACCGTTCAAACGGTCCTCTGATCCCGTCGCGCATATGTGGCGGATGATGTCGTCCTGGTCCGCGATCATGGCCTCTAAACGCGCGAGGAGCTGGCGAGATTGTTCGCGCGCTTCATCGGACGTAATCGGCGGCTGCCAGTAGCCGTTTATGAATCACGCGCTCCGCGGAGCGCCTCCCACATCTCGTGCGTGAGGCGCTGGCCGAACGACTCGCCGCAGCTCTTGCAGGCCCACTTTGGCGAGCTTGCGTCAATCACACAGCCGCCCAGCATGACCTCGCCTCGCTCCGCCATCGCAAACCCCTCTCCCGATGGCAGCCCATAGAGAATCGGCGTCACCTCGGCGGAATGGCAGCGTGGGCAGGTGGGGATTTGCTCATCTTCCGTGTGTCGCGTGTTCATGATCCCTCCTC